>CALAGR010000273.1 GCA_937891735.1 uncultured Pseudomonadota bacterium | reverse complement strand
CCGCGACTCGCGCGCCGGCTCCATCACCGCCGGCAGCCTCGCCGCGGTGCTCGTCGCCCTCGCCTGGCCCGGCCTGCACTTCGAACTGCAGGGGGTCAACGGGCGCACCCCGGAGTCGCTCCTCTTCCAGATGGCAGCGGTGGTGCTCGTCGTGACGGCGGGGGAGGCCGACGGCCTGGCCGCAGGGTGCCGCCGCGGGTTCCTGCTCGGCGTGGCGCTGTCCCTGGGCTGGCTCATGAGCCCTGTCGTGCTGTGGACGGCGGCTGTCGCCGCGCCGCTGTTCCTGTGGCAGGTGCTTCCGGGGCAGGGGCGCGCGCGAGCGGCGGGCCTCGTCGCGGGGGCCATGACGGCCGGGTTCGTGGCGCCGCTGCTGGCGTTCGTGGTGGTCGTGCCGGGGGGCCCGGAGGGGCTCGGGCTGTTCCTCGTAGACCAGTTCGGCGGTGGTCTGGGGGTCGCTCCGGGCAGCGCCGCGCGGCTCGGGCCAGACGTGTTCGGCAAGCTTGGCCGGGCCTTGGAGGGAGGCGCGCACAGCCCCGACCTGACCCTGCGACCCCTCGCCTTGCTGGTCATCGCTTGGGCGCTCGTGCTCGCCCTCGTCGCCGCCGTGGTCGAGGCGCTTCGGCGCCTGCGGTGGCGCGATCCAGCGGCCCTCGCGTCGGTGGTCGGCCTGTCGTGGCTGATCCCGCTCGCCGTGCTGCCCCTGGACAAGTGGTTCTACCCCCTCGCCTACCGCTACTGGGTGCTGCTCCTGGCCGTCGGCCTCGCTGTCCTGCCAGCCTCGCTGGCGATTCGCGGACGGGTCGGCCGGCTGACCTGCGCGGCTCTCGGGGTGCTCGCCCTGGCCCTTCTGCCCTCCCTTCCGCGCTCCATCGTGGCTCCGGCCGCGAGCCGCGCCGAGGCCCTCGTCAGCTCGGGCGCCCACCGGATGAATCCCCGACCGGGGCGGGACCGACACGCTGCGTTCTCGGCGCTCTTCCCGTCCGTGGCGGCCTCCGACGCGGGCCCCCTCGCCGAGGGCTACGGCCTCGCCCTGGGCGGTGACATGGCCGTCCTCGTCATCGACGAGCGGTTTGGGTCGCCCCCCTGGGAGACGGTGCAGCCGGCCCTCGAAGGGGAGGCGCGGCGCAGCTTCCTGGTGGGGCTCGGCTGTGGGGTCACGGCGGTGGGGGTGGTGCCCGACGATGCTGTCGCGGCCTTCGTGTCTGCTCCGCCGGTGGACGTGCCGGCCCTGTTCTACGGACTGGGGCGGTGCGCGATCGATCCCGAGCGAGAGCCCTCGCCCTCGGCGCGCGGCGCCCTCGAAGCCGCGCGGTCGCGGATGTCCGGCCCTGCCTGGCTCGCCCTCGGAGCCGGCTTGCGAGCATCGGGTCAGCCCGAAGATGCTCTGGGGCTCGGGGCCGTCCCTGGGGAGTTCGGGACGGGTTGGCGCGATCCGGGCCTGGCTGGAGCGCGGTCCTCGGTGCCCGATCCGGCCGGCTTGATGCCGCCTCGGTGGACCCGCTGAGGTGCGGATCTGCAGCCTTCGGTAGACTCCGCCATGTTCGGCGCCATCGAGGCGTCCGACGAGGGAGGGTGCGCGATGAGCGAGCCCCTTGAGGGTCCTCCGGGGGAGGTCGGCGCAGCCGCCACCGACGCCTTGGAGGCCGAGGAAGGTGGCGGGAAGTTCGAGACGGTGATCGCGTTCATCGTCTGCGCGCTCGTCCTGCTCGTGCCGTTGATCTATTTCCAGCACCGCTACGAGATCTTCATCTCGGAGTCCGGTGGCATCAAGGAGGGAGCAGCGGGGGCCACCCTGGCCCTGGCCGTGATCTTCAGGACCGTCTCGCGGACCGTGCTGCGCACCATCGTGCGGACCTCCGCCCGCGCGGGCATGAAGGCCTCCCTCAAGGGGGGCCTGCAGGCCACGATGCGGGTGCTGTTCGCGTCGCTGATGAAGACCGGCTTCGGCTCGAAGGGCGACAAGCCGAGCGCCTCACAGGTGCGCGCGGCCAACCTGCGCAGCCTCGCGGGGGCCACCGCGCTGCTCTATGCGAGCTGGGTGATCGTCGTCGGGCTGGGGCAGCCCTTCACCGATCTCAAGACCGCCGAGCAGGCCCTCGCCGCGGAAGCCGGTGAGTCGCAAACCCGCCGGGCGACCCTCGAGAAGCGGCGCGCGCCGGCCATCGAGGCCTTCAAGAAGAAGCAGGTAGTCGCCGGGATCGGCGAGCAGATCAAGGACAAGCGGACCGCCCTGAAGATGGAGCGCGACGCCGATGAGCAGCGGCGCATCGAGGTGGCCCTGATCCTGCTGGCCCACGAGGAGGACGACGCCAAGGACGAGCTCGCCGCGGCCATGGACAGGTCCAACAACCTCACGTTCGACCCTGCCGCGCTGGCCACCGAGCCCGCGCCCACCCCCGCAGACGAGGTGATGCAGCGGTTCTTCGCCAGGGCGCCGTGGCCTGGCGCGACCAGCTGGAGCTCGATGATCATCTGGCTCGGCGGCCTGCTGATGGTCCTGCCCCTGTGGGTCATCTACTTCATGCAGAGCGGACTGGCGCGCAGCATGGGCATCACGCTGCGCCACGAGACCGGGATCGACGGCGGCGTCATCCAGCTCTACTTCGCGGGCGCCTTCTCGTTCATGCCGCTGACCTCGGACGTGATCATCGAGGGCGACACCGCGCAGCAGGGCAAGATCGCGCTCGCGGGTCTCATCGGGCCGTCGCTCATCGCGATGGCGCTGTGGGTCGCGTGGAAGGCCACGGGCAACGTGCTGCTGCTCTTCGCGGCGGACGCCTTCCTGATCTACCCGATGGTGCAGACCTTCCCGCTCAACCCGCTCGACGGGCTCCGGGTGTGGCGCTGGAACAAGGGGATCTGGCTCGTCGTGTTCGTGTTCATCATGACCGCCTTCATGCTGGCGGGGTCGGAGGGGCTGAAGAATGTCATCTGAAGACCTGACCCAGGATCCGGCCCCGGTCGAAGAGAGCGACACCAAGGCGTTGCTCCGTTCCATGGGGCCGGAGCAGCGGCGCCGCATCGTCAAGGGCGCCAACGCCACCTTGATGGTCAGCCTGACGATCACGCTGGTGTGGCTGTTTGCCTACAACCTGATCGTCCACCACATGAACCCGCTGCTGGCGTTCTTCAAGATCCTCGACGGGATCAACGAGCTCGTCATCGGGATGCTGACGGTGGTGGTGATCGGCGTCGGCGTCATCGTGATCTTCACGCTGACCAACCTGTTCACCCAGACCATCACCAACCTGTACTCCATGAGGATCATGGAGGATCTGGTCCGCGACTACGCCTTCAAGGGGCGCTGGCGGGAGTTCATCTACCACCTCGTCCACTTCAGCGACCTGCCGCAGCCGGTCACGCCCTTCCCGCGCCACGTGTCCAGCGCGGCGATGGTCTTCACCTACCACTACCTGATCAGCTGGTTCTATCTGGTGGTGTTCACCGAGTGCCTGTACTTCGCGGCCTGGTCCGCGGGCGTGTACCTGGACCTGTTCCCCGAGACGATCTCGATCGTCCCCATGTTCGCGATCGCGGTGCCCTTCACGGCCCGGCTGATGGCGTACATGAAGTACCCGTACGCGGAGGACTACGCGTCCTTCATCCCGGGGATCCTGTTCGTCGTGGTGCTGCTGCTCGCCTTCGTGGGGATGATGGGAGGCAACTTCCAGTTCTTCGTCGAGGACATCGTCAAGCGCGAGGAAGTCGGGTTCTTCGACCAGGGCGCGCTGTTCTGGAAGTTCATGAAGGACGGCTGCCTGATCGCGTTCTATCCGGTGTTCGGTGAGGTGATCTTCTTCTATCTGCAGTTCCAGGACCTCAAGAAGGCGGACGACGAGATCGAGGAGGAGCTGCTCGCCGTCGCGGCCGAGGACGCTGATGGGGCGGACTCCGCCGGGGACGGCTGAGGGGTCGTGCAGGACCTGCTCGGCAGGGAGCACGAGCGTGCGGTGCCGGCCGCGGATCGACACGAGCGGGGCCAGTACTTCACTCCGTTTCCGCTGATCGAGCTCGTCCTGGACCTGTGCGACGGCCCCGCGCCGCGCGCCGTCATGGACCCCGCCTGTGGATCGGGCCGGTTCTTGATGGCGGCCCAGGCGCGCTGGCCGGGAGCCGCGTTGACGGGGCTCGAGACCGATCCCGCGGCCCTGGATGTCGCCCACCAGAACCTGCCCCAGGCGACGCTCTCGGCGGAGTCGTTCCTCGATGCGCAGCCCACGGGCGAGGTCGAGCTGCTGATCGGCAATCCCCCCTATGTGCGAGACCGGGGGCGGAAGCGGGACCTGTACGTGGACTTCGTGGACCGGGCCGCGGCCTGGCTCCGTCCGGGGGGACGGCTCGCCTTCGTGCTCTCCGCGGCGTGGCTCGACGTGAGCTACGGCCAGGAGGTGCGGGAGATCCTGACCCGCAGCTTCGCCATCGAGTGGCTCGTGGAGTCCGCGGCAGAGCGCTGGTTCCCGGGGGCGAAGGTCAACACGATGGTGCTCGTGGCACGCCGGGAGGACGACGCCGATGCGCGGGCCGGGTCCACCGTGCGGTTCGCGACGGTGCACGAGCCGCTGCCGTGCGCGCCGCGGGTTGGCCGCACCCGCGCGCAAGGGGACCTGTCCGTCCAGACGCCCTGGGGGGTGTGGCATCGGGCCCCCCAGGTGTGGCTGAACCGTCGCGAGCACCTGGGCACCCTCGGGGATCACGCCAGGGTGGTCCGGGGCTTCACCACGAACGCCAACGGGTTCTTCTATCCGCCCCCCGACGCGGGGATCGAGCCGCGCTTCGCGCCGACCCTCCTGAAGTCGCCCAAGCGCATCGGCGGGGTGCGCGGCGTCGCTGACGAGCTCCCGGATCGCGTGTTTGTGTGCTCGGACAGTCGGGCCGACCTCGACGCAGCCGGCGCCCGGGGCGCGCTGGGCTGGATCGACGCGCACGACCGGGGGCACGACCCCAGCGCATGGCACCTGCAGCCCCAGGTCCCCTCCTGCTTGTTCCTGGTGAAGGGGTACGGCGACCGGTTCCGCCAGCCGCTCTTCGACCGGCCCGTGTACTGCGACCAGCAGCTCTACCAGGTGTTGGCGGGGTTGCCGGGGACTGAGAAGGCCCTCGCGGCGGTGCTGAACAGCTCGTGGTTCCGCCTGTCGCTGGAGCTCATGGGGCGCGTTAACTTCGGAGACGGCGTGCTCTGGCTCGGGTTGGAGGACGCGCGAAGGATCCCGATCCCGGACCCGGGGCCCCGCGCCGCCGACCTCGCGGCGGCCTTCGACGCCCTGCCGGAGGGCCGCGTGCCGCCCCTGCCCGAGCTCTTTGGGGATGTCGGTTGGGCGACGCCCATGGCCGCCCTGGACGCGCTGATGGCGGACCTGTTGGGTCTGACCCCGATGGAGGCCTGGACGGTGCGCTCGGCGGGGATCGCCCTGTGCGAACGTCGCCTGAGAAAAGCAGCGTCGGGCCGGAACCCGGATCGCGCGGCGCGGTCGAAGTAGGCTGCACCCCATGATCGCCCGCCTCCTGCGCAGCCGCCTCGCCGTCTTCGGGATCACCCTCGCGGGGGTCTCGATGATGGTGCTCGGCGGGTGGCGCTGGGCCGGTCCGGTGCCCGGCGCGCCCATCGGCGGCTCGCTCAACGGGTTCGCGCTGGTGCAGACCATCAGCACCGCCGCGGGGCAGCCCACGTCCGGGTCTGTGCCGCTGGTCCAGTCGGATGGAACGATCTGGCGGGTGGTGGTGGATGGGAGCCTCAGGTTCGACACCACCAAGGAGACCCTTCCGGCCGACGTTCTGGTCACGGCTGGCAAGCTGGGGCGGCCCCTGCTCCGCCTTGCGCGGGGCGTCCCGACGCTGCTGGGCACGGATGGATCCAGGGCGATCCTCAACCCCGGCGCCGTGGATGGCGAGGCGCTCCAGGTGCGGATGGATCTGGATCCGCTGGCCGAACCCCCGTACCTCTTGACGCACGGCCGCGCGGAAGACGCGCTGAAGGGCTCCGTTCGCGTGGAGCTGTGGAAGCGCACCCCTCCGGCGCGGGGCGTGGCCGCGGGCGCTCCGCTGTGGCTCGCGGGGCTCCTGCTCATGTCCCTGGGCGCGGCCATGGGGGTCGTGAACATGCGGATCCGCAAGGACACGCGCTCCCCGGTCCTGAGGCTGCTGGACCAGATCGAGCGGCGCATCGCCTCGCTGCGCAAGGCGATCGATCCCCAGGACCTCGGCGCCGCCTCGCTCCTCTCCGGTCTGGGTCGCGCCGGCTCCGAGGCCCGCTCCCTCGCCCAGGGCATCGAGAAGCGGGCCGCGCTCCTGTCCGAGCTCGGCCCCGACACCCCGGTCCAGGAGGTCCAGGCCCTGCGGGAGGCCATCGCGGGCGCCGCTAGGGCGCTGGAGTCCATCGACCAGTCGGTCGCCGAGGCCGCTGCCCACGTCCGGGCCCGGGAGGCCACCGAGGCGGTTCGGGACGTGGAGGACGGCGTGGCGGCCAGCCTGGCGGCCCGGGCGACCCTCGCGCGGCAGGTGGAGTCCCTGCGCGAAGCCGACGCGGAGATGGACCGGATGGAGGGACGCCTGCCGCGAACAGAGGGTCCGCGCTGACCCGCGCCAGGGCACGCCGCGGGCGGGCTATGCTCGCGGGATGATGAACCGCGCTGCCGTCTTCCTCGCGCTCCTCTTCGCCCTGCTGGCGAGCGTCCCCGGCCCGGCGCCGGCCCTCGAGATCGCCTCGTCCGACTCGGCCGATCTGGAGGGCATCGTCAACGGCGCCGCCCTGACGCTTCCGGTCTGCCCCTGCTTCTGCAACTACGAGTGCTTCGGCAAGACGCTGACGGCGCCCGACGAGATGCAGCTCCGGTACATCTACCTGCTGTACGGCGTGTCGGTGGGCTTCTCCCTGAACACCGCCGTGGACTTCTATCTGTTCGAGAACCCGAGCGGATCGAGCCCCGGAACGCCGTTCGTGGATGGCAACGGCAACGAGTCCGTCGGCCAGTACCTGCCGATGGCGTTCGGCGGTCCGGCGCAGCTCATGGAGATCGACGTCCTGCTGTCCGAGGTGTCCCCGCCGGTGGTCGCCGCGGGCGAGGAGTTCACGGTGGCCTTTTGCTACAACCACGTGGACGAGCTCGACGTCATCACCCCGAACAGCGGCCACGGCCCCGTCTACGACCAGGACGGCGCCTCGTCGGACAACTGGATCCGGGCCCTGACGGGCAACCCCAAGACGGACTGCGGCAACGATCAGGCCACCTACACCTGGGTCACCAGCGTGCCCGGCGACTTCGTCATCCGCGTGAGCGACGAGCCGGTGGATTGGGGCTCCGGCGCCGGTGACGACGACGACGCGACCTCTGGCGACGACGACGACGACACGGGGTCTGGCGACGACGACGACACGGGCTCGGGCGACGACGACGACGCGGTCAGCGGCGCGCCGGTGATCCTGAACATCACGCCGGACTCCATGACGGAGGGGGCGCCCATCGCCATCCAGATCATCGGCGAGAACTTCGACGCCTCGTCCACGGCGTTCATCGGCGGGCTCGCGGTGTCGTCCCTGGAGCTGGTCAGCGCGTCGCGCCTGGACGGCACGGCACCCCAGGCGCTGCTGAGCCAGGACGCCGGATACGACGTGACGGTCTCTACCAGCCAGGGGTCGAACACCCTCGCCGGCGCGTTCACGGTGGGCAAGGCCGGCGGGCCCGGGGGCTGCCGCTCCTCGGTGGCGGGCGGCGGGATGGGCCTGCTGGTCTTCATCGCGCTGGTCCCGGCGCTCGTGCTCCGGCGTCGGATCTGCTGACGCCAGCCCGGCCGGTTCCTTCCTTGTCCTGTGGTGGGATCTGTGCCCTAGTGCTCTCACACCAGCGAAGGTGCGATGACCCAGGGGCTCCCGATGCGAACGACCTCCACACTCCTCCTCCTCCTCGGCCTGAGCTCGGTGCTGGTGCTCGCCGGTTGCCCCCCCTTCGGCGGGGACGACGACGATGACGTCGTGGACGACGACGACGACGACTCGGTCGCGGACGACGACGACGCCACCGAGCCGCTGCCGATCCAGTTCTCGGGTGAGGTGATCGCGCGGAGCCAGGAGTCCGGCGGGATCCTCAGCTTCGAGGAGTACCAGGCGCGCTCGGGCCTGATGGTCGTGTACCTGCTCGAGGACCCGGACGACATCGGTGACGTGCTGTGGAAGGCGACGCTCGACGGCCCCGGCACGTTCCAGGGGCAGCTCGATCCCAACCTGGGGGCGCTGTACGCCACGGTCATCGCGGACTGCGACGGCAACACGATCATCGAAGACGTGGACATCCGGCGGAACTACCCCTTCAACCCGCTGTTCGGTGGCATCGCCGACCTGACGGGGGTGACCCTGGAGATCGACGTGCCCGAGACGTGCCGCGCTGACGGCGGCGGCGGGGACAACAGCCCCCAGAGCACGATCTCCGGTCCGATCACGCTGATGAACCTGCAGCCCGCGCCGATCGCGGTGGCGGTCGCGGACGAGTCCATGGAGCACATCGGCTGGTGGCGGTTCTACGAGGCGGGCACGCCCGACTACTCGATCACCACCCGCGACTGGCTCGGCATGGCGAGCGTCATCGCGTACCACGAGAGCGACGGCAACGGCCTCTTCGAGCCCGCGGACTTCACCGGCGAGGCCACCTCGAACCCGATCCTGCTGGGGGTCGGGGACGTGCAGGGGGTCGAGATCCTCATCCCCAGCGGAGCCCCCCTCGACTTCCCGCAGCCCCCCGAAGACATCGAGATGTCCGGCACCGTGGCCTACGACGACTACAGCGGCGGCGACATCCTCGTCTTCGCCACGGCCGGGGACACCAACGGCCAGCTGCTCGCGGCCCAGACGCTCGCGGCGCCCGGCGCGTTCTCCCTGCAGGTGCCCGAGGACTTCAGCGGGATGATGCTGTGGGCGGTGTACGACCCCGAGGGCGACGGCGGGTTCGACCTCGCCACCGACGCCAACGATCTGCTGGGGCCGTTCAACACCGAAGACGACGACGTGCAGGGCCTGTCCCTCGAGCTCGAGAACATGCCGACGAACGTGAACTCGCTCGGCGGCGTCGTCACGCTCGGCGCGAGCGCGGGACCGAACGACCGCCTGGTCGTGTACCTGCTCGACAACCCGACCCCCGGCACCCTCCCCGTGGGCACCCGGTACGTCGGCAACCCCGGAGCGACGGCCGAGTACCTGTTCACCGGCCTGGACTCGGGCAGCTACACCATCGTGTCGTTCCTGGATCTCGGCAGCGACAGCGACGGTCCGCCCAGCGCGGACGAGCCCTTCGGGACCACGAACCAGGTGACGCTCTCGGGCGGAGACAACGTGACGGACAACGATCTCACGCTGGTCGCGCCGCCGCAGTAGCCGCTCCGTCAGGGCGCGGCGCCGTACCTGCTCGGGTCGAACGCGTCCAGCAGCTCCTGCGGCATGCGCACCGGACGCCCCGACTCCGGCTGCACGAAGCCCCACACGTTCATGCCGCTCGCGATCATCTGCCCGTCCGCGAGGCGCACGATCTCGTGGGCCCGGTGGGCCGTGGCAGCCCGCATGAGCGTGGGCCAGGTGCGCAGCTCGAGCTTGTCCCCGTGAAACGCCGGCGCCCGGTAGTCCACCTCGTGGCGCCGCACCACGAACATGCCGCCCAGCGCGACGTACCGCGCCGCGTCGAGCCCCACCGCGAGGGAGTGGGCGACGGCGGCGAGGTTCATCCACCGCAGGATCTCGACGTTGTTGGCCCGCCCCTGCGCGTCGATGTCGTGGGCGCCGACCGTGTAGGGCAGCACGAACGGCCGCGCCGCAGGCGGGTACTTCGTGCGCATGCGGCTCAGGCCTCGAGGGCCTTGTCGACCGCGGTCTTCAGCTCGCCGCTTTCGTGCATCTGCCGGGTGATGTCGCAGCCGCCGATGAACTCGTGGTTGACGTACACCTGCGGGATGGTCGGCCAGTCCGAGTAGTCCTTGATCGCCGTGCGGATCGCGGGCTCCTCCAGGACGTTGCGGGTCTCGTAGGGCACGCCGAGCTGATCGAACACATCGATCACCGCCGCGCTGAACCCGCACATGGGCGCGGTCCGCGTGCCCTTGAGGAAGATGAGGACCTTGTGAGCCTTCACGTCCGCGTCGATCTGGGCGGTGGCCTCTTCGGCCGTCATCGGAGGCTTCGGTGGCGGCGCGGGCTCGCGCGGCGCGGTCTGCGGCGCGGCGGTGGAGAAGCTGTTGGCGGGGCGCGGCTCGGCGCCGGCCACGATCTTCAGGCGGTTCTTGATGCGTCCCAGGATTCCCATGTCGTCCTCGTTCCAGCCGAACCCCACCACGGCTCCGACCCGTGCGGCATGATCGCGCGCCTGCGTCGGGAGCGTTCGGCACCCGATAGGAATGCACACAGAACGAGGAACGTCCACGATGAGATTCGAAGGTCGCGTCGCGCTGATCACCGGAGCGTCCCGCGGAATCGGCGCAGCCATCGCTGTCGCGCTTGCCAAGGAGGGCTGCCGCATCGTCGCGGCGGCCAAGACCGTGGACCCCAACCCCAAGCTCGCGGGCACGCTGCACGACACCGTGCGCATGGTCCAGGAGGTCGGCGGCGAGGCCCTGGCGGTCCAATGCGACGTGCGGTTCGAGGACCAGGTGCAGGCCATGGTCGACGCCGCCGTCGAGCGGTTCGGGCGCATCGACTATCTGCTCAACAACGCCGGCGCCATCTTCTGGTCCCCGGTGGAGCACTGGCCCACCCGCAAGTACGACCTGGTCATGGACGTGAACGTGCGCGCCGCGTTCCTGTGCAGCCGCGCCGTCATCCCGGTGATGCGCAAGCAGGGCTTCGGGCACATCGTGATGATGTCGCCGCCGGAGTTCCCCGAGGCCGCCCCCAACAAGGGCCCCTACCTCGTCAGCAAGCTCGGCATGACGATGGTGGGGCGCGCCATCGACGCGGAGAACGAGGACGCGGGCATGTGCGCGTCCGCCTTGTGGCCGGTCTGCGCGATCCGCACCGCGGCCACCGAGAACCTCGGCATGGGCGACCTGAGCCAGTGGCGCACCCCCGAGATCCTGTCCGACGCCACGCTGGAGCTGCTGTCCCGGGACCCGAAGACGACCCGCTTCAAGGCGTGGCTCGACGAGGAGATCCTGGCCGAAGCGGGGATCACCGACTTCACCAGGTACCGATGCGTCGCCGACGTGGAGCCGCCCCCGCTGTCGATCACGCTCGTGGCGCCCCATTGGACACGCGACCAGGCGTGACGGTCCCCTGACCGGACTTTGACGTCACTCCGGTATGAACCCTTTATAGTGGCGCGCTCGCAGGAGCGGCCGCCCGTGCGGTGCTCCGCGCGTCACACCCGGGGACGACGATGACTCGACTCGACCGCTTCGCCCTTTCCCTGCTCGCCACCGCCACGTTGGTGGTGCCGACGCTCGTCCAGGCCCAGGACACCCGCGAGATCGACCGCGGCGAGTCCACCGAGGACCTGATCGACGTCGCGAAGCGCGAGGGCAAGACCGCGCCCAAGCTGTTCTTCGACGCGTACCGCTCCCTGGAGTGGGACCTGGGCGAGGCCTACCGCATCGACGCGAAGACCATCGACGTGCCCTACGGCACGTTGACGCTGTCCGGTGGCTGGGTCATCCCCGTCAAGCCCGAGGACATCGACGAGAAGGCCCTCGCCGACCACCCCGAGGGCTACGTGCCCGAGCGGAAGTACATCTACGCGGTGTACGTCGGGGACGGCTCGTTCGCCTACACCGCCCCCAACTCCACGGAGCGCTGGATCCTGAACCAGGCCTTCTGGGACATGAACATCGACAAGAACTCGGATCGCGACGGGCTCGAGGTCACGGTCGACGGCGGTGCGCTGCTGACCCTGAACGGGAAGTGGCGCGCGCTCCTCGAAGAGGGCAGCACCCCGGGGACGGCGGACAAGAAGGTCCTGGCGTCGGCGAAGAAGATCTGGACGGCGCGGGGCGATCTCGACGGGATCGGCTGGGCCCGCAACCAGACCCGGGACGCGTTCGAGGGGCAGGAGCGCGGGTTCCTGGGCCTGGAGCTGCAGAGCAAGACCTTCAAGGCCATCCCGTGGCTGTCCTACGCGTTCGACCCCAACGAGCACGAGGCCGTGCAGATCGCCGTCCAGAGGCGCTACGCGCTGAACCGGGACTCGGTCAGCGGCCGCTCCCTGGGGGCCTGGGTCGATCCGGCCGTCGGCGAGGGCAAGAGCGACCGGGAGCTGGGGTACGAGGCCACCCACTGGGAAGTGGACGCCAAGCACTACACCCAGGACATGACCGTGTACCGCGACGCCGACCTGGGCGAGTGGGGCATGGAGGTCAAGGGCACCGTGGAGCTCGAGTTCCTCGAGCCCCACAAGACGTTGCGACTGGCCCTGATGAACTTCGGCGAGACCGGCAGCGATCGCCGGATCACCATCGAGAGCCTGAGCACCGAGGACGGGACCCAGCTCGAGTTCCTGCACCACGGCCACGAGTTCGTTGCGATCCTCCCCCGCGAGTACGCCGCGGGCGAGTCCTTCAAGCTGAACTACTCGTACAAGGGCCTGTTCATCCTGACGATCAAGCAGGAGCAGGCCGACGTGTCGCTGGCCGACTCCAACACCGTGGACTACGGCAGCCTCATCAACTACCGCGTGCCCAACGACGGGGCCTGGTTCCCGCAGGTCCCCGACCACGTGGACAGCTACTCGTTCGACTGGGTCCTGCGCGTGCCGAAGCCGATGGTCGCCGCCACCTCCGGGGTCCTGCTCAGCCTCGTGGAGGAGGGCAAGATGAACGTGCACACGATCAAGGAGGAGGTGCCGGTCTCCTTCCCCGCGATCCTGTTCGGCGCGTTCTCGGTGATCGAGAACGAGCCCGACTACGACAAGGGCGAGATCAAGATCCGCGTGTACGTGCACCCGGGGTTCGAGAAGGACGCGGAGTCCTTCATCGACCAGGCGCAGAGCATCATCAACTACTACTCCGCGATGTTCGGGCCCTACCCCTACAAGGAGCTCGACATGGCGCAGATGCCCGGGTTCTTCGGGTACGCCCAGGCCCCCGCCGGGCTCGTGCAGATGACGGGCGAGGCCTACATGTCCAAGACGGACCTCGCCAACCTGTACAACCGCACCGACGATCTGCGCGACTACTTCATCCCGCACGAGATCGGACACGAGTGGTGGGGCCACCGGGCGGGCTGGGGCAGCTACCGCGACCAGTGGGTGTCCGAGACGTTCGCCGAGTACTCGGCGGCGCTGTTCATCGAGGAGCGGGACCGCCGCAAGTCGGGCAACCCCGATGACACCAGCGGCTACGACGCCCGGGCCGCGGACTGGCGGCGCCAGCGCCGGGGCCACGTGCAGGACCGGACCTCGCCGCTGTGGGCTGGCTATCGCTCGAGCAACTACCAGTCCACGGTGTACGCCCGCGGGCCCCTCGTCCTCGATCAGCTGCGCCAGGCGTTCGGCCGGGAGGCGGTGCTCAAGGTGATGAACTTCTACAACAACTGGGCCGCGGACCACGGCGGCCACGCGATCACCGACGACTTCCAGATCGTGCTGGAGCAGGCGATCCCGGGCGTGGCCTTCGATGACTTCATCGAGCAGTTCATCAAGCTCAACGGCGAGCTGCCCGACAAGGGCAAGACGGCGGCCCAGAAGAAGAAGGGCAACAAGGACTGAGCCCCGGCTCAGGCCATTCGGGGGCGTCCCCCGGCCGACGCGTCGCTGAACAGCACCCGGATCACGTCCACGCCGGACTCCGTCGGGGTGGTGGTGTCCACGATGTGCGCCAGGAAGTTGCCGTGGTCGTCGCAGGCGGTGAGGTCGAAGATCGTGGGCGTCACGTCCTCGCCACGAGGTGAGCGCACGAGCTTGACCAGGGGCCGGCCCCGGAACCGTGGATCCACCGACTGGCGGAACACCACGGCGAGCTCGTCGGTGCTCAGCTGCACGATGCTGCCGACGGGGAAGGGCCCCAGCATGTGCACGAAGATCCGGAGGAGCCGCGGGTCGTAGCGCTCCTGCTCCTGGGTCATGACCTCCAACGCGCGGCTCTGACTCATCGCGGGCACGCCCGGCAGCTCCGTGCTGAGCTCCACGAACCGGTCGGCGAGGGACACGATCGCGCTGAAGAGGTGCAGCCCCTTGCCCGGCAGCGGCGGCGGATAGCCCTTGCCGTCGCGTCCGATGTGGTGCTCGTAGGCCACCATGAGGCGGTCGCGCTGGGCGCGGGTCAGGGCCGGCGTCTGCAGCACCTCCTTGACCGACTCGTAGGGGTGGGCGGCCAGCTCGGGGGGCGGCACGCCTCCTCCCGTCAGCGCGCACACGTGGTACCGGGAGGGGATCCGACGCAGCCCCGCGTCCGCATACAGGGCCGCCATGCCGAGGTTCATCAGGCCCTTGCGGCCGATCTCCAGCCGGTGCCCCAGCGCCAGCGACAGCACCGCCACGTTGCACGCGTGCACGGCCCGCAGATCCTCGTCCCGCCGGAACGCGGCGGAGGTCAGGAACCACTCGGCATCGTCGTGGAGCATGTCCACGGCGTCCTGCACGGTGTGCAGCAACCGGTTGCGGATGACCTCGGGCACCTCGTAGGTGTCGATGGACAGGTAGGCCTTCCAGGTCGCCAGGAGCTGGGTGTAGGCGTGCACCGAGGCCAGCGCGGCGACCTCCTGGTGGGAGCCGATCTTCTCCGCTTCGAGGACCAGGCTCAGCCGCGGCAGGAACCGGACCTGGTCCACGCCGGCTGCGCTCAGCCGCTCGTTGAGGATCTGCGCCCCGTTCGACTCGATCTTCCGCTGCGACAGGAACACGTCGAGCACGTGCCGGACCTGGATGGGCAGGAGCGGTCCGGTGACGTGCAGCCCGCCGAGCCCGCGGTCCGCCATCTCCTGCATCAGGTGCACGATGTTGTCCCACAGGATCGTCTCGGGCCGGATCCTCATGTCGTTGATGAAGATCGAGTCCACATCGCCCCGCAACGTGAACTCACCCAGGTGCAGGACGAGGGAGTTCGAGGCGTCCACGAAGATCTTGATCGAGTACTGCAGCGCTGAGTTGTGCACCGAGTGGATGCGCGCCGTCTTGAGCAGCATCGCGAAGCGGGAGGTCAGGTCCTTGCCCAGGGCGTGGATCTGGGCGTCCTCCATCAGCTGATCGCGGGCCTCCCCGCCGGCGCGGCCCCCATCGAGGGTGACCGTGCTCATCGATTGCCCGCCAGGACCTTGTGGGCGAGGAGCTTGAGCTCCCCGGTGCTCAGGTTCGCGAACTCCGCCAACCACAGCCGCGCGCTGGTCTCGCGGATCGAGCGAATCGCCAGGAGCGCCAGGTGCACCTGGGGGCCGTGGTTGCTGTTGCGCCGGGCCGCCTCCGCCACCTTCTGGAAGCGGGGCAGCACCTGGAGCCCCGCGAGCATGCCCAGGGTCATGAACCAGCCTCGCCGCTCCTCGAAGGTGCGCTCATTGAACCCGCGGGAGTTGATGGCGTCCTCGATGCTCGGGACCGCCGCGTCGAGGCCGTTCACTGCGCAGTACCGCAGGGCCGTCATGCGCACCTCGCTGTCCTCGTCTTCGAGGGCCCGCAGCATCAGCTGCTCGATCCGCGGAGCGCGCTGGCTCTTCAGGGTCTCCAGGGCCTGGAGCCGCACGCTCGCCTCCTTCCGCTCGTAGGCGATGGACACATGCTCCAGGGCGACGCGATCACCGATGAGCCCCAGCGCGCGCACGGCGTCCGCGACGAGGTGCCAGTTCTCCCCGCGCAGGGCCACGAGCCACGGCTGCGGATCCCGCTTCGACAGCAACACGAGCGCCTCGACGGCCACCTTGCGGGGCTCCGGCGGGGTGAGCTGGGACAGGAACTGCATCAGCTGGTCCAGCCCCTCGGGGTGCTGCAGGGACAGGAACGTGAACAGCTCGCCGCTGATCGCATCGGTCCAGTCCTCGTTGATCGCCCGGGCGATGATCTGCAGCCGCTCGATCCGGCCCACGTTGCGCAGGAACTTGCTGAGGGGCTGCTCCCGGAAGCTGCCTGCTTCGGCCTCGCGCCGGTGCAGCAGGGCGATGCGCCGGAGCACGGAGTTGAGCGGCCCGATGGCCGCCGTCGCGAGCAGGGGGCTCAGGGCGTCATCGAGGTTCTTGAGGACCTGCGTGAGCTCTTCGGCGTCCGTCTCCGCCTCCAGGACGTGGGCCAGGACGCCGCCGACCTCCTCGAAGGACGCGTAGGCCTGCTCGAGGCCGTGCAGGTCCGCGTACACGGCCTCCATCGCGTAGTCGTCCATCGACTCCGGGGGCAGCGCGGGCATGTCCGTCTCGTCTTCGAGCTGGGTGCCTCGGAAGGCGTCCTCGCCGCCGTAGCGCGTCGCTCGGGCGTCACCGCTCCGCTCTCCGTAGGCCGCGGGCTCGTAGGCGGGGCCGTCGCCCGCAGGGAGCGCCGCGTTGGAGGCGCCGGCGGGGGCGGAGGCGTGGGCCAGCGACTCGTCCCAGGCGGTCTTCAGCTGGGCCAGCTCCTCGTTGTCCCCGCGCTCCACCACCCCGAACTCCCGCTCGAAGTCCGACAGGTCGAGCTCGAGTCGGCGCAGGGTCTCGGTGGCCTGCTCGTCGTACTCGACGAAGGTCTCGGCGACGGCGATGTGGATGTGCTTGAAGTCCGCTTCCCAGAAGAGGACGGACAGGTCCTGGCTGCCCCCGACGCGGTCGCCTTCGCGGGCGATGAGGGTGACGAAGTCCCGAACCTCCACGGCGTTCGCGCCCCGGCGGAACTGGAGCAGCCGGACACCGTCGCGGTAGAGCTTGAACGCGAGGTTCTGGCGCTGCTCGCGGTTCTCGAAGACCGTGTTGCCGTCCCACTGGATCGACGTCGGGGTGATCTCGAAGGTCAGCGCCTCGTCGAACTCGTGCTGCTCGGCGAGCCTGCTCTCGAACTCCGTCGCGAACCGGTTGAAGAACCGGTGGTCCTCCGAATACAGCCGGAGCGTCTTGCCCGCCTTGAGGAAGACCGCTATCAGCTGCTGCAGCTTGCGGACCCGGGCCTTCATCGCGGCCTTGTCCGGATTGGTCCAGCCGTCGGCGGCGCCGGGGGGAGGGGTCGTGCTCGTGGGTTCTTCGCTCATCGAGACGCTGTGAGGATACCGGATCCCGAGTAGCCTTCCCCGGTGCCGGAGCCCGTCCGCATTCGCCTGGCTGCGCCGCAGGACCTCCATCTGGTCCTGCATGTGGACGTGCGCGCCTTCAGTCGGCACTGGCCAGCCGAGGACTTCGCCGCCGAACTGGTGGATCCGATGACCTCGATCTGGCTCGCGGAGGATGACGCCGGACCGGTTGGCTACGCCCACGTGCGCGTCATCGTGGACGAGGGCGAGCTCCTCAACCTGGCCGTGCTGCCGGGGCGGCGCCGGACGGGGGCGGGTCGCGCGCTGCTCGCCCACGCCGAAGAGGAGGCGGGGGCTGCGGGGGCCGTTCGCTGCTTCCTGGAGGTGCGCCGGGACAACGCCGCCGCGGTGGGTCTGTACCTGGGCGCGGGCTGGGAGCAGGTGGGGATCCGCCGTGCCTACTACAGCGAGGACGGAGCGGACGCGCTCGTGCTCAGCAAGGTGCTGGAAGCATGACTGCGGGGCTGGACTCGGCCCCGGCGCACGCGTAGACAGGCCCCCGGACCGCTGCAACCGCCGACCCCGGAGACTCGAATGCACGAGACGGTGGCCACCGTCGTGGAGAACCGGGAGCTGGGCTCCGGAGTCTGGCTGCTGCGCCTGCGCAGCTCCGCGGTCTGCTCGGACCACGAGCCAGGACGCTTCGTGATGTTGGGCACGGGGGAGGAGGTCGCGGGCGGTCCGCCGTCGCCGCTGCTCCGCCGGCCCTTCTCGATCCAGCGGGTGCAGGGCGACGTCTTCGAGGTCCTGTATCGGGTCGTCGGGGTCGGGACCCGGTGCATGAGCGAGCTGCGGCCGACCTTGAGGGTGCCGGTGCTCGGACCCCTGGGGAACGCCTTCACGCTGCCCCAGCCCGGTGAGCGCGCGGTGCTGCTGGGAGGTGGCGTGGGCATTCCACCCATGGTCGCGCTGGCGGATCGCCTCAGCGCCCTGGGGCACGGGGAGTGGCGGGCGTACCTGGGCGTGTCTTCCGCCGCTGATTCGGGGTGCTTCGTGGGGTTCGAGGAGCGCTACGGCGCCGAGCTGTCGGACGGCAGGGCGCTGCGCGCGACGATGGACGGCTCCGTGGGTTTCGCCGGCAACGTCATCGAAGCCTGGCTCCGGGATCGGGCCAGCGGGATCCCCCAGGGTGGGGAGCGCGTCTACGCCTGCGGCCCCATGCCGATGCTGCGTGCCGTGGCGCGAACCTGCGCCGAGCTCGACGTGCCCGCCGAGGTGTCGGTCGAGACGATGATGGGCTGCGGGGTGGGGATCTGCATGGGCTGTGTGATCGAGAACCGCACCTACGCCGACGGCACGGCTGCGCAGCGGGCGTGCATGAGTCCCTACGACCGCTGGCTGATGGCGTGCACCAAGGGTCCCGTCTTCGGGGCCCAGTCCGTCGTCCTCGACGACGGGGGGTTGCTCCATTGACCGACCACACCTGTACCGCGATCGCCCCCGAGGACGTCGACCTGAGCGTGCACGTGACCGGGTTCTCGCTGCCCAACCCCGTGTTGCTGGCCAGCGGGACCGCCGGGTACGGGCCCGAGCTGTCCCACGCCATGGACATGACCCGCCTGGGGGGCTTCGTGACGAAGGGCATCGCGGTGCACCCCTGGGAGGGCAACCCGCCGCCGCGGATCGCCGAGACGTCCAGCGGAATGCTCAACGCCATCGGCCTGCAGAACGTCGGCCTCGAGGCGTTCCTGGAGCACAAGACGCCCTACCTGCGGGAGCTGCGGAGCGCCGGGGTGCGGGTGGTGGTCAACGTGATCGGCAAGACCATCGAGGAGTACAACGCCGTCGCCCGGGGCCTGCGTGACTGCGACGCCATCGACGCCCTGGAGCTCAACATCTCCTGCCCGAACATCAAGGAGGGCGGGATCGCCTTCGGCACGGACTGCGTGGCGGCGGGCGAGGCCACCGCGGCGACGGTCGAGGGCGCGGACAAGCCGGTGTGGGTCAAGCTGTCGCCGAACGTGTCGGACATCGCGTCGATGGGCGTGTCCTGCGAGCGCAACGGGGCGGCGGGCCTGAGCCTCATCAACACGCTGATCGGGCTCGCCATCGATCTCGAGCGGCGTCGGCCCCGGCTGTCCATCGGCAAGGGTGGCCTGTCCGGGCCCGCGATCAAGCCCGTGGCGTTGCGCATGACCACCGAGGTGTACCGCGCGTGCTCGATCCCGATCATCGGGATGGGCGGGATCTGGACGGCCCGCGACGCCCTGGAGTTCATGGTCTGCGGCGCCTCCGCGGTCCAGATCGGCACGGCGAACTTCGTGAACCCGCGCACGGCCGAGCAGGTGGTGGACGGGATGCGCGCGTGGTGCGCAGAGCAGGGCGTGGCCCGGATCCGCGACCTCGTCGGCACCCTGCAGATCGGCTGACGGTGACGCTTCGGGACGCGCTCGCGGGCCACGACGGGTGGAAACCGCCGCGGGCCGTCTGGCCGCGCCTGGTGCAGCTGCTGCGCGCGCGGCGCAAGCGCATGGGGGCCCGGCCCGAGCTCCTCACGGGGATGGCCGGCGTGCAGGCCGCGATGGACCGCCCGCTGCGGCGAGCCGCGGACGTGACCGCCGTGCTGCTCGCCCTCCGGCAGGTCGAGGGGCTGGACCTGGAGGCCGCCGAGGACGCGGCGGCGGAGGTCGATGCCCGGCTCGTCGAGGCGCTGTGTGTCGTTCGCGCGGAGCCCGTGGCGGTGACCGTGACGGGCTGGCCCCCGGCCTTCGGGCCCCTTGAGCAGGAGCAGCTCATGGGGGCGCCGGTGGGCACGGCGGTGGCCCCCTCGACCGCGGCCCTGCTGCACCAGCGACTGCAGGGCCTCGCGCTGGGCGGCAGCACGTTGCAGGTGCACGTGCCCCTGGGACCTGACGAGGTGTTGCCCGTACCAGACCGGGTGGAGCGCGCGGATCTGCGTCGCGGGCGGGGTGACAGCTGGCTGCCCCACGTGGACGCCGTCGGCCGGTTCTCGGCCACCCCGGAGGAGATCGCGGCCCGGCAGGCCGAGCTGCTGGCGACGGTGCACGAGGGGCTGGTGATCGACCCCTTCTGCGGATGCGGTGGGTCCGCCATCGCGCTGGCCCGGGCGGGGCTCGACGTGCTCGCCATCGAGCGGGACCCTTCGCGCGCGCGTCTAGCAGGTCGCAACGCGAAGGTGTTGGGAGTGGCGGACCGGGTGACGGTCCGGACGGGCGAGGCGCTGCGGTTGCTGCCGGGGCTCCTGAGGTCGCACCCGGGGGCTGCCGTCTTCCTCGATCCGCCGTGGGGGGCGGCAGAGGGCATGGAGCGGGCCGCGTTGACCTGGGACACCTTTGTCGCACCTGCGGTGTGGTCGCTGGTGGGGGATCGGCGGGCCGTCCTGGCCAAGTTGCCCCGGGATTTCGACCTGAAGACGCTGCCCGGTCCACGCGCCTGGACCCTGCGCTGGGAGTTCGGCGCGGCGACCGTGGGCGCAGATCGAGTGGTCAAGCTGGTGACAGCGCTGCGGGGGCCCGCGTAGAGAGCGCTGATCCACTTGCATTCAGGGGAGGCTGGTGTTATCCATCCGCCCCCAACACTCCGAGACTCATCGGAGAGGCCGACGTGGCCTCTCTTTTTTTTCGCCCGGATCGTGGGAACAACCAGCGGGAAACCGCAGACGGGAATCGATGGAGCGCATTCAGCTCGCAAGCGTCGCCGACCGGGCCGAGGTGGTCCTGGCCCCCCTGATCGAGGCGGTGGGCTTTGCGTTGCTGTTGTGCGAGGTGACTGGTTCCAACCGCGGGCCGGTGCTCCGGGTCTACATCGAGCGGCCGGACGGCGAGCCGGTGGACATCGGTGACTGCGTCAAGGTGAACGATGCCGTCACCGACGCCCTGGACACGGTGGAGCTCTTCAGCAGCGCCTACGCGCTGGAGGTCAGCTCTGCCGGGCTGGATCGGCCCATGAAGCGGGTCGAGCATTTCGAGGCCCAGATCGGGAACGTCATCAAGTTCCGGACCTGGGAGCCCATCGAGGGGCGCCGCAACTGGAAGGCGCCGCTCCTGGGCATCGACAACGACCTCCTCGTCGTGCAGTGGGACGACAAAGAGGTCCGCGTGCCGTTGGCCGCCGTGGAGCGCGCCAGCGTGGTGTACGTACCTCCCCCCCGGGGGGAGAAGAAGGGTGGCGGCCAGCGTCGCCAGAAGAAGAGCAAGAAGAACAGCGCCTGAGGGCGTTGATTGGGATCAGGTCGCAGAGGCGACCGCAGGGAGAGAGACCATGATCGAAGGTCTGAGTCGCATCATCGAGCAGGTCAGCCGGGAAAAGGGCATCCCGATGGACTCACTGCGTGAGACCGTGGAGCAGGCGCTCGTCGCCGCTGCACGCAAGGTCTACGGGCAGGAGCGGGACATCGAGGCCCAGTACAACCCGGACACCGACGAAGTCGAGCTCTTCGAGTACAAGACGGTCGTCGAAGACGTCGAAGACCCGGACATCGAGATCTCGCTGGAGGACGCCCGTCGGGTCTCCCAGGATCAGAGCATCCCGCTCGGCGAGGAGATCGGCCTGATCATGGACCTGGAGGGCTTCGGGCGCATCGCCGCGCAGACCGCCAAGCAGGTGATCATCCAGCGGGTCCGGGACTCGGAGCGCGAGAAGGTCTTCGACGCCTACAAGGACCGCATCGGCGAGCTGATCACCGGGATCGTGCGCCGCTTCGAGAAGGGCGCGATCATCGTCGACCTCGGCAAGTCCGAGGCCGTGATCCCCGCCCGGGAGCAGGTTCGCACCGAGACCTACCGGCAGGGCGACCGCATCCAGGCGTACATCCTCGAGGTGGCCCGCAACGCCCGCGGGCCCCAGGTGGTGCTCTCGCGGGTGCATCCGGGACTGCTCGTGAAGCTCTTCGAGATGGAGGTCCCCGAGATCTACGAAGGCATCGTGACGATCGAGGCGGCGGTCCGGGAGCCCGGACAGCGCGCGAAGATCGCCGTGTCCAGCCGGGACCGCGACGTCGATCCGGTCGGCGCCTGCGTCGGCATGAAGGGCTCTCGCGTGCAGGCCGTCGTCGGCGAGCTGCGCGGCGAGAAGATCGACATCATTCCGTACAGCATCGACCCCGCCCGGTTCGTCTGCTCCGCGATCAGCCCCGCCATCGTCACGAAGGTGCTGCTGGACGAGGACACGCGGACCATGGAACTCATCGTTCCCGACGATCAGCTCAGCCTCGCGATCGGCCGCCGTGGTCAGAACGTGCGGCTCGCCGCGAAGCTGACGGGCTGGAAGATCGACATCCACAGCGAGACCAAGATCCGCGAGATGAACGAGAAGGCCCGCCAGGACCTGGCGCGCATCGAGGGGCTCACCGAGGAGCACCGCGAGACGCTCATCCGCTACGGCTTCCGCGAGATCCAGGACGTGGGTGATGCGGAGGCTGAGGACCTGATGGACACGCTCGGGCTCGACGAGGCTGCGGCCCAGGCGGTGCTCGATCACGCGGACGTGCTCCTCACCGACGAGCTTCGCAGCAAGTACGAGCGGGTGGAAGAGAACGAGCGGCGTGTCGCCGCCGGACTCCCCACCATCGAGCAGGAAGAGGCGGCCGTGCGCGCCGCCGAGGAAGCGATCGTGGCGGAGCGGCTCGCTGCTGAAGCTGCCGTGATCGCCGCCGAGGAGGCGCGGCTCGCTGCTGAAGCTGCCGTGATCGCCGCCGAGGCCGCCGCGGCGGCAGGCGAGGCGGACGACGCCGACTCCGACAACGAGAGTGACGACGAAGAGGTTCAGGACGACGAGGCCAACGAGGGCGACGCCCCCGGGGCCGAGGAGGACTGAGCCAGGTGAGCGCCACGCGCATGTGTGTGGTGTGTCGCCAGGCACTGGACCAGGACGAGGGTCTCCGCATCGTCCTGGGCCCGGAGGGCATCGCAGCCCTCGACTTCCGGCAGAAGCTGCCGGGTCGAGGAGCCTGGGTGCACTGGACGAGGAGCTGCATGGAGCAGCTCAACCAGCGGGGGCGCCTGAATCGCGCGTTCAAGACGGACGTGCGGATCCCAGAGGCGGTAGAGGGCGAAGAGCCCTTTCCGATGGGACCGGCAAGGCGCTGGGTCGAGCGGCGGCAGAAGGAACTGCTGGCTCTCGGACAGCGTGCTGGGCAGGTGAAGACCGGCGCGAACGTCGTGCTCGGGGTGGTCCGCAAGGGCCAGGCCGAGTATCTGGTTCTCGCCCGGGACACCGGTGAGACGGTGGCTCGGGACTGGGAGCACAAGGCGCGCGGGTACGAGCTTCCTCTCTACCGGACCCTCTTGGGGGCGGGCGAGCTGGGAGAAGCCCTGGGGCGAACCGGGGTGCGTAGTGTGCTCGCGGCGGGCGGTGGCCCGCTCTCGAGGGCGCTGCAAACGGAGTTGAAACGAGGGGCCGCGTTCCTATAATCGCGCGCTCTGGAGACGGATTGAATGGCGAAGAACAGCATCTTCGACAGGGCCCAGGCCCTGCGCTCTGGGAGCCGAACCGCAACGCGGCCGACCCCGGATGCCGGTACGGATGACACGAGCACGGCTGCGCCGACTGCTCCTCGTCGTCGTGGCCGCGCCCCGCAGCCTGTCGCTGCGCCTCCGGCCCAGGAGGTTGCCCCCGAGGCGTCCGCGCCGAAGAGCCGCGTGGTCCGCCGGCGAGGTACGCCCGCGCCGGTCGTCGTGGAGGCTCCGGCCCCCGC
>CALAGR010000272.1 GCA_937891735.1 uncultured Pseudomonadota bacterium | reverse complement strand
CGGCGCGGGGGCGATGCGGCGCGCCGGCGCGGGCGGCGGCGGCAAGGGCGCCAAGACCGGGCTGTCGGTCGAGGTGGACTTCAGCAAGTACCTCGAGCGCGTGTCGGTCAGCGACATCGCCATCGCCACGCGGCAGCTGGCGGCGCTGGTGGGAGCCGGGATCCCGCTGGTGGAGTCCATCGGCACGGTGGCCAAGCAGGTCGAGAAGGAGAAGCTCCGGCTGGCCCTGCGGGAGACCCGCGAGAAGGTCAACGAGGGCAAGAGCCTCGCGGACGCGCTCGCCGACTACCCCAAGCTGTTCAACGACCTGTACGTGAACATGGTGCGGGCGGGCGAGCAGGCGGGCGCCCTGGAGCTGGTGCTGGAGCGCCTCGCGGACTACACCGAGGCGAGCGTGGAGCTGCGCGGCAAGGTCATGGCGTCGATGACCTACCCGCTGGTGATGATGGTGGTGGCCATCGGCGTCATCGGCTTCCTGATGACGTTCGTGGTCCCCAAGATCACCAAGATCTTCCTCGACATGGGCTCGGACCTGCCCCTCATCACCAAGTTCGTGATGTGGACCTCGGACATGTTGCAGGCGTACTGGCTGCTGCTCCTGATCATCACGATCGGGTCCGCCTGGCTCGGCCGCCGCTGGCACAAGACCGACAACGGGCGCCGGGTGGTGGACGAGAACCTGCTCAGGATCCCGGTGTTCGGGAAGATGCTGATGATGGTGGCGGTGGCGCGCTTCGCCTCGACCCTGGCCACCTTGATGTCCGCGGGCGTGCCGCTGCTCCGGGCCATGGCGATCGTGCGGAACATCATGAGCAACGTGGTGTTACGCAAGGTGGTGGAGGAGGCCCAGGAGGCCGTCCGCGAAGGCCAGCCCATGAACAAGCCGCTGCGCGAGAGCGGGCGCTTCCCGCCCATGGTCGTGGACATGATCTCGGTGGGCGAGCGCACCGGCGAGCTGGGACCGATGCTCGACCGGGTGGCGATCAGCTACGAGGCCCAGGTGAGCCGCCGACTGGCGACGCTCACGGCCCTGCTCGAGCCGCTGATGATCCTGGTGATGGGCGGCGTGGTGTTCGTCATCGCGCTGGCCGTGCTGCTCCCCATGCTCCAGATGAACTCACTGGGCCGCTGAGGCCCCGAACGTGTCACGACACAGGAGGAATGACCCATGTTGAACCGAGCCCTGCTTCGCCGGAGCACCCTGACCCGGAACGCGACCGCCCGCGGCTCCCTGGGCATGACCCTCATCGAGATCATGGTCGTGCTGACGCTGCTCGGCATCGTGATGACGGTGCTGGCCGTGAACATCCTCGGACAGTTCGAGTCCGGCAAGGTGGACGCGACGGTGCTCCAGATGAAGAACCTGGAGACGTCGCTGCTCAGCTTCAAGCTGAAGTACAGCCGCTACCCGAGCACCAGCGAGGGGCTCAACGCCCTGGTGAACCCGCCGCCCATGAAGAACGGCCGCACGCCGGGCGCGTTCATGGACAACGAAAACCAGCTGGTGGACCCGTGGGGCAACCCGCTGCAGTACTTCAGCCCCGCCACGAGCGGCAACCACGAGTACGAGATCGTCAGCTTCGGCAGCGACGGCCAGACCGGTGGCGCCGGCACCGCCGCCGACATCTCGAACTGGCAGGGCTGAGCGCACGAGAATGTCCATCTTCGACCGCCTCGCGCTGCTCTGCGCCATCGTGGGTCTGGCGGTCATCGCCGGATGCCTGGGGCGCACGGGTGCGCGCGACGCGGAGCGCGCCCGGCTCCAGATGGAGCAGGCGGAGGTGCAGCTGCTGGCCTTCAAGCTGAAGTACGGCAGGTACCCGACCCCCGAGGAAGGGCTCGAGGCGGCAGGCCGCGACGAGCTGCTGCGGGACCCCTGGGGGAACGCGCTGCTGTACTCCACGCCGAGCCTGGACGGGAGCCGGGAGTACGAGCTGATCAGCCTGGGCGCCGATGGCCACCCCGGCGGGGACGGGCTCGCCGCGGATCTGTCGAGCAGGGACGAGTGATGCGCCGGGCCCGTTCGCAGCGCGGCGTGACCCTCATCGAGATCGTGGTCGTGCTCGCCCTCGCCGCCGTGATGATGGCGGTGGCCCTGCCGACCTTGTCCACCGTGTTCGGCGTGGACAAGCGCCGCGCGTCCCGCGAGCTGGCCGCCACCATGCGCTGGACCTACGAGGAGGCGACGATCCGCAACCAGCCCATGCGCATCGCCTACGACCTGGACCATGGCGCGTACTGGGTGGAGGCTGCGGAGGGCGAGGTGCGGATCCACAAGGACTTCCGCTCCAAGGAGGCCTGGGACGAGTACGTCAAGGACAAGGAGGAGGCGGACCAGCGCGTGGCCGAGCGGCGTGATCGCTCCAGCACCGGCGCCCAGCAGAGCGTCTCGGAGCTGATGAGCAACGCCATGGGCGGCGAAGAGGGCGGCGGCGGCTTCTCCCTGGCGGGCCTGCTCGGCGGCGGCGGGATCCTGCCCGCGGCCCGGGGCGGCGAGTTCCAGGTGAACCGCTTCCAGGCCATCGAAGAGGGCCTGATGGGGGCCAAGAAGGAGTTCCCGTCCTCGGTCCGGTTCTGGGGGGTGTGGACGCCCCAGTTCGAGGACGTGCTCAAGCCCCACGACGAGTACGAGCTGGAGGCGATCCAGGCGGACCCCCAGGGAGCCCAGGGCTACCGGGTGGTCTACACGCACGTCTTCCCCGGCGGCTACATGGAGGACTCGGTGGTCTACGTCAGCGACGAGACGGGCGAGGACATCACGAGCCTCATCGTCGAGCCGCTGATCGGCCGGGTGGTCGTCGAGGAGGGACAAGCGCCGATCCCCGACACCCGCGACCGGGAGCAGCGCGAATGAGACGCGCCGGCTTCACCCTCCTCGAGGTCATGATGGCCCTGCTCCTGCTGGCCACCGCCGTGATGATCCTGGTGCAGTCCCAGACCACCGCGGTGCACCTGCAGGAGGAGGCCACGCGCATCAACACGGCGACCATGCTCGCTCGCCAGATCTTCACCCAGCTCGACCTGCGCATCGTCAAGGAGGGCTTCGGCGAGCTGGAGGTCAAGGAGAAGGGCGACTTCAGCGACCAGCTCTACGACGGGCTCTTCGACGACTACCGCTGGGAGTACGAGGTCGAGAAGGTGGACGTGAAGCTGCCGGGCCTGGGCAACCTCATGGGCATGCTCGGCGAGGGCACCGACGAGCTCGGCGAGGCCGCTGGCGCGGGCACCGGGGGGCAGGCGCCGCAGAACGATCTGGCCGCCCTGGGCGCGCTCGGCTTCGACATGAGCTTCCTGACCGAGCAGATGGGCAAGTACCTGCGCGAGGCCCGCGTGCGGATCTGCTGGCAGGAGGGCACCAACCGGCGGTACGAGCCCGAGGAGGAGTGCCTCGAGGTCGTCACCCACATGGCCAACCCCACCGGGCGCGTGCTCTCGGCCGAAGAGCAGCAGGCCATCAACGACCTCGAAGACGCCGGCCAGGACATGAGCGACTTCTGATGCGCGCCTCCCACAGCCAGCGCGGCATGACCCTCATCGAGATCCTCATCTCGATGGCGATGCTCGCCTTCATGGCGATCAGCGTGGTCATGGTGATCCGCAGCTCCTCGGAGGTGCAGGAGGACATCCGCGCGCGCACCGAGCTGTCCCAGATGGGGCGCAACGCCGCCGAGCTGATGCGGCGCGAGATCGCGATGGCCTTCGTGTCCAAGCAGGCCACCGAAGACTGGGCGACCTTCTTCAAGGCCACGGACCGCGATCCCATCGACGAGCTGGACTTCGTCACGCGGGCCCACGAGAAGCGCTACTCGGACGTCAAGGAGTGCGATCTGGCCGAGGTCTCCTACCGGTCCGAGTCGGACCGCACCGGCGGCTCCTTCGCGACGCTGCTGCACCGCGAAGACGCCACGATCGACGGCCAGTGGGACCAGGGCGGCATCGTGCTGCCCATGGCCCACAACGTGCGCAAGCTGAACCTGCGCTACTACGACGAGCGCAAGGAGGAGTGGCTAGACGACTGGGACACGGAGTCCGGCGAGCAGATCAATCGCATGCCCCGAGCCGTCGAGATCGTGCTCGAGCTCGAGGACCCAAAGGGCAACACCGCCTCCTACATCACGCGCGGCCTCATCATGCCGCACGGCCTGTAGCGTGCAGCTCCTCCGCCGCACCGCCGGGCAGGCGCGCGATCAGGGCAAGAAGGGCGTGGCCCTGCTGATGGCGCTGATCATGATCGTCCTGATGACGGCGTACATCAGCGAGTTCAACTACTCCGCCCGCGCCCGGATCCTGTCCGCGGCTCACGCCCGCGACGACATGCGCGCGCTGTACCTCGCCCGCTCGGGGATCCGCGTCTACATGCTGCTGCTGTCGTTCGGCAACCAGATCGCCGGCAACCAGTTCGTGCAGGGGATGCTGTCGCAGTTCGGCATGAGCCTCGACGGCGCCACGATGATCTGCAAGGACCTGCCCTTCTTCGACACCGCGATGCTGCGCTTCCTGGTGGGGGCCGAGAGCATGACCAGCGACGAGAAGGAGGAGGGCGTCATGGAGCTGCTGGGCATGGGGGGCGCCGACGGCGAGGCCGATCAGCCGACCAGCAGCTCGGTCAACGCCATCGGCATGGAGGACACGCCCTCGCTGCGGCGCGGCCTGCTCGACTTTGAGGGCGACTTCAAGGTGGAGTGCTCGGACGAGACGTCCAAGATCGACATCAACGGGCTCGCCGAGCCTTCGTTCTTCACGGTCGGCCTGCAGCAGAACCCCATCGCCCTCATGTTGTACGGACAGATGTCCCCCCAGGAGTACGACCCGCTGTTCGAGGAGCGGCTCAAGATCGACCGCTGGGAGCTCATCGCCAACCTGAAGGACTACATCGATCCGGACGAGCAGCGCTCCCACACCTTCGGCGGCGACGAGGGCCGGCAGTACGACGACTTCGAGCCGCGCTACAAGCCCAAGGATCGGCTGTTCGACACCGTGCAGGAGGCCCGGATGGTCGCCGGCGTGACCGACGAGGTGTTCGCCACCTTCGGCCCCGGCTGGTCGGTGCACAACCGCAGCTACCAGGTGAACGTGAACACCGCTTCGCCGGCCATCATCCGTGCGCTGGTTCGCGCCGTGTCGAGCCCGATCATGTCCGACCAGATGATCGACGCGCGCATGCCGCCCTTGATGGTGGAGCGGATGAT
This sequence comes from uncultured Pseudomonadota bacterium, assembly GCA_937891735.1. Taxonomy (GTDB): domain Bacteria; phylum Myxococcota_A; class UBA796; order UBA9615; family UBA9615; genus JAGSHC01. The sequence goes on along the minus strand of CALAGR010000272.1, from coordinate 11,185 downwards.
CATCCCGTTCACCAACGCCAAGCAGTTCACCCAGCGGATCCAGCAGCCCTCCATGGGCAGCGGCGCCGCGCCCCCCGTCCCCGGGATCATGCTCAACCCCGATCCCACCGTCGTCGAGCGCATCGAGAAGCTGATCCGCACCAAGAGCGACGTGTTCAGGATGACGAGCACCGGCTACATCGGTGACTCGGCACGGACCATGGACGTCACCATTCGTATGCGTCGAAGCACCCCCCGGTACCTCGACTGGAGAGAGCGATAATGCCTGGCTACGTCATCGGGCTCGATCTCGGCAGGCACTGCGTGAAGGCCGCGGTCCTCAAGGGCAGCTTCCGCGGCTACGAGGTGGAGGACTTCCTCTCCCTGGAGCCCGAAGCGTCCGAGGACGGCGGACCTCCCGACGACGCCGCCGTGTTCGCAGCCGCCGCCGCCATCCTGCAGACCATCGAGCAGCCCCAGGCGCAGATCGTGGTGGGCCTGCCCGCCGGCCGCGTCTCCACCTGGCTGCTCGAGATGCCCTTCTCCGACAAGCGGCGGCTCGAAGCCACGCTGCCCTTCGAGGTCGAGAACTACGTGCCCTGGGACCTGGACACGATCGTCCTGGACTACCAGGTGCAGGACAAGGGTCCACCAGCCAAGGTGTTCGCGGCCATGGCGCCCCGGGACCGGGTCGCGGCGCTGCTCGCGGGCCTGGCCGAGGTGGGCATCGATCCCCGCTACGTCACGGTGGACGCGGCCGCTCTCGCGGGGCTGCTCGAGGGCGTCGATCTGGGGAGCGATGCGCCCTCCGCCGAGTCCGTGGATGACGCGCCGACGGCCCAGCCGGCGCCGGTGATCATCGACGTGGGCGCCACCCGCACCCTGCTCACGGTCTGCCCCGGGGGCCAGCCCCGCTGGACACGCTCCCTGGATCACGGCGCGACGTTCCTGGGCAGGTACGACCTCGATCCCCAGGCCACGCACTCGGAGATCGACGCCCTGGACGAGCAGGCCACCCAGGCCGAGCAGCTGCGGAGCGGCAAGGCCGCAAAGGTCCTGCGCACCTGGCTCAGCGAGCTCCGCGCGTCCCTGCTGGCCGCCGAGGAGTCCGGCTACTCGCTGGAGCGGGTCTTCGTGTGCGGTGGAGGCGCCGCCCGGCCCGGCCTCGCAGAGGCCATGAGCGAGGTCATCGGCATCGCCGTGGAGCCCTTGCCGCTGCCTCCGGGCCAGGTGAACCCCGAGGACGCTCCGCTCCCCGAGCCCGAGCACGCCCTCGCCTACGCCCTGGCCCGCCGCGCCTTCGCCAAGGGCGGCAACGAGCTGGTGGACTTCCGCAAGGACGAGTTCGCGTTCCAGGCCGACTCGCGGCTGTACGCGCGCCTCGCGGTCGCGGGGGCCGCGGCCCTGGTGCTGCTCGCCGTCGGCCTGCTCGGGCTGCACATCGTCGAGGTGAGCAAGCTCAAGCGCCAGCTGGCAGACCAGGGCTCGCTGCTCGTGTCCACGGTGCAGGGGGCGTTCCCCGACGTGCCCACCTCCTCGCTCGGCAGCGACCGCCAGGCGATCGCGGTGATGCAGGAGCGGCTGGCGACGGTGGAGGAGCGGGTCAAGGCCCTGACGGGCTTCGGGACGACGCCCCTGGACGCGCTCAAGATCCTGAGCGAGGCCATGCCGAACGATGTGGTGGTGGACGTCGAGGAGTTCGTGGTGAACAACGAGATGATCCGGATCCGCGGCATGACCGACAGCTTCGCGTCCGTGGACAAGATCGAAGCCGCGATCCAGGCCAGGCCTGGTTGGGCCGAGGCCAAGAGCTCGGACGTGGTCAAGGCCCGTGACGGCAAGATGCGCTTCGTGGTGACCATTCCCCGCGAGCCCACCGAGGAGGACGAGGGATGAGCTTTCGCGACAGCATCGACTCCTTTGGCGACACCGCCCGCAACTTCCTGTCGGGGCTCACGGCGCGCGACCGCACCCTGCTGGGGGTGATGGTGCTCGCCATCTCGCTGGCCGTGGGCTGGTTCGTGGTCGGCTCCATGGAGAAGTCCCGCGCCAACCTGCGAAGCCAGCTCGCCTCGGCCGCCCAGGCCCAGGGCCAGGTGGACCTGCTGATGGCCCGCTACACGGAGCTGTCCGGCGACGTGGCCGGCCTCGACGCCCGCCTCGCCCAGGGCAAGGGCTTCTCGCCCGCGTCCTGGCTCGAGCAGACCGGCACCACGATGGAGATCAACGACAAGATCAAGTCCATCCAGGAGCGGGGGGTCGAGCGCAGGGGCTTCTTCCAGGCCCAGAAGGTCGAGATCGTCATCGACGACATCAACCTCATCAAGCTGGTGGATCTCCTGCATACCTTGCAGGAGGCTCCGCAGGCGGTGCGGATCAGCGACGTGCGCGTCAAGACCGACCGCAAGTCAGCCGAGAGCCTCGACGTCCGCATGGAGATCGCCGTGCTCAAGCCCCTGGATGACGCATGATGGACCGCCTCCGCCCCGCCCTGATCATCGCCGGCTACAGCGCCTGGTTTGGTCTGCTCTTCCTCGTCTTCACCTGGGTGACCTTCCCTTGGGGCAAGGTCAGCGAACAGATCACGGTCCGCGCGGCCGACGCGGGCATCGCGTTCCAGACCGGCAAGCTCCGGCCGTCCATCGTGGGCGCCCGGGCGAGCTCCCTGGTCCTGGGGCCCCTCGGAGGCGAGGCGCGTGCCCCGTGGCTGCAGGCCGACAAGATCGCGATCAGCACCGGGATCGGCGGCGCCCTGGGGGCCGGGTTCGAGGTGCGCAAGGTCTCCAGCGAGGGCGGCGCCGCGGGCATGGGCGAGCTCATCAAGCGCCTCATGGGCGCGCTGGGCGAGGTCGATCTGACCGGCGAGATGTACGGCGCGGACGTGTCGATGTCGGCGGTGGACGAAAAGGGCGAAGCCATGCGCCTCGCCCTGCAGACCGGCCGGCTGGACCTTGGGGCCTACCCCATCCAGAGCGAGCGCTTCACAGCCAACCCCACCGGACGCCTCAAGGCCGAGGCGGACGTGCTGTGGCACTGGGAGGACCCCAAGAAGTCCTCTGGATCCGTGGATCTGACCTTCGACCAGCTGCACCTGACGGGCTTCAAGGTCACCGGCTTCGCCCTGCCCGAGACGACCTTCGATCGGGCCGAGGCACACCTCAAGCTCGGCAAGGGCCGCGCAGAGTTCCGCAACACAGCGTTCGAGTCCGAGGTGGTGGAGGTCGGCGTCGAGGGCTTCATCAACCTGCGCCAGGACGTGCTGCGGTCCACCCTGGCCCTGCGGGTGAAGTTCAAGGTGCGTGACGACCTCGCCGGGTTGCTCTCCATGGCGGGCCTGAAGAAGGACAGCCGCAACCGAGACAACGACGGCTGGTTCCACTACCAGGTGCAGGGTCGCCTGCTGAGCCCCCAGTTCAAGGAGCGCCGCGTCAGCCGCGCAGCAGGCGCCGTGAACCGCCCCCCGGTCAGCGCCGCGGGGGAGGACGAAGACGAAGACCCGGTCGAGACGAAGCGGCCTGGCCGCCAGCCCGTCTCGAGCGGGGCCGGGGACGAGCCCGTGTCGCGCAACGAGATGACCGACGAGCGCAAATCCGAGATCGAGGAAGAGCGCCAGCGCCTGCGTGAGGAGCGCCTCAAGCGCCGGGAAGACCGACGGGTCAAGCGCGAGGAGCTGATGCAGCAGCGCCAGTCCCGACAGAACGCGGTCGAGGACGAAGACGAGGAAGAGGACGTGCCCACCAACGTCGTGCCACGCATCGAGCCGCCGGACATGGAGGACTTCGACCGAAGCAACGACCTCGACAACGACATCGGCCTGGAGGTCGAGGACGGGTCGGACCCGGAGATCCCCGAGTCGGACGAGGAGGGCGACCCGGAGGAGGAGGAGTGAGGGCGGCGGACGCTCAAACTTGCGCTGCAGGCCTGGAGTGACCATCATGCCCGCCGTGCGACGCCTTGCCCCGCTCCTGCTGACCTTGCTCCTCGCTGCCTCCGGGTGCGCGACGACGAAGGCGCGCATCATCTCGGGGTCCGTGCTGGGCAAGCTGGCCTACGAACCGGACGTCGCGGCGCAGCCCGTCACCAACGCCCGGGTGTTGATCGCGGTGGCCGAAGCGGTCAGCAAGAAGCCCGAGACAGGCCCGCGCTTCGAGCTCCCCTACGGGCTGGACGCGCTGACCAACCTGCGCGGCATCGCCGTGACGGCGCCGGACGGCACGTACACGTTCGATGCGCTGTTCACGCCCTGGGTCGAGGAGGACTACCCCATGCTCAAGGGGTGGCGCTACGACGTCGAGGTGGACGCGCCGGGGTACTACGTCTTTCGGACCTCGTTCGTGTACGAGGGCAAGGACCCGACCCTGGACTGGGTGCTCGAGCGCAAGGCCAACGACGTCATCGACGACACCGGCGGAGTGCAGGAGAACACCTACCTGCTCAGGCCCTCGACGGCGCACCGCTTCGAATAGTCAGTTCCCGACCTGGGAACTGCCGCAGGTACTCATCCGGATGAGTAGCTGCTCGGGGGCGTCGCGATCATCGCGATCATCGCGGCCAGCAGAAGACTTGAGTGGCGTTCGAGGTCGAGGAAGCCAGGAGGAGACGAGCGAGGCGCACTTCAGTGCGTCGCAGGGAGCGACGACGCCGCTGACGAAGAGATCGGGCGTCACACGGGGCTTCCGCGGCTCGCGATCAGAACGCGAGCTGGTTCATGCACGCGGCCGCGGGGTGGATGTCGTCGTGGAACTGCGCCTTGGTGCAGCCCACCCGCGCGGGGTCGTAGGAGCCGACGACCGGGATCCCGAGCGTCGCGCCCAGCTCCCTCAGCTGGCGCTCCGCGCCGATGATGTGGGCCAGCGGGCCGTCCGGGGGGCCTGCGTAGACCGTCGGGTGGTAGGGCATCAGCAAGATGCTCACGTCGACTCCCCGACGCAGCAGGAGCCGGAGCAGATCCGTGTACAGCGCGACGGCCTTGGGGTCTTGCAGCGGCCCCTGAATCTTGTAGGCCCCGCCGCCCACCTTGAGGGCCGCGACCTTGGCCCGCTTCTGGGCGAGCTGCTCGGTGCTGTACACGATGCTGCCGTCTGCCAGGAGCACCTGCTCCGCCCACCCCTGTTCGACGTCGAAGGCCGGCACCGGCTGCAGATCCGCGGGCCGCAGCGGCCTCAGCGGGGGCAATCCGTCCTGCCAGAGCGACGCGACGGTCGCCCGGAAGTACTCGGCGTTGAGCAGGTTGGACAGCATGGGGTGCTCGTCGGAGATCCGCCCTTCGGACTCCGCGTGCAGCTCGGCGAGCATGGCCGTGTAGTCGTCCTCGAAGACCGCGTAGCGGGCATCCATCCCGAACTTGAGCATCCAGGGATCCGTGCCCACCAGCACCCGCCTCGGCACGTCGTCGGACTGCAGGAGCACCCGCGTGAAGATCAGCAGGTCCTCCAGCGTGCCCCCGGAGACACCGAGGTTGAGCACGCTCGCGCAGACCGCGCCGATGGAGCTCGGGGCGCGCACCGAGCTGACCTGCAGGATCCGACTGGAGCCCAGCAGGACACAGTCCACGCTCCCCCCGACCTCGGCCAGGGCGTGCTTCATCTGGCGTTCGTTGCCCGAGTTCGGCAGTCCCACGGGCTGGGTCAGGAGCGAGTCCGCCACCGCCCGCGAGGTCGTCGCCCCGAACACCCGCTGCAGGTAGATCGCGCCGGGATCGACGAGCACGTTGGCGGTGGCCACCAGCGCGGCGAGGACCAGCCACACGGTGAGCGCGATGGCGTTGTAGGAGGCCCAGGCGGGCGATGCGGGGGAGACGCTGGTCATCATCAGAACCTGAAGTACAGGAACTCGCTCTGGCGAGAGATGAACATCACGGCCACCACGGCCACCGCCGCCATCACCCCGGCCCACGCCGGGCGCGGGCTCCAGCGCGGACCCCATGCGCGTCCCCCATCCTGGGCCGTCAGGTGGTCTTCGAGGGCGGGCTGGTGCTCGCCGAGGAGCTGGTGGGAGTTGGGCGCGAAGAAGACCACCGCCAGCAAGGCCGCGATCCCGAAAAAGCCTGCGTGTCCCGAGGGGAGCAGGTTGTTGGCGTAGGCCGCCAGGTCCGCGTGGCCGCTCATCGACCGCAGCATCGACCAGGCCGTGGACACACCCTCGGCCCGGAAGAACACCCAGGAGATCACCACCGCCAGGAAGGTCATCGCGACCGCTCCCACCCGGCCCACCGGGCCCGGCAGCAGGTCCACGCCGAGGCGCTTCTGCAGGCCTGCCCAGGCGTGGTTGAGGACCAGGTACAGACCGTGAAGCGCGCCCCAGATCACGAAGGTCCAGGCGGCGCCGTGCCACAGGCCTCCCAGCACCATCGTCAGCAGCAGGTTGAGGTAGCGGCGGGCCTTGCCGCGCCGGTTCCCGCCCAACCCGATGTACAGGTAGTCGCGCAGGAACCGAGACAAGGTGATGTGCCAGCGCCGCCAGAACTCCACGATGCTTGTGGCTTTGTAGGGCGAGTGAAAGTTCAGCGGCAGGCGCACCCCGAACAGGAAGCCCAGGCCGATGGCCATGTCGGAGTAGCCCGAGAAGTCGAAGTAGATCTGCAGCGTGTACGCCAGCGTGCCCTGCCAGGCCTCGTACAGGCTCAGCACCACGCCATCGCGGGCCGCGTCGAACACGGGCCCCACCAGCTGGGCGACTCCGTCCGCGAGCACGGTCTTCTTGAACAGGCCCAGGAAGAAGAGGGTGCCGCCCACGGCCAGGTGGGAGGGGTGCAGCCGGGAGTCCTGCCGCGCCTCGAACTGGTCGAGGATCTCCTTGTGGTGCACGATCGGCCCGGCGATGAGCTGGGGGAAGAAGCAGACAAAGAGGCAGTAGTGCAGCGCCGAGTGCTCCTGGGTCTCCCCTCGATAGGCGTCCACGAGATAGGCGATCTGCTGGAACGTGAAGAACGAGATCGCCAGCGGCAGGACGATGCCCAGGAGCGGCACGCTCGTCGCGGCCAACGCGTTGACGTTCTCGATGAAGAAGTCGGCGTACTTGAACCAGCCCAGGAAGCCGAGGTTGGCGCCCACCCCGAGCGTCAACAGCGAGCGCAGGCCGCGGACGCTGCCGGAGGCTCGGAGGGCCTCGAAGCGCCGGGCCAGGGAGAAGTTGAAGGCCATCGAGAGGCCGATGAACCACAGGTAGACGGGGTTCCACCACCCATAGAAGAACAGCGAGGCGAGGACCAGCCACCAGGTGCCCAGGTCCTTGCGCACCCGTCCCAGGATCGCGAATCCCGCCAGCGTGACCGGCAGGAAGGCGAACAGGAAGACGTAGGAGTTGAAGAGCAGTGGGATCCCCGGCCGAGCGTGCCTACTCGAGCGCCTGTGACACCTGGTGCACGAGCCAGGCGCCCACGTCCATGCGCTCGGCCAGCATCACGCCCCGCTTGCGCTCCCACTCCCGGGCCGCGCCGTCCAGGTCGTCGAGCACCGACTCGGCGTGCACGCGCGCCTGCTCCTGGTGCGGCGTGTTCCACTGCAGCTCGTACCGCTCCTCCAGCTCGAGCATGTAGCCGAGCCTCGCGGTGTGCACGAACACCGCCGGCGTGCCCAACACCGCCGCCTCCGCCGCCATCGTGGCGCCCTCGCCGACGTACAGCGACGCCGCCGCGAGCAGGTGGTGGATCCGCCACGGCGGCAGGGTGAGCGCGAAGGGCCGCAGCTCCTCGGGCACGCCGCGCTCGCCGCTGACCACCACGCGGATCCGCGAGCTGAGCCACTTCACGAACGCCACCGGATCGGAGAACCCCGTGTCGCCCACGTCGTGCGAGGCCTCCCAGGACACGATCCGCACGACCGCGAAGGGCTCGTCGTCAGCGAGGCCCGCTTCGGCCCGAACCCCCGGGTCCGGCGCGAAGCGATCCGGGTGCAGGTAGGCCAGCTCGTGGTAGCCGGGGTAGCGAATGGCCTTGCGGGGGGCCGGCCCTCGGTAGCTCTCGGGCAGGTACAGCCGCGTGCACGTGGGATAGACGTACCGGTTGGTGAGCGTGGCCGTCTCGGTGTCGTAGAACACCCAGCTCGGCACGCGCATCACCCGCCCCAGCGGCGCGATGACCGGCCCCATGATGCCCAGCATCAGGTCCGGCTCGAAGCTGCGCACGCGCCGAGCGAGCTTCGCGGTGCGCACGGCCAGCTCCCGGGCGAGCCCCACCATGCCCCCGCCGATGGCCGTCAGCTCCTCGTAGGGCAGGCCGTCGTGCTCCAGCAGCGCCAGCGTCACGTCCTTGGCCCGGGCCGTGAACAGCACCTCCCCGCCCTGCTCCAGGGTGGTCCGGGCGAGGTGCCGGAAGAAGTGCACGTGAGCCGGATGCAGGACGTCGAACAGCAGGCGCATCGTCAGGCCTTGTCAGGGTCCGGAGCCGGCGCCGGCAGCGCCACGGCCCGCGGGTTCAGCTGCCGATGGCCCCCGTCGGCGGGGTTGAGGTCCACCGCGCTCTCGATGCGCCGCAGCTTGAGCAGCGCCTCCTCGGTGAGCTTGCGGTTGGCCGACACAAGATCCGCCAGCAGCGCGGTGATCACGAACTGCACGCCGATCACCATCAGCGCGCCGCTCAAGACCACGGACTGGATCTTCCCCGCGCCCAGGCCCTGCGCGTAGAACCACAGGAACCGGATCCCCAGCAGGAACCCGACCCCGAACACCCCGGATCCGAGCACCAGGAAGCTCTTGAACGGCTTGTAGAGCAGGTAGCTGCGCAGGATCGTCACGGCCGAGCGCTGCACGTAGCTGCGAATGCTCTTCATGAGCCGCGAGTCGCGGGTCTTGGCGTTCGTCTCGATGCGCACCGACTTGAGCGTCAGGCGCCCGTGCCCCGCCTGGATGATGGACTCGAGCGTGTAGGTGTAGTTGTTGACGAGGTTGAGCCTCATCGCCGCTTCGCGCGTGTAGGCGCGGAAGCCGCTGGTGGCGTCGGCCACGTCGGTCCCGGAGAAGCGGCGCACCACCGCGCTGCCCAGGTTCTGCAGCCGCTGCTTGAACCAGCTGAACTCCTGGATGCTGCCCGGATCCCGGTCCCCGACCACCATGTCCGCTTCGCCGGCGATGATGGGCGCCACCAGCATGGGGATGAACTCCCCCCGGTACTGGTTGTCGCCGTCGGTGTTCACGATGATGTCGGCCCCGAGGCGCAGACACGCGTCCAGGCCCGCACGAAACGCCGCCGCCAGCCCGCGATTGCGGGGGAACTGCACGACGTGGTGCACGCCCAGCTCCCGGGCCACCTCGATGGTCCGGTCGGTCGAGCCGTCGTCGATGATCAGGTACTCGATGCGGTCCACGCCGGGCACGGATCGGGGCAGGTCCGCCACCGTCTGCGGCAGCGTGGTCTCTTCATTGAGACACGGGATCTGGATGATCAGAAGCATGCGCAGGTCCCCGTCCGAGCCAGGACCCGGTCGCAGGCCCAGAGGCGCGCGACCTTACTGCACGCGCCGCGCCTGGGAAAGGTGCATCGAGGCGCGGGGCGACCCGATCAGCCCACCCCCGGGCCGGCCGGGCTTTGGGTGCTACCCTCACTCGTCATGAAGTCAGCGGCAAACCTCGTCTGGATCGACCTCGAGATGACCGGGCTCGATCCCGATCTCTGCACCATCATCGAGATCGCCACCATCGTCACCGACGGGGAGCTGAACGTCCTCGCGGAGGGCCCCTGCATCGCGGTGCACCACCCCGACGAGACGCTCGACGCGATGGACGACTGGTGCAAGAAGACCCACGGCGCGTCCGGGCTCGTGGACCGGATCAAGGCCTCGACGGTCGACATGGCCGAAGCCGAGCGCCTGACGCTCGAGTTCATCCAGGAGTACACGCCCGCCGGCAAGTCGCAGCTGTGCGGCAACAGCATCGGGCACGACCGCCGCTTCCTGCGTCGCTACATGCCCCAGGTCGAGCGCTGGCTGCACTACCGGGTGGTCGACGTGTCCACGATCAAGGAGCTCGCCAGCCGCTGGTATCCCAAGGCCCAGCCCCCGAAGAAGAAGGGCAACCACCTCGCTCTGGACGACATCCGCGAGTCGATCGAGGAGCTGCGCTGGTACCGGGCCAACCTCTTCGTGCCGTCGCCCTGAGCGCTGGGTCGATGAGGTGAGCGGCAACCAGACATTCCACCGGTACCGACTCGTCCGTCGCATCGCCCGCGGCGGGATGGCCGAGGTGTACCTGGCGGTCCTTCGCGGACCAGCGGGCTTCGAGAAGCGCGTCGCCCTCAAGAAGATCCTGCCCGTGTACGCCGGCATGGAGGAGTTCGCCCAGCTCTTCAAGGACGAAGCGCGGCTGACCGGAACGCTGGACCACTCGGCCATCGTGCAGGTCCACGAGTTCGGCACCTACGACGGCGAGTTCTACATCGCCATGGAGTACGTGGACGGCCCGGACCTGGAGGAGCTCCTGGACCGCTGCCGGCGCCGGGGGATCCTGCCGCCCATCGATGTCGTGGCCTACATCGGATACGAGCTGGCGCGGGCGCTGGAGTACGCGCACAGCCGCGTGGACGGGGGCGGCCAGCCGGTGGGCATCATCCATCGGGACGTGTCGCCCCCCAACGTGCTCATCGGGATCGCGGGGGAGGTCAAGCTCACCGACTTCGGCGTGGCCAAGGCCGCGGTGCGCGAGGCCCTCACGCGGCCCGGCGTGCTGCGCGGCAAGTACGCGTACATGTCGCCCGAGCAGGTCCGGCACAAGCCGATGGATCACCGCTCGGACATCTTCTCGCTCGGCATCGTGCTGTACGAAGCGCTGACCGGGGTCAACCCGTTCGAGGGCTCCACCGACTTCCAGACCATGGAGTCCGTGGAGCGGGCCGAGGTCGAGCCCGCGGGGTTCCTCCGCCCCGACACCCCGGCGGAGCTGGATCGGATCCTGCTCGCGTGCCTGGAGCCGGACCCGGACCTGCGCTACCAGGACTGCGCGGAGCTGCGCCGGGACCTCGCGGCGGTGGTGCGCAGCCTGGACGCGGCGGATGGACCGGAGCGCACCGGGGACTTCCTCCGGGACGTGTTCCCCGAGCGGGTGCCCAACGAGGGCGACGACGCGCAGTCGGGAGAGGACAGCCCCGCCCTGCTGTGGGAGGCCCTGGCCCACCGTCTGCCTGCGATGCTCGTGCCGATCCCGCGCCAGCCCGAGCTGAAGGCCCGCTCGCTGGTCCCGCGAACCCTGCCCGCGCCCCCATCCGAGCCCGACCCCG
>CALAGR010000271.1 GCA_937891735.1 uncultured Pseudomonadota bacterium | reverse complement strand
CGACACGGGTGACGACGACACGGGCGACGACGACACGGGCGACGACGACACGGGTGACGACGACACGGGCGACGACGACACGGGTGACGACGACGACTCGGGCGACGACGACGACGACGATGACGACACCGTGGCCGTCCCCTGCGACGCGGCCCGCACATGGCTCACCGGCGACCTCGTCGTCTCCACGGCCAACGATCTCACCAACTTCTGCGCCTTCTACGACGCCGTGGACGGGGATCTGCTCCTGCAGAACAACTCCTCCGTCCTGACCCTGGTGTCCCTGTCCTGCCTGTGCGAGGTCACCGGGGACCTGAAGATCGAGAACGCCTCGAGCCTCGGCGAGCTGTCGGGCCTCAACAGCCTGCAGGCGGTGGGTGGCGAGCTGAAGCTCAAGGCGCTCGGCGCGGCGGTCGCGCTGCCGGCCTTCACGTCGCTGACCTCCGTCGGCGCCCTGAAGATCGAGGAGAACCCCCTCCTGGTGTCCCTCGGGGTCGGCTTCCCGGCCCTGACCACGGTCGCCGGTGAGCTGAAGATCAAGCAGTCCGGGGTGCTGACCGCCGTTGGGGGCTTCCCGCTGCTTCAGAGCGTGGGCGGACACCTGAAGTTCGAAGAAAACCCGGTCCTCGTGACCATCGACGGGTTTCCGCTGCTCGGTCCGGTCGGCGACGAGCTCAAGGTGTCGAACAACTCCGTGCTGATCACGATGAACGGCCTGTTCAACGTGACCAGCGTGGGCGGCCACTTCAAGATTCAGGACAACCCGATCCTGTCCACCTCGTGGCAGGCCGAAGCGCTCCGGGACGCCATCGGCGTGGCCAACATCGGCGGCAACGTGATCATCGGCGGCAACGGGCTTCCCTGATCCGCCCCCTCCGGGCCGATCCCTTCGTGGACTGCGGCTCGCCGGCGTGCTACTTCGACAGTTCCCACAGGGATCGAAAGGGCAAAGACATGGTCCTCAGGACTTCGCGCCATCTGGCGGCGCTGATCGCCGTCTGCCTCCTGCTGCCGGCGACGGCCGTGGCCCAGGACCTCATCCTGAACGGCACCAGCGTCACGCTCGGTGGCACGATCACCTACAACACCGTGTCGCTGACGAACGGCGCGACGATCAACGTCGCCACCTTCAACGGGGATCCGACCACCACCGGCGTCCTGCACATCATCGCGAACACCATCACGGTGGACGCCACCTCGATCATCAACGGCAACGCCCGGGGCTACCGCTCCCAGCCCGACACGGGCGAGGGTCCGGGCGGCGGACAGGGCGGCGTGTACGTGGTCGACGGCGGCGGCGGCGGTGGGCACGGCGGGGCCGGCGGCAACGGGATCCGCGACTGGTGGCAGGTGGTGGGCTGCGGCACGCCCTGGCCCGACGGGGCCGGCGGGTACGCCAACGGCAACGCCAACTCCCTCGACATCGACATGGGCTCCGCCGGCGGCGCGGGCGGATCGGGCGACGGCGACACGGGCAACGGCGCCGGCGACGGTGGGGCCGCGGTGTGGCTCGACGCCGAGACGATCAACATCGCGGGCACCGTGCGCATGCGGGGCGGCAACGGCTTCAACTGGCTCAACGACTCCGGCGGCGGCGGCGCGGGCGGCGGGATCGTCATCCAGGGCGGCACCGTGACGGTCGGCGGCGCGCTCAACGTGCGGGGCGGCAACGGCGCGTCCTACGACGACGGCGGCGGGGGAGGCGGCGGCGGCCGCATCAAGATCTTCTATCGGAACGACGCGGGCATCAGCCCCACGATCAACATCAGCGGCGGCACCCAGGGCACCAACGGCTGCGAGTCGGCCATGCCCGGGGCCCCCGGCTCCTACACCACCACGGACACGGACCTCGACGGCGATCAGGTGTCCGACTCCATCTGGGGCGGCGCCGACTGCAACGACTCCAACGCGGCGATCAACCCCACCGCGGCGGAGCTGTGCAACGGCTTCGATGACGACTGCGACGGCTTCGTGGACGCCGCCGATCCCGAGACCGACGCCGACCTCGACGGCTTCAGCGCCTGCGGCGGTGATTGCGACGACACCAACGCGGCGGTCTTCCCGGGCACGGCCGAGGTCTGCGACAGCGTCGACAACGACTGCGACGGCCTCGCCGACGGGCTCGACCCGGAGACCGACGCCGACGTCGATGGCGTGTCGGTCTGCGACGGGGACTGCAACGACCAGAACCAGCTCATGTTCCCGGGCAACACCGAGACCTGCGACGGGCTCGACAACGACTGCCAGGGCGGCATCGACGAGGGCTTCGACTCGGACTTCGACGGCGTGCCCGACTGCCAGGACCAGGAGACCTGCGACGGCCAGGACAACAACGGCAACGGCCTCATCGACGAGGGCTACGACCTCGACGGGGACGGCTTCACGTCGTGCAACGGGGACTGCAACGACCTGTCCCCGCTGGTGTATCCGGGCTCGGTGGAGCTGTGCGACGCCATCGACAACGACTGCTCGGGCTTCGTCACCGCCGACGAGGTGGACGACGACGGCGACGGCCTGTCCGACTGCCAGGGCGACTGCAACGACAACCAGCCCCTGGTCTTCCCGGGCGCCCCCGAGGGCTGCGACGGGCTGGACAACAACTGCGACGGCCTCGTGCCGGCGAACGAGACCGACGGCGACGGCGACGGCTACGAGATCTGCGCCGGCGACTGTGACGACGCCAACGTCGCGGTGAACCCCGGCCAGGGCGAGGTCTGCGACGGGCTGGACAACAACTGCGACGGCGTCGTGCCCTCCACCGAGAGCGACATCGACGGCGACGGCTTCGCGCTGTGCGACGGCGACTGCTCGGGCTTCGACTCCACGACCTACCCCGGCGCGCTCGAGGTCTGCGACGGCATCGACAACGACTGCGACTCGCTGGTGCCCCTGGACGAGGCCGACGCGGACGGCGACGGCTTCGAGCTGTGCGCCGGCGACTGCGACGATCTGCTCTCCTCGGTCTTCCCGGCCGCGCCGGAGCTGTGCGACGGGCTCGACAACGACTGCGACAGCGTGATTCCCCTCGCCGAGGTGGACGCGGACGGTGACGGGGTCTTCGTGTGTGCCGGCGACTGCAACGACGGGGACGCGTCGGTGTTCCCGAGCGCCGCCGAGATCTGCGACGGGCTCGACACCAACTGCGACTTCGCCCTCGGCGCCGGCGAGACGGACTTCGACGGCGACGGCGTGCTGGCCTGCGCGGGGGACTGCAACGACAACAGCGCGGCGGTGAACCCCGGCGCCACCGAGCTCTGCGACGGCGTAGACAACAACTGCGACTCGGTGCTCGCCGCGGGCGAGTTCGACGCGGACGGCGACGGCGTCCTGCTGTGCGCGGGGGACTGCGACGACAGCGACGCCACCATCTACCCCGGCGCGCCCGAGACCTGCGACGGCACCGACAGCGACTGCGACGGCGTGCCCGGCGTCGGCGAGAACGACAGCGACGGCGACGGCGTCACGGTCTGCGGCGGCGACTGCGACGACGGCGACGCCACGGCCTACCCGGGCGCCCTGGAGGCCTGCGACGGCATCGACAACGACTGCTCGGGGAGCCCCACCCCCACCGAGGTGGACAACGACGGCGACGGCTTCTTCATCTGCTCCGGCGACTGCAACGACGCCAACGCCAACACCTACCCGGCGGCCGCGGAGGCCTGCGACGGCCTGGACAACGACTGCGACGGCGTCGTGCCCGTGGCCGAGGGCGACGCAGACTCGCTGGGCGGCATCGACTGCGCGGACAACGACGGCGACGGCTACACCGAGCTCGACGGTGACTGCAACGACAGCTCGGCGGTGATCTCGCCGGTCCTCGTGGAGGTCTGCGACGGTCTGGACAACGACTGCTCCGGGGCCGTGGACGAGGGCTTCGACAGCGACAACGACGGCATCGCCAACTGCTTCGACGTGGAGACCTGCGACGGCCTGGACAACGACGGCGACGGCATCGTGGACGAGGGCTACGACCTGGATGGCCTGGGCGGCGCCGACTGCACCGACGCGGACGGCGACGGGTTCACGGAGCTCGACGGGGACTGCAACGACGACGAGGCCACGGTGTTCCCGGGCGCGGTGGAACAGTGCGACGGGCTCGATTCCGACTGCGATCCGACCACGACGGACGGCAACGACCTCGACGGCGACGGCATCACCGAGTGCGACGGTGACTGCAACGACTACAACCCCCAGGTGCTGCCCGGGGCGGCCGAGGTCTGCGACGGGCTGGACAACAACTGCGACGGCTTCGCGGACGACAACAGCGACGCGGACGGCGACGGCGTCAGCATCTGTGAGGGGGACTGCGACGACTCCGACGGCTCCGTCGCGCCTGGCGAGGTGGAGGCCTGCGACGGCCTGGACAACGACTGCAACGGCGTGATCGACGACGGCTTCGACGGCGACGGCGACGGCGTGTCCGCCTGCGCGGGGGACTGCGACGACACCGACTCCACGGTGTTCCCGGGGGGCACGGAGCTGTGCGACGGCCTGGACAACGACTGCGACCCGCAGACCGACGAGAACGCGGACGCGGACGGCGACGGCGTGAGCACCTGCGCGGGAGACTGCGACGACGGCGAAGCGGCGGCGGTGCCCGGGGCGGCCGAGATCTGCGACGGCGTGGACAACGACTGCAACGGGGTGATCGATGATGGCGCCGACGTGGACGGCGACGGCTGGTCTGCCTGCGGAGGCGACTGCAACGACGTCGAGCCGACCGTCAACCCCGACAACGTCGAGCTGTGCAACGACGGCGTGGACAACGACTGCGACGGGACCGTGGACGAGGCCGAGGACGCAGATCTGGACGGCGTGTCCTCCTGCACCGACTGCGACGACACCAACGCGGTCGTCAACCCGTCTGCGAGCGAGGTCTGCGACGGCCTCGACAACGACTGCAACGGCGTGATCGATGACGGCTACGACGTGGACGGCGACGGCTTCAGCACCTGCCAGGGTGACTGCGACGACGGCAACGCCGCGATCAACCCGGGCGTCGAGGAGATCTGCAACGGCATCGACGACGACTGCGACAGCGTCACCAACGAGGCCGTGGACGTGGACGGCGACGGCTTCAGCGTCTGCGGCGGCGACTGCGACGACGACGACGTCTCGGTCGGCCCTGGCGCCCCCGACATCTGCGGCGACGGCATCGACAACAACTGCGACGGGTTCGCCGACGACACCACCGACGCGGACGGCGACGGCGCCCTGGTGTGCGACGGGGACTGCGACGACACGGACAACACCGTCAGCCCGTTCGGCGCCGAGGTGTGTGACGGGCTCGACAACGACTGCGACGGCGCCATCGACGAGGACTTCGACGTGGACGGTGACGGGTACAGCGCCTGCGCCGGTGACTGCGACGACTCCGACGCGACGGTGAACCCGGGCGCCGCCGAGGACTGCAACGACGGCGTGGACAACGACTGCAACGGCACGGTGGACGTCGATCAGGACCTGGACCTGGACGGCGTGTCGTTGTGCGACGGGGACTGCAACGACCTCAACCCCAACATCACGCCCTTTGCGGTCGAGGTGTGCGACGGGCAGGACAACAACTGCGACGGCGCCATCGATGAGGGCTTCGACGTGGACGGCGACGGCCAGACCACCTGCGCGGGGGACTGCGACGATCAGGACAGCACGGCCTGGGTGGGCAACACCGAGCTGTGCCAGGACGGCGTGGACAACGACTGCGACGGGGCCGTGGACGAGGACCAGGACACCGACGGCGACGGCTACAGCAACTGCGACGGCGGTGACTGCGACGACACCACCGCGGACATCAACCCCTTCGCGGTCGAGGTGTGCGACGGCGTGGACAACAACTGCGACGGCACCGTGGACGAGGGCTTCGACGCCGACGGTGACGGCGTGAGCGCCTGCGCGGGCGACTGCGACGACGGCGATCCCCTGGTCTTCCCGGGCAACCCCGAGGTGTGCAACGGGCTGGACGACGACTGCGATCCGCTGACCAGCGAAGACGTGGACAACGACGGCGACGGGGTCAGCGCCTGCGCCGGGGACTGCGACGACACCGAGGTCACTGTGTACCCGGGCGCCGACGAGCTGTGCGACGGGCTGGACAACGACTGCGATCTGGACATCGGCGCCGAGGAGATCGACCTCGACGTCGATGGCTTCGCCGAGTGCCAGGGCGACTGCGACGACCTGGACGAGCTGGTGCATCCGGACGCGGAGGAGATCTGCGACGGGCTCGACAACGACTGCGACGGCGCCATCGACGATGGCTTCGACGGCGACCTGGACGGCACCGTGGACTGCGTGGACGACGACGGCGACGGGTACACCGAAGACGACGGCGACTGCGACGATCTGGACGAGGCGGTGAACCCCGGCGCCATCGAGGACTGCCTGGACGGGCTGGACAACGACTGCGACGGCTTCATCGACGCGGCGGACGACAGCGACTGCGAGGACGTGACTCCGGCCCCGCCCGTGGACCTGCCCGATCTCATCGGCGGCGCGGGCTGTGCCCGGTGCGGCAGCAGCGTCGCGGCGCTCGACGGCGGGCAGACAGGAGTGCTCGCGCTGCTGGGGATGTTGCTGCTGGGCGGGCTCCGCCGACGGCGCGCCGGCTGAACTTGCCCTGCTCGCCCGGCGCGGTCTGTGCTAAATCGCTCCGGCGCAGGTTCTCGGTTGGACCTGCGAGGAGACCGTCGATGACCCGCGACCGCTTGCTTCTCACCCTGTCGATCCTGGCCCTGAGCGCTACGGCGCTGGTCGCCGGCTGCAAGGCCGCCCCGCCTCCGGCCCCCGAGGGGCTCGACGAGTCCGCCCGGTACATGATCCGGGAGTTCTACCGGGACGACGCGTTCTTCGGCGCCGGCATCCAGGGCTTCATGGGCTGGTACGCGGACGAGGGCTACCTGCTCGTCGGCGAGCAGGCCACGTCCGAGAACACCGACTCCTTCACGGTCAACGACCTGCTGATGAGCGACATCGAGCACCTCGCGCTCAACGAGCTCGTGGGTGGTCGGGACGTCGCGACCGCCGCCGGCGTCGTGTCCCTCGCGGAGATGGACTGCTCCTGGAAGGAGTCCGAGGCGCTCCTGACGCGCGCCGACCAGGACACCGTCTTCGACGGCACCTGGGAGGGCTACAGCCGCGAGTACCAGACCGACCGGGCGACCTTCGAGGCCGCCGAGGCCGCCGAGGACATGGCGGACGTCGCCGTGGACCTGGAGCGCTTCACCGAGGGCTTCGACATGGGCCCGTACGAGCCCTCGTTGCTGCTCACCCGGAACTTCCCGGATCCCGCCTCGCTGCTCGGCGTGAACATCCCCGAGTACGAGATGTTCCTGGATCTGCGCCACGGCTGGTACGAGATCGACGGCGAGCCCACGCCGGTGCTGGCCATCATGACGTTCACCACGGACGAGACCTACGGACCCAACGGCGACAACGGTCTGCGGCAGTCCTACTCCATCGAGCTCAACGTGGCCCGCCCGGACGACAAGACGCTGCGCATGCTCGCGGTGTGGGCCGAGCCCGTCAGCGACATCGCCGATCCCGATGACCCGTTCGTCCTGAACTACGCAGTGAACACGTCGCTGTCGGCCTCGAACCGGATGACCGAGGTCTGCACCGGCGCGGCCGAGATCCCGCCGGAGCAGTAGGACCGATGGCGGCTCGCAGCGTCTCCTCCGTCTTCCTGGGGGCCGCGCTCCTGTTCGGCTGCAAGGCTCCGCCGCCCGAGGCCCCCGAGGGGCTCGAGGACACCGCCCGCTTCCTGATGCGGGAGTTCTACAGCGACGACGCCACCATGGGCGCGGGGCTCACGGGCTTGTTGCAGTGGTACGAGGACGAGGGACAGGCCCTGGACGGACAGTCCCCCACGACCGGCGAGGACAACGTCGCCGCCGACTTCCAGCTGCAGACCCTGCTGCCCGAGGATCTGGCCCCCACGATGGTGTCCTCGTCGGGCCGTGAGCTGTCGCTGGCGGGTGGGGTCATGGCGGTCACGACCCTGTCGTGTGACTGGGCCGGCATCGAGATGATCGGCGGCCGCCCCGACCAGGACGTCGTGTTCGAGGACGAGTGGGCGCACTACACCCGGGTGTTCGAGACGGACCGGGCGGCCTACGAAGCGGCGACCGAGGCGCGCAGCATCCCGGCGATCGACCAGGTCCTGGACCCCACCGCGGACGACTTCGATCCCGCCGACACGGCCGAGTCGATCCTGTGGACGTCCAACCCCCTGGGCACCAGCGAGTTCGGCGTCAGCATGGACTACACGCTGAACATCCACTTCCGCCACGGCCTGTACCTGGTCCAGGGGCAGGAGCGCCACGCGACCATCACGCTGACGTGGCAGCCCGATCCCACCTGGGGCTCCGGCGGCAGCAACGCGCTGCACCAGAACTGGGGCGTGGACGCGCTGGTGGAGGACGCCGACGGCCGCGTGGTGCGGCTCGTGGTGATCTGGAGCGACATCGAGTCGGTGGCCACCGGCACGGACCTGCTGGTGAACCTGCAGGTCAACCGGATCAACCGGTTCAGCGACCGCATGTCCGCGATCTGCGACGACCCCTCGATCCTGCCGCCCGAGTAGTCCGCCGGCTCAGCCGAGCAGCCCGCGCTCAGCCAGCAGCGCCATGATCGCGTCCACCGCGCCGGCCACGTCCACGGAGTCCGTCTCGATCACGACGTCGGCGTTCTGCGGGTCCTCGTAGGGCGCGGTGACCCCCGTGAAGGACTTCACCTCCCCGCGCCGCGCCCTGGCGTACAGCCCGCTGCCGTCGGGGAACAGCGCCAGGTCCCGCGCCTCGCACACCGCCACGGGCACCTTGAGGAACACCTCGATGAAGCGCTGCTCGCCGATGGTGACGCGCGCGCTCTCCCGATCCGCGGCGTAGGGCGACGCGAACCCGGCGATGGTCAGGAACCCGGCGTCGTTGAACAGCCGCGCCACCTCGGCGGCCCGGCGGCCGGCTTCGCTGCGCTCGTCGGCGGACGAGGCCAGGTCCTTGCTGAGCCCCAGGCGGATGTTGACGCCATCGAGCACGTGCACGGCCACCCCGCGATCCCACAGCCGCTTCTCCAGCGCGTAGGCGATGGTGCTCTTGCCGGCCCGCGGCAGGCCGGTGATCCAGATCGTGGCGGGCGGGTGTCCGAAGCGGGCGGAGCGCTCGGCGGTGCTGACCTCGCCCACGGCGGCCTGCAGCTCGTTCAGGCGGGCCTGCTGGCGCGCTCGGTGACTGCGGATCAGGTCGCTCGGCTTGCGGTCGACGATCATGCCGGCGCCGATGGTGACGTTCGTGAGGCTGTCGATCACCACGAACGCGCCCATGGCCTTGTTGCGGCCGTAGGCGTCGAAGAGGATCGGCCGGGTCGCCTCGAACATGAGCCGCCCCACCTCGTTGATGCGCAGCCCCGGCTGCCCGTCCACGTCGCCGGGGGCCTCCTGGCTCAAGGTGTTGATGTCGAACCGGTAGCGCACCAGCGTCGCCTCGGCGGGCACCACCTGGGGACCGCACTTCAGGATGTAGCGCCGGCCCTCGCGCAGCGGGGTGTCGTGCATCCACACCACCATCGCCTCGAAGGTGCGCTCGACGGTGGGCGTGTTGTTGGGCCGCACGATCACGTCGCCGCGGCTCACGTCGATCTCGTCGGCGAGGGTCAAGGTCACGGCCTGCGGCGGGAACGCCATCTCCTGGTCGCCGTCCCAGGTGACGATGCGCGCGACCGTGGAGCTGCGGCCGCTCGGCAGCACGATCACGTCGTCTCCCACCCGCACCACGCCGCTGGCCACGGTGCCCTGGTAGCCCCGGAAGTTCAGGTCGGGGCGGACCACGTGCTGCACCGGGAAGCGCAGGTCGATGAGGTTGCGGTCCGACGCGATGTGCACCGTCTCCATGAAGTGCAGGAACGACGGGCCCTCGTACCAGGGCATGTTCTCGCTGCGGTGCACGACGTTGTCGCCGGCCAGCGCGGACATGGGGATGAAGTTGAGGTCCGTCACTTCCAGGCGCGTGGCGAAGTCCGCGTACGCCTCGCGGATCTCCTCGAACCGGGCCTCGCTCCAGCCGACCAGGTCCATCTTGTTGATGCACACGACCACGTGCTTGATGCCGAGCAGGCTGCAGATGAACGAGTGGCGCTTGGTCTGGGCCAGCACGCCGTGGCGCGCGTCGATCAGGATCACGGACAGGTCCGCCGTGGACGCGCCGGTGGCCATGTTGCGGGTGTACTGCTCGTGTCCGGGCGTGTCCGCGATGATGAACTTGCGGTTGCTCGTGCTGAAGAAGCGGTACGCCACGTCGATCGTGATGCCCTGCTCCCGCTCGGCGCGCAGCCCGTCGGTCAGCAGCGACAGGTCGGTCTCGCCCCGCACGGAGCCGCGACGCACCGAGGCGGCCTCCACCGCGGCGAGCTGGTCTTCGTAGATGAGCTTGCTGTCGAACAGCAGGCGCCCGATCAGCGTGGACTTGCCGTCGTCCACGGACCCGCACGTGATGAAGCGCAGCAGGTCCTTTTCTTCGTGCTGGCGCAGGTAGCCGAGGATGTCGCTCTCGATGAAGCCCCGGTCCTGTGGGTTGATCTCCATGGCCTAGAAATATCCTTCGCGCTTCTTCTGTTCCATGGAGCCTTCCTGGTCGAAGTCGATGACGCGTCCCTGGCGCTCCGACGTCGTGGTGAGCAGCATCTCCTTGATGACCTCGGGCAGGGTGGTGGCCTCCGACTCGACCGCGCCCGTCAGGGGGTAGCAGCCCAGCGTGCGGAAGCGGACCATGCGCATCTGGGGCACCTCGCCGGGCTCCAGCGGGAACCGGTCGTCGTTGACGTAGATGAGCGTGCCGTTCCGCTCCACCACGGGCCGCGGCGCCGACAGGTACAGGGGCACGATCTCGATGTCCTCGAGGTGGATGTAGAGCCAGATGTCGAGCTCGGTCCAGTTGGACAGCGGGAACACGCGGATGGACTCGCCCTTGTCCCGGTTGATCCGGCCGTTGTAGAGGTTCCACAGCTCGGGCCGCTGGTTCTTCGGATCCCACTGGCTGTGCCCGTCGCGGAAGCTGTACACCCGCTCCTTGGCCCGGGACTTCTCCTCGTCCCGTCGCGCGCCGCCGAAGGCCGCGTCGTACCGGCCCGCCGTCAGGGCCTGGAGCAGGCCGTGGGTCTTGTAGGCGGTCGTGTAGACGTTGCTTCCGTGGGTGAAGGGGCTGATGCCCTCGCGCACGGCGTCCTGGTTGGTGTGCACCACCAGGTCGAAGCCGTGCTTGGCGCAGAACGCCTCCCGGAACGTGATCATCTCGTGGAACTTGTAGGTCGTGTCGACGTGCAGCAGCTTGAAGGGCAGCGGCGCCGGGTGAAACGCCTTGCGCGCCAGGTGCACCATCACCGAGCTGTCCTTGCCGATGCTGTAGAGCATGACCGGGTTCTCGAACTCGGCGACCACCTCCCGAAGGATGTGGATGCTCTCGGCTTCCAGCTGCTTGAGGTGCGAGAGGTTGTAGCTCGTCATTGATGTCTCTCGGTCGAAGGGGCGGCCTTCGGGAGCGGAGTTGTCCCACGGCCACCGGCCGGCCGCAAGCTCGACCGCGCACCGTCGCACCGGGTTGCCCTTGCCCCTCGCCCCCGGGCGACCGATCATGCCACCGGTGCTCGTCCGCGTTCCGGACCCGCGCGCGAGGTGAACGCATGCGCAACGCGACCGGGGTCGCCGTCCTCTCCCTGCTCCTGCTGGCCTCGTCGGCCGTGGCGGCGCCGTTCGACGGCCCGCGCTGGCAGGAGTTCGGCGGGCAGCGGTACCCGCTGTTCGTGGTCCCGGGGGCGCTGTCGATCACCTGGGCGCCCGGCGTGGTGGCGAGCTGGCCCGAAGATGCCCCTCCCCTGGGGCCCGACACGCTGACCGTCGGGGACGTGACGCTGCAGCGCGCCCGGACGATCGGCGGTGATCGGTTCTTTACGGAGCGCTACGAAGCGACGACGTCGATCGACGCGGCCGAGACGCTGCAGGTGGCCCGCGCGCTGCTGGAGCTGGCCGACGTGCAGGTGGCGAGCCCGCTGTGGGCGCTGTCCCCTACGGATCACGAAGATCCCTGGGCGGTCACCGACCACGTGCTGCTGCAGCTGAGCCGCGGGGCGGACGAGCCGGCGTTGCGTGCGCTGGCCGCACAGCTCGGCATCGACGTGCTGCGGTCCCGCGGGCTGGCGCCGGACCAGTGGGTGCTCTTCGTCCCCCAGCGGGCCCTCGTGGATCCCATCGAGGCCTCGATGCTGCTGTCGGAGGCGCCCTTCGTGAAGTGGGCCGAGGCCGACTGGATCGTGCCGATGTACGCGCGGTACACGCCGTCGGATCCCCTGTACCCGGACCAGTGGCACCTGAACAACACGGGCCAGGTGGGGGGGGCGCCGGGCAACGACATGGGCGTCGCCGCGGCCTGGGACATCACTCGGGGAGACGAAGGGACCATCGTGTCCGCGCAGGACTCCGGGGTGGATCTCGAGCAGCCGGATCTGGTCGAGGATCTGCTGCCCGGGTACGACTTCACCAACGGCGACGCCGACCCGAGCCCCAGCAGCTCCCACGGCACGAGCGTCGCCGGTTGCATGGGGGCTCCGGAGAATGGCGAGGGGGTCGTGGGCGCCTGCCCGCTGTGCAAGATCCTGCCGGTCCGCGTGCTGGGCGCGAGCAACGAGGCCACGGCCGACGCGCACGACTTCTCGGTGACCAGCGGCGCGGCGGTGATCAACAACTCCTGGGGTCCGTCGGACAGCGCGGATCCGTCCACCCCCCAGCCCATCCCCAACGTGGTCGCCACCGCCGTCGAATACGCGGTGACCAGCGGACGCGACGGCAAGGGGGTCGCGATCTTCTGGGCCGGCGGCAACGGCAACAACAACGGGCAGACCTGCTCCCAGGACGGCTACGTCAGCCACCCCGACACGATCGCGGTGGGCGCCAGCACCAACCTCGGCTCCCGGTCCAGCTACTCCGAGCTGTGCCCCGAGCTGGACCTGAGCGGGCCGAGCAGCGGGGGCACCGCGTCGATCACGACCACGCGCATCGACAACTACACCACCAGCTTCGGGGGCACGTCCGCCGCCTCGCCCAACGCCGCCGGGGTGGGCGCGCTGGTGCTGTCGGCGCTGCCGGACCTGACCTTCGCCGAGCTGCGGGACCTGCTGCGCAACACGGCGGTCAAGATCGACCCGGGCGACGCGGACTACGACGGCAACGGCCACTCGCTCTCCTACGGCTACGGCCGGGTCAACGCCCTGAACGCCCTGCAGGGGCAGGTGGCGAGCCTGTCGATCTCCGTCGGGCCGCTGCGCTGCGACGCGCAGGTGGCGGTCACCGTCGGCATCCCGAACGCGCCGGGGCTGGGCAGCCTGGACGTGCATGCGAGCTCCGACGCAGAGCCCGCGGGCGAGACCTTCACGCTGCTCGAGTCCTCCGACGGGGTGTACGAGGGGGTCGTGTCCCTCACCGCGGAGCCCGCGACCCCGGGCGACGGCCTGCTCAGCGTGATCGACGGCGACGCCGTGGTGGTCAGCTCTGTGGAGGCGGACACCAGCAAGCAGGTCACGGTGGACTGCCTGGGCCCGATCCTGTCGGGCTTCGAGGTCCGGGAGATCACGTCTACCGCGGCGATCATCTACTGGGAGACGAACGAGCCGGCCGACGGCCTGGCCATCTGGGACGGAGGCTCGGCCGCCGATCCCATCGTCGATCTGGACCACCTCGCGGTGGTGGTGGACCTGATGCCCTGCACGAACTACGCGGCGAGCCTGACGTCCACCGACGCGGCCGGCCTGTCCGGCACCGTGGACTCTGCGGTGGCGTGGCGGGCCCCCGGCGATCCGTCGGTCCTGCCCGAGGACGTGCTGCCCGGCGCGGATCCGTGTGACGAGTCCACGTGGTACGAGCCCGAGACCCCCGCCGGCGACGACGACGACGCCACGGCGCGGGGCCCCGGGGGCTTCGAGGGGCAGGGCTGCTCAGGCTGTCAGAGCTCTGTCGGTGGCGGGGGCGGCCCGGTCGCGCTCCTGGCGTTGCTGGGCCTTCTGGGGGTTCGACGCCGCCGGAGCGCAGTCACATCATCGTGAGGTCTGCGTCCGGGCCGATCCGGACCACCTTGACCATGTTCGCGACGCCCTTGAGTTCGGTGAACCCCGCCACGACGATGCACTCGTCGCCCTCGTGCAGGAACCCCTTCGCCTGCAGCAGCTGCTCGGCCTCGGCGATCATCAGGTCGGAGTTGCCCGGGAACGGCATGTAGACGGGCACGACGCCCCGGAACAGGCACATGGCCTGGGCCGTCTCGACCCTCGGGGTCATCGCGAAGATCGCGGTGCGGGGATAGAAGCCGGACAGCAGGCGCGCCGTGCGCCCCGACAGGGTGAACACGATCAGCGCCTTGAACTGGCCCACGCGGGCGATGTCCGCCGCCGCCTTCACGATCGCCATGGTGATGGCGGGCTCGTTGGTCCCCGTCGGGTAGAACGGCGCGGTGCTGTCCATCCACGGCTCCACCTCGCACGCGATCCTGTTCATCATGCGCACCGTCTGCACGGGGTAGTCGCCGGACGCGGTCTCGCCGCTGAGCATCACCGCGTCGCAGCCATCGAGGATGGCGTTGGCCACGTCCGAGGCCTCGGCGCGGGTGGGCCGCGGGTTGTGCGTCATCGAGTCGAGCATCTGGGTGGCGACGATGTCGAGGATCCCGCGCCGGCTGGATCGGGCGAGCATGTCCTTCTGCATGATGGGCACGCGGTGGTTGCCCACCTCCACCGCCAGATCGCCGCGCGCGACCATGATCCCCTCCACCTCGTCCATGATCTCGTCGAGGTTGGCGATGGCCTGGGGCTTTTCGATCTTGGCGATGATCGGCGCGCTGATCCCGATCCTGGACATCTCCTCCTTCAGGTCCCGGACGTCCTGGCCGGACTGCACGAAGGACAGCGCCACGTAGTCGACGCCCAGGTCCAGGCCCCCCGCGAGGTCGCGCTTGTCCTTGTCGGTCAGGGCGGGGATCGACACCTTGCTGTCCGGCAGGTTCATGCCCTTGCGGGTCTTGAGCAGCCCGCCCACCACGACCTCGGTGTGCACGACTCCTTCGCGATCGATCTGCGTCACCCGCAGCTCCATGAGCCCGTCGTCGAGCAGGATCCGGTGCCCCGGCGCCACGTCCCTGGCGAGGCCCTGGTGGCTGCTGGTGATCCAGTCGTCCCGGCCCTCGGCGTCGCCAGGGACGATGCGCAGGCGCTCCCCGATCACGAGGTCCATCGTCTTGTCGACGAGGTAGCCGCTGCGCACCTTCGGGCCCCCCAGGTCGAGCAGGATCCCCAGCGGGTTGCCGGTCAGCCGCGCCACGCGCCGCAGGTTCTCGATGGGGTCTTCGAGCTCCCCGGGGTTCTTGACGTGGGAGCAGTTCAGACGGGCCACGTTCATGCCCGCCTCGACGAGACCGCTCAGGACTCCGGTGCTGAAGGAGGCAGGGCCGAGGGTGCAGACGATCTTGGTGCGACGCATGGCGCGAGGGTATCCCGGCCACCGTCACAGATCCGACGGTCGGTGATCGATCAGTCCGCTCAGGCGCTCCTGGCACGAGCCCGACAGGCGAGAGAAGAACGTGTGATTCCAGGTGGTTGGGTGGTCTGTTGCCCCCCAGGAAACCTCGTTGGCACGACTCTCGCAGTGAGGCTCCCCGGTCACCACCAGGAAGGAGCACCCAATGTCGAACCCCATGTTCAACCCGCTGATCGGCAACCTGCAGCAGGTCCTCAACGTGCGGCTTCGTCAGCACGGTCTGTCGGCTTCGAACATCGCGAACAGCAGCACGCCCCAGTACAAGGCGGAGCGCGTGGACTTCGCGGCGGCCCTCGGCCGGATCTTCGACGAGACCTCGGACGCGGTCGCGATGCAGCGGACCGACTCGCGCCACATGACGGCCGGCGGCGGCTCCGCGGTGCCGACCAACAGCATCGAGGCGGCGGCCTGGTCCGAAGACGGCAACTCGGTCAACGCCGAGGAGGAAATGATGATCCTCACCGAGAACAACCTGCAGTTCAACGCGACCGTGGAGGTGCTCAGCCGTCAGCTGGCCCTGCTCGAGTACGCAGCCAGCGACGGAGGCAAGTAATGGACCTGCTCGGCATTCTCCAGGTCTCGGCGAGCGGCTTGTCCGCGGAGCGCACGCGGCTGCAAACGGTCAGCTCGAACATCGCCAACGCCCAGACGACCCAGACGCCCGAGGGCGGCGCGTACACCCGCAAGGTGCCCGTGTTCCGGGCCGAGGCGGTCACCAACCAGTTCGGCGCCGTGCTCGACAGCAAGCTGCGCCGGCCCATCGTGTCCGACGTCGTGGCCGATACGCGGCCCATGGAGTACGTGTACGACCCGGGGCACCCCGACGCGGATCCCGAGACCGGCCTCGTACAGATGCCGAACGTGAACATCGTCGAGGAGATGGTGGACATGATCACCGCCTCTCGCTCCTATGAGGCCAACGTCACGGCGATCAGCGCCACCAAGAACATGGCGCTCAAGGCGTTGGAGATCGGGCGATGAGCGGCGTGGGCGGGGTCGGCGCGGGGGGCTACACGGCCATCGTCCAGCGGCTCGCCGCCCAGCGCGCGGCCCAGAACAGCCAGACCTCCACCACGGCCACGACGGGCGCCGACAAGGCCTTCAAGCTCCAGTCGCCCCAGGGCGTCAACGCGCTGACGACCCCCTCGGCGGCGGGCGTGATGGGCCCGATGGAGCCCTCCGGCGTCACGGCGGGATCGAGCGTCGATGGCATGCTGGCCCGGGTCAAGGACGCCCAGGCCGGCGCCGACAAGATGGTCATCGACCTGGCGTCGGGCCGCGACGTGAACATCCACAACACGATGGTCGAGCTCGAGAAGGCCGACATCGCCCTCAAATACACCGTTCAGCTCCGCAACCGTGCGCTCTCTGCGTACGAAGAGCTGATGCGAATGCAGGTCTGACGGAGAGTTGAACGTGGAACAACTTCGCAACTGGCTTTCCGCATTCAGGACCTGGTTCCTCGGGCTCGACCCGACCCGCCGGACCTGGTTCATCGTCACCATGGCCCTGAGCACGGCGCTGATCGTGGGCGCCGTCAACATGGCGACGTACGTGCACATGGTGCCGCTGTTCGAGACGACCCTGGACCCCTCCACCAGCTCCGATGTGCTCCTGTATCTGGAGACGAAGGAGATCTCCTACAACATCGAGCGCGGTACGGACCGGATCCTCGTGCCCGACGGGAACCGCGACCAGCTGCGCATGGAGCTCCGGGGCGGCGGCCTGGTGGACGGCAAGGGCGTGGGCATGGAGCTGTTCGAGGAGAACCGCTTCGGCTCCACGAAGTTCGTCGAGCACGTGCGCTACGTGCGCGGCCTGCAAGGTGAGATCGAGCGCCAGGTCAAGGGCTTCGACGCCGTCCTGGGCGCCAAGGTCCTGCTCTCGCTGCCCGAGGACTCCCTCTTCCAGGAGGACCTCGTGGAGCCCTCCGCGTCGGTGTACCTGGAGCTGCGCACCGGCCGCACGCTGTCCGCCGACGAGGGCGACCGCATCGCCAAGCTGGTGGCCAACGCCGTGCCGCGCCTGCACGAGAGCCGCGTGGCGATCCTGGACTCGAACATGCGCGTCATCCACGCGACCACCGAGTCCGAGGGCGACAACTCCATCGCCAACCACCTCGCGGAGCTCAAGCGGAACCACGAGCGCTACTACAAGCGCGAGATCGAGAGCGTGCTGGAGCGCGTCGTCGGACCCGGCAACGTCGTGGCGCGGGTGAACGTGGAGCTGGACAACTCCCAGCGCAGCAAGCAGGAGCGCAAGCTGCACGGCGACGAGGCGGTCGTGATCGCCAACGACGTGCACGAGTCCAGCCGCTCCGGTGGTACGGCCGCCGAGGGCGTACCCGGGACCACCGCGAACCTGCCCGAGCTGCAGGCCGGCGCGCCGCCGTCCAAGGGTGGTGCGCTCTCCGAGATGAGCGAGACCCGCGAGACCGGCAACTACGACGTGCCCGAGACCCGCATGCAGGAGGCCACCCTGCCCGGCGGCATCGTCAGCATCACGGCGGCGGTGCTGGTGGACGGCGTGTGGACCGACGCGGCGGTCGGCGGCAAGCCCGCCTCCGGGTCGGCGGGGGACGACGCCCC
The DNA here is from genome assembly GCA_937891735.1 of uncultured Pseudomonadota bacterium. Lineage (GTDB taxonomy): Bacteria > Myxococcota_A > UBA796 > UBA9615 > UBA9615 > JAGSHC01. The sequence continues at coordinate 5,145 of CALAGR010000271.1, read as the reverse complement.
GCGCACCTACGCCCCGCGGACCGCCGCGGAGCTGGCGTCCTTCACGACCCTGGTGGCCATGTCCCTGGGCATCTCCGAGAAGGCGGTCACCGTCATCAACGAGCCGTTCGCGCAGGTCGCCATGAGCCCCGCCCAGGCCTCCCTCCTGTCGATGACCCCGGGCGAGTCCTGGGCCCCCGTCATGCGCTACGGCTTCCTGTTCCTGGTGCTGCTGTGCACCTTCGGGTTCATCGTGCGCCCCATCATGAAGAACGTGACCGCCCCCGAGTCCGCCGCGGATCCGCTGCTGGCGGACGGGGCTGTCGCGGGGGTCCTGCCCGACGGCACCGTCGTGGGCGAGCTCCCCGGCGGCGAGACCCTGGCGGACCTCATCCGGCGCGTCTCCAGCGGCAAGGAGCTCGTCACGCGCGACGAGGTCGCCCTGCTCGTTTCGACCGACCTCACCCACTCCGTGGTCACGCTCCAGGCGTGGATCTCCCAGGACTGAGGAAGCAGCACCATGCCCAGCACTGCAGCCGCGCCCAAGCGCTCCGTCGTGACCAGCGAACTGACCGGCACCCAGAAGGCCGCCATCCTCGTCATGTACCTCGATGAGGTGACGGTTCGCTCGCTCTTCCAGCGCATGTCCGAAGAGGAGATCCGCAAGATCGGCGAGGCCATCAGCCGGATGGATCACGTCGAGCCCGAGGTGATCCAGAGCATCATCAGCGACTTCGCGGACGACCTCGGACGCTCGCTGTACCTGCAGGCCCAGGGCCGCGCCTACCTCGAGAACGTCTTCCCCGCGGTGCTGGGCGAGGAGCGGGCCCACCGCATGCTCCGCAGCATCGAGCCGGTGTCGCGACAGGGCTTCAAGGAGGTCATGGGGCGGATCCAGCCCGGCGCGCTGGCCGCGCGCCTGGAGAAGGAGCACCCCCAGACCGTGGCCGTGGCCTGCGCCGTGCTCGGGCCGGAGCTCACGTCCGAGCTGCTGCCGTGCTTCGAGCTCAACCTGCAGGTGGAGGTGATGATGCGGATGGCCCGGCTGACCCGGATCCCCCTCGAGCTCCTCGAGGACATCGAGCAGCTCCTGGGCTCCATCGATCTGGACTCGGGCACCCAGCACACGATGAAGGCCGACGGCGGCAAGCTCGTGGCCGACACGCTCAACGGCCTCAGCTCCGAGATCAAGGACGAGCTGCTCGCGGCCCTGTCGCAGCGGGACGAGGCCCTGGCCAGCGAGGTCAGCCGCCAGATGTTCAGCTTCGACATGATGAAGGACGCGGACGCCAAGGGCGTGCAGAACCTCCTCAAGGAGGTGGAGCGCAAGGACCTCGCCCTGGCCCTCAAGGGCGCCGATGTGGGCACCCGGGAGGTGTTCTTCGGGAACATGTCCGATCGCGCGGCGGGCTACCTCAAGGACGACATGGACGCCATGGGCCCCGTCCGCCTCACGGAGGTGGAGGCCGCCCAGCAGCAGATCATCGCCCTGTGCCTGCGCCTCGAGGAGGAGGGCAAGCTCATGTTCCTCGGCGGCGGCGCCGGCGACGCGATCGTGGAGTAGCGCATGACCGGCTTCCGACCCCTCTTCGGCGACGACGCGCCCGAGTTCCAGCCCCTGCAGCCCGAAGGGGCCACGCTCCCGGGGGGCGCGCCGGCGACCCGCTTCGCGCCGCTGATGGGCCCCCGCGCGGAGCCTGTACGACCGGGCCCTGCTCCGACCGTGCCCGAGGCGGCCCCGGTGGAGGTGGACGAGGCGCCCGCTCCCGAGCCCGAGCCCGTGCAGGAGGAGGCGGAGGACGTGGGCCAGCTGATGGCCCGCGAGCAGGGGTTCGCCCTGGGTCGCGAGCAGGGGTTGGCCGCCGCCGAGGCCGCCGTGGCCGACAAGGTCGGCGAGCTGCAGGCCCTGGTCGAGGAGCTCACCGGCCTGCGGGCGCGCCTCTTCCGGCAGAGCGTGCAGGACCTCGGCCAGGCGATCATGCACATCTCCGAGCGGGTCGTGGGCCGCGAGCTGGCCGTGGACAGCAGCGGCGTCGAGCGCCTCGTCATCGAGGTCCTGGGGCATGTGCAGAGCGACGACGAGGTGGTGATCCGCATCGCCCCTGAGAACGAGCGGCAGATGCGCAACGCGGCCCCGTCGGTGCTGGAGCACCTGGGGCGGGACGCCACCTTCCGCATCGAGGTCGATCAGACGCAGCAGCCCGGTGGGATCCGCGTGGAGACCCAGCTGGGTTCGATCGACGCGTCGGTCGAGACCCGCTTCCGCGCGTTCGAGGAGTCGGTCAGGGCCTGGGTGACCGAGGAACTGGGCGCCGATGAGGACTGAGCGCCCCCCCACCGAGGGCCTGATGGACCGCCTCCGGCTGGTCGATCCCCTCATGTACGAAGGTCAGGTGACCCAGATCGTGGGCACGGTGATCGAAGCGGAGATCCCCGGCGCGTCGCTCGGCACCGTCTGCGAGATCCTGGCCGGTCGAGGCCAGCAGCTGCTCGCCGAGGTCGTCGGCTTCAAGGGCACGCGCAACCTGCTGATGCCGTTCCACGACCTGGTCGGCATCGGACACGGCTGCCGGGTGCGCCCGGTCCGCTCGGAGCACACCGTGCCCGTGGGTCACGAGCTGCTCGGCCGCGTGCTGGGCCCGCTGGGGGAGCCCATCGACGGCAAGGGGCCGCTGGGCTGCGGCGGGCGCGCGTCGCTGTTCCGGGACGCTCCCAACCCCCTGGGCCGCTCGCGGATCGGCGAGTCGCTGCCCACCGGAGTGCGGGTGGTGGACACGATGCTGACGCTCGGCAAGGGCCAGCGCATCGGGATCATGGCGGGCACGGGCGTCGGCAAGTCCACGCTGCTGGGCATGGTCGCGCGGAACGTGCAGAGCGACATCAACGTCATCGCCCTCATCGGCGAGCGTGGTCGCGAGGTGCGCGAGTTCATCGAGGAGAACCTGGGACCCGAGGGCATGGCGAGGTCGGTGGTGGTGGCCGTCACGGGCGATGCGTCCCCGATCCTGCGGGTCAAGGGCGCGTTCGTGGCGACGACCATCGCCGAGTACTTCCGGGACCGCGGCCACCACGTCATGTTGATGATGGACAGCGTCACGCGGCTGGCGATGGCCCAGCGCGAGATCGGCCTCGCGGCGGGGGAGCCGCCCACCTCCCGCGGCTACACGCCGTCGGTGTTCGCGATGCTTCCCCGGTTGCTGGAGCGCTGCGGGACCGGCGAGCGCGGCTCGGTGACGGGGATCTACACGGTCCTGGTGGAGGGCGACGACTTCAACGATCCGATCGCTGACGCCACCCGCGGGATTCTTGACGGTCACATCGTGCTCACGCGGGATCTGGCCTCGAGGAACCACTTTCCTGCCATCGACGTCCTCAAGAGCACCTCGCGGGTGATGAAGGACGTGGTGGATCCGCAGCAGATCGCAGACGCGGGGGAGCTTCGTGACCTGTTGGCCACGTGGCAGGACGCCGAGGAACTGGTGAACATCGGCGCCTACCGGGCGGGCTCCAACCCCCGGATCGACCGGGCCCTGGATCTGATTGGCCCGCTCCGTGCATTCCTCCGGCAGCAAGTGAACGATGCTGCTCCCATCATGGACTCCCTGACCGCGCTCGCCGAGCTGGCGATGGCGTCGCGGGCCGAACCCGAGGGGACCCGATGACCAGCAAGCGTCTCGCGCGCCTGGTGCGCCTGAAGAAGCTCGCGGAGCAGGCCGAAGCGGCCGAGCTCGTGGAGCAGCGGCGATCCCTGGACACCGCCAAGGGCGCGCTCGCCAAGGTGCACGAGGCGATGGATGCGGCCGAGGCGACCCTCGACGACGGCGCGAGCGCCGCGCAGCTGGAGCAGGTCGCGATGTATCGGGAGCACCTGTCCGAAGAGGCCACGGTGCGGCGCGCCGAGGTGGCGGATCGAGCCAGCAGCGTGCGCACCCAGGAGGCCGAGGTGCGGACCGCCTGGCGGGACCGGCGCCTGCTCGAGACCGTGCACGACAAGGCCGTGGACCGGGAGGCCGTCGAGGCCACGGCGCAGGGTCACAAGGCCATGGAGGCGATCGCCCTGCGCAGCTACGGGAAGGACGAGTGATGCGCGCCTGTCTGCTGCTCTTCCTGGCGGCGCTGCTGGCTGGTCCCGGGACCGCGCGCGCCGAAGATCCTCCTGGGGAGGAGGACGCCACGGCCTCTGCGCCGCGCCGGCCCCTGCCGTGGGACGTGCCGCGTGACGGCCAGGTGGCCTGTCGTCCCGAAGAGATGGTGCTGCTGCGGCAGCTGCGGCAGCGGGCGCTGAGCATGGACGCGCGGGAAGCGGCGCTGGACCAGCGCGAAGCCACCCTGAAGGTTGCCGAGGGCGCCATCGCGGCCGAGCTGGTGCGCGTCGAAGCGATCCGCACCGAGCTGGTGGAGATGCTGGGGCGGGCGGACACGGCGAGCGCCGAGAACGTCGGCTCGTTGGCCCGCATGGTGGACGCGATGAAGGCCAGGGAGGCCGCGCCGCTGCTCGCCGGGATGGACGAAGACGTGGCGCTGGAGATCCTGCAGAAGCTCAAGCCGAAGCAGGCCGCCAAGATCCTGGGGGCGATGGACCCGAGGACGGCGCAGAAGCTGGGCGACCGGTTCACGCTGGTGCCGGACCCGCGGACGACGCTGAGCGGCGACCTGGTCGGCGGCGGCGTGGGAGGCACCGACTGATGCCTGCCAATCCCATGGGGCGCGGCCTGCCGATGGCGAGCCTGATGCTGCCCGAGGAGCAGGTGCCCGAGGGGTCGCCCGAGGCGGGGGCGGCGTTCCTGGCGGTGCTGCAGTCGACGCAGACGAGGCCGGTGGCCCCGGTGCGGGCCGGCGTCCCGGCCGTCGCGCCACCCGTCGCGCCGAGCGATGCGCCCATCGACGCGTCATCGGGGGGAGACAGCCTGTCTGACGCGGTTGACGAACACCTTGGGGCGCCCATCGACGCGCCACCCGTTGCGTCATCGGGGGGAGACAACCTGTCTGACGCGGCTGGCGGCCACGTTGGGGTGCCCATCGACGCGTCATCGGGGGGAGACAACCTGTCTGACGCGGCTGGCGAGCACGTTGGGGTGCCCATCGACGCGTCATCGGGGGCAGACAACCTGTCTCCCCCCGGTCCGGCGCCCGCGTTGGCGCCCGGTCCGGCCCCCGCGCCGGTGG
>CALAGR010000270.1 GCA_937891735.1 uncultured Pseudomonadota bacterium | reverse complement strand
CGCCGCTCCACCCCAGGCACGTCAGGCTGACGAAGTCCACGACCACGCTCGCCGTGGCCAGGTCCTGGCACAGCCCGTTGTCCACGGCCCGCTCGTACCCCTCGATCAGGCATTTGTACTCGCGCAGCGAGCTCACGGGGCTGGCGCAGTCCACGTTCGCCTCGAAGAACGCGGGCTCTCCGGCCTGGTCCATACACGCGTCCGCAGCCACCGCGAACTCGGCGCACCGCTGCGCCCGGGGCGTCACCGTGCAGCCCGCGCCCGCGACCATCGCGACGACCGTGCCCAGCAGGACCGCTTGACGCTGCCAGCAGCGCGCGGGTAGGCGTTCCGCCATGTCCGGCTCTCCCATCGACTTCTACTACGACGTCGGCTCGCCCTACTCGTACCTCGCGGCGCACCGTGTCGACGAACTGGCGGAGCGTACCGGGCGGGTGGTGCGGTGGCGCGCCCTGTTGGTCGGCGGGGTGTTCAAGCTCGCCCAGAACACGATGCCCGCGGCCTGCGCCCTCAAGGCGGAGTACCTGCTCAAGGACCTGGACCGGGAGGCCGCACGCATCGGCGTCGACTTCTCGTTTCATCCGGACTTCCCGGTGAACACCCTGCACCTGCAGCGGGCCTGCATCGCCGCCGAGCGTCGCGACCCGGAGCTCGGGGCCGCCGTCGCTCGCGAGCTGTTCCGCGCCGTGTGGCTCGACAACGTGGCCCAGATGGACGTGTCCGGCTTCAGCGCCGCCGTGGCGCGGGCCGGGGTGGATGCCGCCGCGCTGTTCGCCGATGCCCAGGAGCCGTCCAACAAGGAGGCCCTCAAGGCCGCGACCGGCGAGGCGGTGGCCCGGGGCTGCTTCGGTGCCCCGACCTTCTTCGCCGACGGCGAGATGTTCTGGGGACATGACCGCATCGAGCAGCTCATCGCCACCCTGCAGCCCTGACCGCATGTCCGCGACGATCCTCGGCCGCTTCCAGCAGGGCGTGATCCTCGGCCTCGGCCTCGCCGTGCTGGTCTACGTCGGTTACGCCCTGTACGTCGGCGCGGATCTGGTGGCCGGGGCCCTGGGGCGCTTCGACTGGCGCTTCCTGCCCCTGCTCCTCACCCTCTCCCTCGCCAACTACGGCGTGCGCTTCGTGCGCTGGGAGATGTACCTGCGCATGCTCGCCATCCGGGTGCCCCTCAAGACGTCGCTGGGCATCTTCTTCGCGGGCCTCGCCATGACCATCACGCCGGGCAAGGTCGGCGAGTTCCTCAAGTCGTACCTGCTCAAGAAGAGCGCCGGCGTGCCCATGGCGACCTCGGCTCCGGTGGTGTTCGCCGAGCGCGTGGGCGATCTGCTGGCCCTGATCCTGCTCGCCTCGGTGGGCGTGGCCCGCTATGGCGGATCGGGCGCCACCCCGGTCCTGATCGCCGCGGGAGCCACCATCGCCGGCGTGATCGTGGTGCTGCAGAGCAAGGCCCTGTCCGACCTCGCCCTGGGCCTGGTCGGCCGCGTCCCCGTCGGCGACCGCATCGCCCCCAAGCTGCGCGAGGCGGTGGACGCATCCCGGGCGCTGCTGTCGTTCAAGCCGCTGGTGCTCGGCCTGCTGCTGGCCTCGGGGGCCTGGTACTGCGAGTGCACCGAGTACTGGCTCGCCTTCAAGGGCTTCGGGATCCACGGCATGGAGCAGGGGGTGGCGGTCTTCGGCTACGCGTTCTCCACCGTCGCGGGGGTCGTGTCGCCGGGCGGCCTGGGGCCCACCGACGTCGGGCTCATCGAGATCGCCGAGCGCTTCACGCCGGCCTTGCACGGCCAGAAGGAAGTGGCCACCGCCGCCAGCTTCATCGTGCGGTTCTGCACCCTGTGGTTCGCCGTGATCATCGGCGCCGTGGCCCTGATGCGCTTCGGTCCCCTGTTGAAGGTCGATGTGGACGCGGCCCGCGCCGAGTCCGACTGACCCGCGGGCTCCCCTCGCGGCCCGGTTGGCGGGGCGGGTCCCTCTGATACCCTGCTCTTTCCCGGTTTGGGGCTGGGATTCGCCGTGTCCGGGGGGATGCGGCGCTCGCGCGCGAAGGTGTTCGCGCGCCAACGGAGTTGTCCTGCATGCACATTCGCTGTCGCCCCGTCGCCTCGCTCCTGTCGCTTCGCCGTCTGGTCCCGCTCCTCCTCGCGGTGGCGCTGGTGGGCTGTCCGGGGGACGACGACGACTCGACCCCGGTCGATGACGACGACGCCACGACGCCCGCGCTGGTCGTCACGGGCTCGATCTCGCCCTCCGCCCTCGCCTTCGGCACCGTCGAGGTCGGCGAGAACGTGCAGCGCACCGCGTCGATCACCGCGACCGGCGAAGGCGACCTCGTGGTGTCTTCGGTGTCGCTGCCGTCGGGCTTCAGCTCCAGCACCACGCTGCCCGCCACGATCCCGGCGGGGACCTCGTCGGACTTCGGGATCCGCTTCGATCCCGTGGCCACGGCGGACTACTCGGGCGACGCCTCGTTCTCCACCAACGCCACCACGGGGGGCTCGACGCTGACGGTCGCGTTGACCGCCCAGGGGCTGCTGCTCTCCGACGAGATCTGCGACGACGGGTTGGACAACGACGGCGACACGGCCATCGACTGCGACGACTTCGACTGCAACGCCGACCCGGTGTGCACCGACGAGATCTGCGGCAACGGCATCGACGACGACGGGGACGGGGACACCGACTGCGATGACGACGAGTGCGTCGCGTTCCCCGCGTGCATCCCCGACGAGATCTGCGACAACGGCGTGGACGACGACGGGGACGGGGACACCGACTGCGCGGACTCCGAGTGCTCGAGCGACACCGCCTGCCTCACCGAGATCTGCGACGACGGCTTCGAGAACGACAACGACGGCCTCGCCGACTGCAACGACCCCGACTGCGCCGCCTTCCCGGCCTGCATCACCGAGATCTGCGACAACGGCATCGACGACAACGGCGACGGACTGATCGACTGCGCCGACGTGACCACCTGCGGCACCGACGCGACCTGCATCACGGAGCTGTGCGCCAACGGCGTGGACGACGACGGCGACGGGGACCTGGACTGCGCCGATCTCGAGTGCCTCGCGGATCCGGTCTGCATCACCGAGCTGTGCACCGACGGGCTGGACAACGACGGGGACGGCCTCATCGACTGCGCGGACTCCGAGTGCGCGGCCGAGCCCAGCTGCACGGCGGTGGAGGACTGCACCAACGGGACCGACGACGACAGCGACGGCGACGTGGACTGCGCCGATCTGGACTGCGCGGGCCAGTCCACCTGCACCGGCGGCGAGGACTGCTCCAACGGGATCGACGACGACGGGGACAACCTCGCCGACTGCGACGACACCGACTGCTCGGCCCTGCTGCTGTGCGTGGACGAGCTGTGCGACGACGTGCAGGACAACGACGGGGACGGCGCCGTGGACTGCGCGGACTCGGACTGCGCCGCCGATCCGGTGTGCATCCCGGAGATCTGCGACGACGGGCTGGAGAACGACGGGGACGGCGCGGTGGACTGCGCGGACAGCGAGTGCGCCGCGGACCCTGCCTGCATCGCCGAGGTCTGCGACGACGGCGCCGACAACGACGGCGACTTCTTCGTGGACTGCGCGGACAGCGAGTGCGCGTCCGCCTCGGCGTGCATCGCGGAGGCCTGCAACAACGGCGTGGACGACGACGGCGACGGCCTGCTCGACTGCGCCGATCCGGAGTGCGGCACCAACCCCTTCTGCGCCACGGAGATCTGCACCGACGGCACGGACAACGACCTCGACGGCGACATCGACTGCAGCGACAGCGACTGCGCCTTCACCGCCGCGTGCAGCTCCGAGGACTGCGGGAACGGCATCGACGACGACGCCGACGGGCTCGTGGACTGCCAGGACTCCACCTGCACGGGCAGCCCCTCGTGCATCGCGGAGAACTGCGGCGACGGCCTGGACAACGACGGGGACGGCTTCATCGACTGCGCCGACAACGCCGCCAACGATCCCGGCGACGCCGACTGCGAAGGGTCGCTGGTCTGTGTCTCCGAGGACTGCACCAACGGGCTGGACGACGATCAGGACGGCTACACCGACTGCGCGGACACCGAGTGCGCCTCCGAGCCGGTCTGCCTGGCGGAGGACTGCAGCAACGGCGCGGACGACAACGGCGACGGCTTCATCGACTGCGCGGACAGCCAGTGCACCTCCCTGCCGGCCTGCAACACCGAGGACTGCAGCAACGGCGGCGACGACAACGGCGACGGGTTCGTGGACTGCGCGGATCCCCAGTGCGTCAGCGCGGCCATCTGTCAGTCCGAGAACTGCATCGACGGCCTCGACAACGACGCCGATGGCCTGGTCGATTGCCTCGATCCCTCCTGTCTGGGCGTGCCCGCCTGCGCCGCGACGGGCGAGACGGACTGCACCGACGGCTTCGACAACGACGGCGACGGCTTCACCGACTGCGCCGACCCCGAGTGCTCGATCAGCGCGTCGTGCAACCCCGAGGTGTGCGACGACGGGCAGGACAACGACTTCGACGGCGCCATCGACTGCGTGGACGCGGACTGTGTGGGGCAGACGGCGTGCCTGGTGGAGGACTGCAGCAACGGGGTCGACGACGACAACGACGGGTTCGCGGACTGCGTGGACTCCGACTGCACCTCCGCCTCGGCGTGCATCCCCGAGGTCTGCAACGACGGCTCGGACAACGACGGCGACGGCCTGACCGACTGCGTCGATCCCGAGTGCGCGACCGTGACCTTCTGCATCGTGGAGAACTGCGTCAACGGCATCGACGACGACGGCGACGGCGCGCTGGACTGCGCCGACTCCGAGTGCGCGTTCAACGCCGCCTGCCCCAACGTCGTGGAGATCTGCGACGACGGCGCGGACAACGACGGCGACAACCTCGTGGACTGCCTCGACACCGTCAACTGCGGGCTCTTCCCGGGATGCGTGGCGGAGAACTGCAGCGACGGCACCGACAACGACAACGACGGCTACACCGACTGCGTGGACTCCGAGTGCGTCGCCGCCTCGGTCTGCATCGCCGAGGACTGCTCCAACGGCGTGGACGACGACGGGGACGGGGCGCTGGACTGCGGGGACTCGGAGTGCACGACCGCCTCGGTGTGCCTGGTGGAGGACTGCACCAGCGGCACCGACGACGACGGCGACGGCCTGATCGACTGCGCGGACATCGTGGACTGCGGATCCGAGAGCTTCTGCATCCCCGAGATCTGCACCGGCGGGGTGGACGACGACAGCGACGGCTACGTGGACTGCGCCGACGAGGAGTGCGATCTCGACGCCGTGTGCAACACCGAGGACTGCTCCGACGGCCTGGACAACGACGCCAACGGGCTCGCCGACTGCGCGGACGCGGCGTGCCAGGGGGATCCTTCGTGCGTCTTCGGTGGCAGCGAGGACTGCTCCGACGGCACCGACGACGACGGCGACGGGCTGACCGACTGCCTGGACCCGGACTGCTTCAACAGCCCCGCCTGCCTCGTCGAGAACTGCGGCGACAGCGTGGACAACGACCTCGACGGCTTCGTGGACTGCTTCGACGTCGACTGCGGCAGCAGCCTTGGGTGCCTGGTGGAGGACTGCACCAACGGCACCGACGACGACCAGGACGGCGCCGCGGACTGCAACGACCCGGACTGCGCCACCGCCTCGGGCTGCATCCCGGAGGCCTGCTTCAACGGGATCGATGACGACGGCGACGGCGCCGCGGACTGCGCCGACAGCGAGTGCGCCGCCCAGGCCGACTGCAACTCCGAGGACTGCACCAACGGGATCGACGACGACGGCGACGGGCAGGTGGACTGCGTCGATCCGTCCTGCGCGGGCGACGCGTCGTGCGTCACCGGCGGCGCCGAGGACTGCAGCAACGGCACCGACGACGACGGCGACGGCCTGGTGGACTGCACCGATCCGGACTGCGCCGGCCAGCCCGCCTGTGTGCCCGAGATCTGCGGCAACGGCACGGACGACGACGGCGATGCGCTGGTGGACTGCATCGATCCCGAGTGCGCCACGGATCCGAGCTGCCTGACGGAGATCTGCACCAACGGCCTGGACGACGACGGCGACGGCATCTCCGACTGCTTCGACAGCGACTGCTCCTCCCTGCCGGTGTGCATCGCCGAGCTGTGCGCCAACTCCATCGACGACGACGGCGATGGCCTGGTGGACTGCGCGGACTCGGAGTGCTCGGGCCTGCCGGCCTGCACCAGCGAGGACTGCACCAACGGCGTGGACGACGACAGCGACGGGCTCGTGGACTGCGCGGATCCGGCCTGCGCGGGGGACGCGAGCTGCGCCGTGGGCGGGTCCGAGGCGTGCGCCAACTCCATCGACGACGACGGCGATGGCCTGGTGGACTGCGTGGACCCGGACTGCGTGGCCGACTCGGAGTGCGTGGCCGAGAACTGCGCCAACGGCATCGACGACGACGGCGACGGCGACGGCGACTGCTCGGACAGCGAGTGCGTGGGCGCCCCGGCCTGTGTGGCCGAGCTGTGCGCCAACGGGGCCGACGACGATCAGGACGGCGACACCGACTGCGCGGACTCCGAGTGCGCCGGCGCCGCCGCCTGCGTGCCGGAGAGCTGCGCCAACGGCGTCGACGACAACGCCGACGGGCTGACCGACTGCGCCGATCCCCAGTGCTCCGGCGCCCTGGTCTGCCAGCCCGAGGACTGCACCAACGGCATCGACGACGACGCCGACGGCGACGTGGACTGCGCGGATCCGGAGTGCGTGAACACCCTGGTCTGCGGCGGCGAGGACTGCACGAACGCCACGGACGACGACGCGGACGGGCTCATCGACTGCGCCGATCCGGACTGCGCCAGCGCGTCGGCCTGCGTCGCCGAGGACTGCTCCAACGGCCTGGACGACGACCTGGACGGCCTGACCGACTGCCTGGACAGCGAGTGCGGCGCGGATCCGTACTGCACGACGTGCGCTCCGGCGGTGACCCTGACCTGCGGCGGGACCCCGGTGGCCGGAAACAACGCCGGCGCCGGGGCGAGCTCGGCGAACGGCAGCTACGGCTGCGGCGGCTGGGACGCGTCCGGCCCCGAGGTGGTCTACGAGTTCACCGCGACCGAGGCGGGCCCGCACTTCTTCGCGCTGTCGGGCTTGACCGCGAACCTGGACATGTACGTGCTCGACGCCAGCGGCGCGGCCTGCTCGCCCAGCACCTGTCAGGGCTTCGGTGACCAGTCGCTGACCCTGACCGCCACGGTGGGCGAGGTGTTCTACATCGTGGCCGACGGCCGCTTCGGGGCCACATCCAGCTACAACATCACGGCGTGGTGTCCCTCGGATCTCGTGGAGGACTGCACGAACGGCCTGGACGACGACTTCGACGGCAGCACCGACTGCAACGACACCGACTGTCCCTGCACGCCCACCTGCGCGCCGCTGTCGGTCCTGACCTGCGGCGACACGCTGGTCGGCGACACGACCGGGGCGCCCCAGGGCATCGACACCTACGGCTGCGGACCCGGCGCCTACGGGCCCGAGGAGTTCTATACGTTCATCGCACCCTCGGCCGGCGGGGACGTGCAGTTCCAGCTGGTGAGCATGGATCCGGGGGTCGACCTCGACCTGTACGCCCTGGACGTGTCCGGGGCGGGCGGCGTGTGCGACTCGGGCGTGTGCGCGGGATCCGGCACGGGCTTCGGGCCCACCGAGTCGGTGACCGTCACCACCACCGCCTCCGGCGCGTACGCGGTGGGCGTGGACAGCCTGAGCGGCGACGCGGGCACCTACGTGCTGTCGATCCTGTGCCCGAACACCCCCGTCGAGGACTGCACCAACGGCGTCGACGACGACTCCGACGGCGACATCGACTGCGACGATCCCAACTGCTTCGGCGCCGCCGCCTGCGCCACCGAGGACTGCAACAACTCGTTCGACGACGACGGCGACGGCTTCGTGGACTGCACGGACAGCGACTGCGCAGGGGCCCTGGTGTGCACGCCCGAGGACTGCACCAACGGCATCGACGACGACGGGGACGGCGACATCGACTGCACGGACAACGAGTGCAAGACCCTGGCGGTGTGTGCCGGCGAGGACTGCTCCAACGGGATCGACGACGACGGGGACGGCGACATCGACTGCGCCGACTCCCAGTGCTCCAACAACCCGAACTGCACGGCGGCCTGCAACCCGTCCAGCGGCACGTTGGACTGCAACTTCACCACCGCCACGAACACCACGATCGGGGCGACGGACTCGCTGGCCGGCTACTCGTGCGCCACGGGCGAGCTCGCCGGGGAGCTGATCTACGAGTTCACGCCGAGCGCGGCGGGCCAGTACACCATCGAGCTGGCGATCAACACGCCCGGCATCGACCTCGACCTGATCGTGCTGGAGAACAAGGGAGCCGGCTGCGATCCGACCAGCTGCGCCGGGGCCGCCGTGTCCACCACCGCCGATCCGGAGCAGCTGCTGCTCAACCTCAAGGCGAACACCGGCTACTACCTGGTGATCGACGGCAAGGGCGTCACCGACGTGGGGGCCTTCACCATCACCCTGACGTGCGGCGTGCTGCCGGGGGTGGAGAACTGCACGAACGGCGTGGACGACGACGGCGACGGCGACATCGACTGCGCCGACTCCCAGTGCGCCACCGATCCGAACTGCACCGCGGCCGCCGAGGACTGCACGAACGGCCTGGACGACGACGGCGACGGCGACATCGACTGCGCCGACTCGGACTGCGGCTCCTTCCCCGCGTGCCAGACGCCGGAGATCTGCGCCAACGGCATCGACGACGACGGGGACGGGGACGCCGACTGCCAGGACAGCGACTGCGCCTCCGACATCAACTGCCTGGGCATCGAGGACTGCAACAACCAGATCGACGACGACAGCGACGGGCAGACCGACTGCCTGGACTCCGACTGCTTCTCCAACCCCTGGTGCACCTCGGAGAACGACTGCACCAACGGCGTGGACGACGACAACGACGGCGTCACCGACTGCCTCGACGGGGACTGCGCGCTGGAGTCGGCGTGCATCCCCGAGCTGTGCGGCAACGGCGTGGACGACGACGGCGACGGGCAGACCGACTGCGCGGACTTCGAGTGCATCACCGCCTCGGAGTGCATCGCCGAGCTGTGCGCCAACTCCCTGGACGACGACGGCGACGGCCTGGTGGACTGCCTCGACACCGAGTGCGCCACCGACTCGAGCTGCATCACCGAGCTGTGCGCCAACGGCGTGGACGACGACGGCGACGGCGACACGGACTGCGCCGACAGCGAGTGCGCGGCCCTGGCGTCCTGCATCGCCGAGGACTGCACCAACGGCGTGGACGACGACTCCGACGGCGCCACCGACTGCGCCGACAGCGAGTGCACCAGCCAGGCGGCGTGTCAGTCCGAGGACTGCAGCAACGGCGTGGACGACGACGGCGACACCCTCGTGGACTGCGCCGATCCCTCGTGCGTGGGGGCCTACGCCTGCGCCAGCGGCGGCAGCGAGGACTGCACCGACGGCGTGGACGACGACGGCGACGGCTACACCGACTGCCTCGATCCCGACTGCATCCTGCTCGCGGCCTGCGCGACCGAGGACTGCACCGACGGCTTCGACAACGACAGCGACGGCGCCGCGGACTGCGCCGACGCGGACTGCGCGGCCAACCCCGCGTGCCTCGTGGAGGTCTGCACGGGCGGCGTGGACGACGACGGCGACGGGCTGATCGACTGCTCCGACCCGGACTGCGCCCTCGCCGGGGTGTGCGTGGCGGAGGTGTGCACGAACCTGTCGGACGACGACGGCGACGGCCTCATCGACTGCGCGGACCCCGAGTGCTCGACCGCCCTGTTCTGCCAGGCAGAGGACTGCACCGACGGGCTCGACAACGACGGCGACTCGTTCGTGGACTGCTCCGACTCGAGCTGCTTCAACGACGCGGTCTGCGGCGAGGACTGCACCGACACGGTGGACAACGACGGCGACTCCTTCGTGGACTGCGCCGATCCGGACTGCGCGTCCACGGCGGACTGCATCCCCGAGGTGTGCGACGACGGCGCGGACAACGACGGCGACGGCAGCCTGGACTGCTCCGACGCGGAGTGCGCGGCGGATCCGTACTGCACGACGTGCGCGGTGGCGGACGTCATCAGCTGCGGCGGCCAGGTGCAGGCGAACAACGCCCAGATCGGCAGCAGCTCGGCGAACTCCGGCTACTCCTGCAGCGCCTTCGACGCAAGCGGTCCCGAGTACGTGGTCGAGTACACCGCGACCCAGACCGGAACCCACTACGCGGTGATCTCGGGGCTCAGCTCCAACCTGGACCTGTACGTGATCGACGCCTCGGTGAACGGCTGCGACTCCAACGAGTGCGTCGGTTCCGGAGACCAGGCGACGTTCTTCACGGCGACCGCCGGCGATGTCCTCCAGTTCGTGGTGGACGGACGCTTCGGCAACGTCAGCGACTTCAACCTGTCGTTGTTCTGCCCCACCGAGCTCGTCGAGGACTGCAGCAACGGCTTCGACGACGACTTCGACGGGGACGTGGACTGCGCCGACACGGAGTGCGGCTGCCCCGTGACCTGCAGCACGGTGTCGACCCTGTCCTGCGGAGACTCGGTCCTTGGCGACACGGGGAGCGTCGGGGTCGACGTGGTGGACCTGTATGGCTGCGGGCGGGACGCCTCCGGCCCCGAGGTCGTCTACGCGTTCACGGGTCCCGCGGGCGGGGGCAACGTGGACATCCAGATCAGCACGTCCACGCCCATCGATCTGGACCTGTACGTGGTGGACCAGACCGCGGGCGGTGGCGTGTGCGACCCCACCAACTGCGCGGGTTCGTCGGCCACGGGCAGCAACGTCGAGTCCGTCACCGTCGCCACGGTGGCGGGTGCGAGCTACGCGGTGGTCGTGGACGGCTTCCAGGGCAGCTCGGGTTCATACGACATCGATGTCGTGTGCCCCACCACGGTCGTCGAGGACTGCTCGAATGGTCTGGACGACGACGGCGACGGCGAAACCGACTGCGGGGACTCCAACTGCTTCGGCTCGGGAGCGTGCGCGGCGGAGGGCTGCGGCAACGTCTTCGACGACGACGCCGACGGCGACATCGACTGCGCCGACAGCGACTGCGCCGCCAGTCCCCTCTGCGTGCCCGAGGACTGCACCAACGGTGTGGACGACGACACGGACGGGGACGTGGACTGCGCTGATATCGAGTGCTTCGTGGCCCTGACCTGCCAGCCCGAGGACTGCACCAACGGGCTCGACGACGACTCGGACGGCCAGACCGACTGTCTGGACTCCGAGTGCTCCGGGGCGGCCAGCTGCTCGTCGGTGGCCTGCACCCAGGTGACCGGAGGGGCCACCTGCGGCGCCGTGCTCACCGGCACGACGGTCGGAGAGCCGAGCCCCACCGGGCTGTGGGGCTGCGGAAACACCGCGCTGGGGCCGGAGGTGGTCTACAGCTTCACGGCGATCAGCTCGGCCCAGGTGGATCTGACCCTGTCGTCCACCACGCCGGGCATCAACCTCGATCTGATGGTGGTCACCGACCAGCTGGGCTCGTGCTCGTCGACCAACTGCGGCGTGGCCTCCACGTCCAACGTGGCCACCGCCACCACCGCCGAGACCCTGTCGTTCCTGCCCACGGGCGGGTCCACGTACTACTTGATCGTGGACGGCGAGGGCCTGAGCGACGCGGGCACCTACTCGCTGGGCGTGGCTTGCGGCGTCGGCTCCGGCGAGGTGTGCGACGACGGCGTGGACAACGACGGCGACGGGCTCGTGGACTGCCTCGATCCCGGCTGCGGCGGCTCGCAGTTCTGCGGTCAGTACGAGGCGTGCAGCGACGGCGTGGACAACGACAGCGACGGGGCCGTGGACTGCGCGGACCCCGACTGCGTCACGGATCCGGTGTGCTTCCTCAACGAGGTCTGCGGCAACGGCGTGGACGACGACGGCGACGGCGCCATCGACTGCGCCGACTCCGAGTGCACGGGCAACGTGAACTGCATCGGGGTGGAGCTGTGCAGCAACGGCGTGGACGACGACGGCGACGGCGCCATCGACTGCGCCGATGCGTACTGCAGCACCGCGGCCGTGTGCCAGAGCGAGAGCGCCTGCGCCGACTCGGTCGACAACGATCTGGACGGGGACGTGGACTGCGCCGATACCGACTGCCAGGGCGCCCAGGCCTGTCAGGCGGAGGACTGCACCAACGGCATCGACGACGACGCCGACAGCTTCCTGGACTGCGACGACTCCGAGTGCCAGCCCAACGTGGGCTGCCCCGAGGACTGCACCAACGGCGTGGACGACGACGCGGACGGGCTCGTGGACTGCGGCGACGGGGACTGTGTGGGCTTCTCGGGGTGCGCCGAGGTCTGCTCCGACGGCGTGGACAACGACGGCGACGGCGACACCGACTGCGCGGACAGCGACTGCCAGGGGGCCGGCTCGTGTCAGGCGCTCGAAGCGTGCGGCGACGGCGTGGACAACGACGGCGACGGCTTCACCGACTGCGCCGACCCCGAGTGCGCCTTCGAGCTGTTCTGCCTCACCGAGGACTGCGCCGACGGCACCGACGACGACGGGGACGGCGACGTGGACTGCGACGACGCGGACTGCTCGGGCGACTCGGCGTGCCCCGGCGCGACCTGCCAGACGGTGGCGAGCATCGCCTGCGGCACGTCCACGGTGGACAGCACGGTGGGCCTGACCAGCGGCATCACCGGCTACGGCTGCGGCAACGTCGAGGCCGGCGGCGAGCTGCTCTACCAGTTCACGAGCGGGTCGAGCCAGCTCGTGACCATCGAGCTCACCGCGGACAACGGGTCCACGGATCTCGATCTGACGCTCCTGCGGGACACGGGCGGCGGCTGCGAGATCAGCGAGTGCGACAGCTACGCCGCCACCGCGTCCCCCGTGGAGAGCCTGGTGTTCTCTGCCGGCGCGGGCTCGACCTGGTACGTCGCGGTGGACGGCGCCGGGATCGGGGACGTGGACGGCTTCACCCTGGACGTGACCTGCGGGACGGTGGTCGCCGAGGTGTGCACCAACGGCGTGGACGACGACGGCGACGGCGACATCGACTGCGCCGACACCAACTGCACCACGGCCGCGGCGTGCAACCCCACCGAGCTGTGCAACAACGGCGTGGATGACGACGGGGACGGCCTCATCGACTGCTCCGACGGGGACTGCGGCCAGGCCGCGGTGTGTCAGGCGGAGGACTGCACCAACGGCGTGGACGACGACGGCGACACCTACGTGGACTGCATCGACGCGGACTGCAGCAGCCAGAACCTGTGCGCCAACGGCGAGGACTGCACCAACGGCATCGACGACGACGGCGACGGCGCGGCCGACTGCGACGACCTGAGCTGCCGGGGCGAGAGCGTGTGCGGATCGGCGGCCTGCGTGCTGGAGCAGACCCAGCTGACGTGCGGCTCGATCCTGTCCGGCACCACCGTGGGGGCCGCGAACAGCATCGGCCAGTACGGCTGCGCGGGCACGCCGGCCCTGGCGGGGGACCGGGTGTATGCCTTCGTGACCACCGGGACGAGCTTCTACGGCGTGATCCTGACGTCCACGAGCGCGGCGGATCTGATGCTCGTGCAGCTCCCGCTGGAGGGCGGCGGATGCTCCCCGGGGGCGTGCACCGAGGTCATGAACACCGCGGCCAACCCCGAGACCCTGGCGTTCTCGCAGCCGGGCGGTCAGGTGGTGTACTTCGCGGTGGATGGGGCGACCGCGGCGGACGCGGGTCCCTTCACCCTGGAGATGCAGTGCGGCAGCACCTCGGTGGAGGAGTGCGACAACGGGCTGGACGACGACGGGGACGGCGCGGTGGACTGCGCGGACGTCAACTGCGCGACCCAGACCAACTGCACCCCCACCGAGAACTGCAACAACGGCGTCGATGACGACGGGGACGGCGCGGTGGACTGCGCGGACTCCGACTGCCTCGGCGTGTCGGCCAACTGCCCCGCGGAGGACTGCTTCGACGCGATGGACAACGACGGCGACGGCCTGGAGGACTGCGACGATCCCGACTGCATCCCCCTGGCCCAGTGCCAGGGCGAGAACTGCACCGACGGCGTGGACAACGACCTCGACAACCAGACCGACTGCGCCGACGGCGACTGCAGCGGGCTGCCCGTCTGCAACCCCGGAACGGAGATCTGCGACAACGGGATCGACGACGACGGCGAGGGCTACGTGGACTGCTCGGACACGGACTGCCTGGGGGTGCCCGCGTGCACCGGCGAGACGTGCGCCGACGGCACCGACGACGACATCGACGGGCTGATCGACTGCGCCGATCCCGACTGCTTCACGTCGGACCAGTGCATCACCGGCAGCTGCACGCCGGTCGGCGGGCTGGTCTGCACGGGGGGCAGCACCTCGTTCACCGTCAACCAGGACACGTCCGCGGCGCCGACCACGATGGACTACTACGGCTGTGGCTTCGCCGCCTTCGGTCCCGAGTACATCACCTCGTTCACCAGCCAGACCGGCGATCCCGTGAGCCTGACCCTGAACCACCCCGCCAACGTGGACATGGAGCTGTTCGTGCTCAACGGCGGCCTCGGCGCCACCTGCGAGCCCTCGTCCTGCGGCGGCGCCGGGTCCGCGGCGACCTCCCCCGAGACGCTGTTCTTCGTGCCCTCCATCGGCGAGACGTACTTCTTCGTCATCGACGGCGTGAGCCTGTCGGACGCGGGGGCCTTCTCGCTGGACGTGCTCTGCTCGACCACGGCGGTGGTGGAGGACTGCTTCGACAACTCCGACAACGACGGCGACGGGGACATCGACTGCGCCGACAGCGACTGCGCTGCGTACTTCAACTGCGCGGCGCCCGAGATCTGCACCGACAACCTGGACAACGACGGCGACGGCAACATCGACTGCACCGACACGGACTGCACCTTCGCGGTGAACTGCACCGACGAGAACTGCACCGACGGCGTGGACAACGACGGCGACGGCGCGCTCGACTGTCTGGATCTCGAGTGCGTCAACGATGCCGCCTGCCCCTGATCAGCTGAGCCTCCTGGAGCGTGCCCATGCGTGATGCATCCCTGGTCCTGGTCCTGGCCCTGTCCCTCGCCGGCTGCGCATCCGTGGACGACGACGACAGCGCCGGCTCCGCGGGCGACGACGACGACGCCGCGGGCTGCGTGGTGGACGGATCCGGGGGGAGCGGCGGCGCGGTGGCCGGCGACTGGATCACGGTCGGCGGCTGGAGCACCGAGGGGGACGCGGCCCCGGACTACGAGGTGTACGTGTACGCGCCGGCGAACCTGACGGGCCCGGCGCCGGTGGCGATCCTCACGGCGAACCCCGTGGAGCCGGACCGGGGCGAGATCGAGCGGATGATGACCGAGTACATCGGCTACCCCGATGGCCTGGACGCGTGGGCGGAGCAGCACGGCTTCCTGCTGGCGTTCGTGGCGGCGGGGTTCGTCGAGCAGGGGCGGCTCGCGTTCCGGTTCGGCTTCGACGAGAACTTCATGGCCGCGGCCATCGACGCGATCGGGTCCAACTACGACATCGACCGCAACCGGGTGCACCTGTTCGGGAGAAGCGGGGGCGGACGAGTGGCCATGCAGATGGCCGAGGTCCACTCCGCAAGGCTGGCCTCGATCATGAGCCTCGCGGGCCCGAACCCGTTCGACGGCCCGCCGGACTGGGAGCGCCCCGTGGCGGGCCTGTTCATCCACGACGTCGCCGATCCGGTCGTGTCGCGCACCTCCGTGCAGGCGTCGGTGAACGCGTTCGAGGACGGCGGCGCGTTCGTCGAGACCTTCTTCGACTACACCGGTGGACACGACTGGGACTCGCCCCAGGTGGAGCCGCGGCTGGCGGACTTCTTCGGGCGCATGTGCCGTTGAGGCGCTGACGGAGCAGCCCCGTCCGACGCAGCCCTCAGGTGGCTTGGTCGATGATGCCGGGGATGGCCACGGACAGGACGGTCAGCACGTCCGCGACCACGTCGAGCACCCGGTTGGCTTCGGCCATGCGGCTCAGCCCGGCCCGGACGTCGTTGAAGCCGCGCTGTAGGGCCGCGTCGTTGCGCTCCAGCTGGTCTGCGATGTCGTCCAGGCGCGCGTACGTCGCGTCGGACACGGCGGCCGCCACCCACCCGCGCAGCCCCACGAACCGGGCGCGGGTGGCCGGGTCCTGGGAGCGGTAGTAGTCGGTGACGCGGCCCGAGTGCAGCTCGGAGTCGAGGTCACGGAGGCTGTTGAGCAGCTCGTCTGCGGTCACGGCGTGGCTCTCCCGGCCGGCTCGGCGGTGATGGCCTCGAAGGCCTTGCGCAGCGCCGTCGCCGCGGTCTTGGATGCGGCCACCTCGGCCACGGTGTGCTGCGCGAGCTGCAGGCGCTGGCGGGTCGCGACCCAGGCCTCGTGCCCGCCGATGGGTGCCTCTGCGACCAGCGGGTCGATGACGAGCAGGCGTTCGGCGACGGTGATCCCCAGGGTCACGTCGTGGGCGATGGTCTCGCTCAGCACGCCCAGCAGGGCCTCCTGGGTCGCCAGCTCGCCGCGGATCGCGTCGGCCCGCAGCGTCAGCTCCTTGCGCAGCGCGCCCTTGATCGCTTGCCGCAGCACGATCTTCATCGGCTCCGCGATGGTGCCCCCGCCGGGGAACGACAGGTCCTCGCGCAGCGCCTTCCCCAGTCCCGCGACGGCCTCCCAGGACCGTCCCAGGGACGCGGCGGCGAGGTCCGGGGCGTCGCTTCCGGCGAGGTCTGACAGCGCCGAAAAGTAGGTGGCGAGCTGCCTGGCGTGGCGCCGCAGCCGCTGCAGGACCTGCGAGCGCGCCTCGTCGCGGGCGCTGTGTTCGCGGTACTGCTCGGGGGTGGCGTTGGCCAGCAGATCCGCGTCGAGCAGCCGCCAGGACGTGGCGTCCACGCCGGTGCGCTCGGCCGCCAGCAGGACGGCGTCGATGCTGTCCGCGTAGGCCCCCCCAGCGGTGGCGAACGTGGCGTAGGGGTTGGTCGTGGCGCAGCCGGCGAGGCTCAGCAGCGCGACGATCACGAGCAGTCTGTGCATGGCCCCTCCCGTGGGCGCAGCCAGTCTAGAGGTAGCATCCCCGACGTGCTGCTCTTCGACGAGGACACGATCTTCAAGGCCCCGCGCCCGCGGCGTCATTCGCGCGATCACGCCGAGCGCGAGCCGGTGATCGTGTTCGACGACCTGTGGAAGGCGTTCGGGTCCAACGTCATCTACGAAGGGCTGGACCTGACGGTCTACAAGGGCGAGATCCTCACCATCGTGGGGGGCTCGGGCACCGGCAAGAGCGTGCTCCTCAAGTGCCTGTTGCGTCTGCTGGTGCCGGATCGCGGGCGCGTGACGGCCTTCGGCGAGGAGGTGACGGGGCGCACGGAGGCCCAGATGTTCCCCATCCGCCGCCGGATCGGGATGCTCTTCCAGGGCGCGGCGCTGTTCGACTCCATGACGGTGGCCGACAACATCGCCTGGCCAATGCGGATGCACGGATGGACCGACGAGGAGCAGATCGCGGCGCGGGTGGAGGAGGTGCTCACCCAGGTCGATCTGCCGGGGATCCAGCGCAAGCGGCCCATCGAGCTGTCCGGCGGCATGCGCAAGCGGGTGGGCCTGGCGCGCACGATCTCCATCGCGCCGGAGGTGATCCTGTACGACGAGCCCACCACGGGCCTGGATCCCACGAACGTGAAGATGATCGATCAACTCGTCGTGGACATGCAGGACACCATGGGGGTCACGTCGATCGTGGTCACCCACGACATGGACTCCGCGTTTCGCATCAGCGATCGCATCGCGGTGCTGTGGGACAAGCGGATCCGATGGGCGGGCTACCAGGACGAGATCTCGGAGGCCGCCGATCCGATCGTCATGGACTTCGTGAACGGCGACGTGGGCAGCGCCGACGACGGCCCCCGACCCTGAACCGGGACGGAGACGCGATGTACCTCGTGACCGGAGCCACCGGCTTCCTCGGCAAGCACCTCGTCGATCACCTCGTGCAGCGGGGGCCGGTGTCGTGCGTCGTGCGGGCGGGCTCCGAGGAGCGGTTCGATTCCCTCAACCAGACCCGCTGGGGAGGGCGCGCGCAGCGGATCGAAGGAGACCTCGGGGCGGAGCGGCTCGGGCTCGACGCCGACCGGCTCGGGCCCATCGAGCACCTCGTGCACTGCGCCGCGCTGTACGACCTGCGCGCCGACGAGCAGGCGTGCCGGGCCGCCAACGTGGAGGGCACCGCGCGGGCCCTGGCCCTGGCCGCAGCGCTGGGGGCGAACTTCCACCACGTCAGCACCATCGCGGTGGCGGGGGACGCCGATGGCGCGTTCTCCGAGGACGACTTCGACCGCGGGCAGGACCACGGACACCCCTACCCGGCGAGCAAGTACGCCGCCGAGGCGCTGGTGCGGGCCCACCGCGGACCCTTCAGGATCTACCGGCCGGGCATGATCGTGGGCAGCAGCCAGACCGGCGAGGCCGACAAGGCCGACGGCATCGCGCTGCTGTTTCCGCTGATCCGGCGGCTGCGCGGGGCCCTTCCTGCCTGGGTGCCGCTGATCGGCTACGAGGGCGCGCCGCTGCCCCTGGCCCCCGTGGACTTCGTGGCCCGCGGCATCGACCACCTGCTGCACCTGGACGGCCTGGACGGGCGCACCTTCCACCTCGTCGATCCTGCGCCCCCGACGTTGGGAGAGGCCGCCAACCTCGTGGCTGCGGCGGCCCACGCGCCGCGCTTCGCGTTCCGCCTGACGCCCGCCCTGTTCGAGGCGTTCCCGGTGGTGCTGCCGATGCTGCGGGGCCTGCCGATGGTCAAGAAGGCCCGGGACAAGCACCTCGGAGGCGCCGAGGGCGGCCCCATGTTGCGCCTGCTGAGCGGGCGCACGCAGATCCGGTCGGAGCGCACCCAGGCCCTGCTGGACGCGGGCGGGGTCACCTGCCCACCGTTCGCGTCGTACGCCTGGCGGCTGTGGGACCACTGGGATCGGGTGCTGCGCCCGGCGCAGGTGCGCACGCTGGCCCAGACGGTGCGGGGGCGCCGGGTGGTGGTCACGGGGGCCTCCTCGGGCATCGGCGAAGAGGTGGCGCGGGTGCTGGGATCCCAGGGCGCGCACGTCGTGCTCGTCGCTCGCTCCACCGACAAGCTGGCCGCGCTGGCGACCGAGATCCGCGCCGCCGGGGGCACGGCCACCCCGCTGGGCTGCGACATCTCCGACCCCACCTCCATCGCCGCGCTGGTGGCGGCCGTCGAGGAACTCGGGGGCTGCGACGTGCTGATCAACAACGCCGGTCGCTCCATCCGCAGGGCCGTGTCCGAGAGCGGCGACCGCTTCCACGACTTCGAGCGCACGATGCAGCTCAACTACTTCGGGGCGCTGCGGCTCATCCTGGGGTTCTTGCCGGGCATGCGCGCCCGGGGCCGCGGCCACGTCGTGAACGTGCTCTCGATGGGCTTGCAGACGAAGGTGCCGAAGTACGCGGCGTACATCGCGAGCAAGGCCGCGCTGGAGGCGGCGAGCGCCTCGATCCACGCCGAGGTCCTGCACGACGGGGTCAGGTTCACCTCGGTCTACATGCCGCTGGTGCGCACGCCCATGATCGCGCCGTCGGCCATCTACAGGACCTGGCCCGCGATGGAGGTCGGCGAGGCGGCGGCCATGGTGAGCAGGGCGATCACCGAGCAGCCGACCCGCGTGTCCACGCCTCTGGGCACGATGTCCATGTTCTGGGGGCTGCTCGCGCCGGAGGCCGGGCTGCGGATCCTCAACCGCGGCTCCCGGATGGTGCCGGATGAGGGCGAAGAGGCGACAGACGGCCGGTCCAGCGGGATCGTGGGCAGGATCCTGCGCTCCGTGACCTACTGATCCCGGTCGGCCCAGATGACGTCCAGCGCGTAGAGCTCGCCGCCGTCCAGGCACAGGGCCGAGTCCGGGTAGGTGTAGCTCTGGCCGAGCTCGTCGTAGGCGCGCAGGGTCCACAGCGCCCGCGCCACGAAGGGCACGGCGGCCATCTCGCCGCGCACCAGGGGCGGCTGGAACTCGGTCACGAAGCTCTCGCCCGTGTCGGACCGGATCACCTCCAGCGCGATGATCCCCAGCGCGCCCACGTCCCCGTCGATGTCGTTGGTGGCCTCCCAGATGCAGGGCGGCGCTTCGTGCGACAGGGTCAGTGTGCTCTCCAGCTCCAGCCCGCTGTTGCAGGTCTGGTCGTCGAGCCGCAGGTAGTACACGCCGTCCTGGTCCATGGCCGACAGGTCGTAGGTCCAGCCCACGTCCGCGAGCAGCTCCACGCTCTCCCCGAACGGGATGGGCGCGTCGATGAGGGTCGGTCCCCAGTCGGCCGTGCCCGCGATCCGCACCCACACGTCGAGCAGCGCGTAGTTCACGAAGGAGTCACCGATGTCGTTGGTGATCGTCCAGGGGCAGGGCACGTCCAGATCGTCCGCGGTCAGGATCGTCTCGTGGCGGGTGCCGTCCGTGCAGGAGTTCTCGGCGAACCGGCTCCACGTCGTGCCTTCTTCGTTCGAGGCGCGCAGGTCCACGACGGGGGCCCCGGGGCCCAGCAGGAAGGAGAACGACTCGCCGAAGGGGATGGTCTCGACCTCTCCCATCACCGTCTCGCCCCACGCTTCGCCCTCGGCGCGCAGCTGCAACGACGTCAGGGTCGTGCTGGCGGACAGGTCGCCGATGTTGTTGGTCACGATCCACAGGCACGGATCCGGCCCGAGGCTGCACCCCGACAGCACGGCCAACGCCAGCAGGAGCAGCGCCTTCATCGGTCCGCCTCGGGCGCGTCGGGCTGCCCGGTGATCGACAGGGTCCGGGGCGCGCCGTCCACGCAGGGCTCCAGCGCGGGCAGGGTCCAGGTGTCGCCGCCGAGGCCCACGGCCTGCAGGTCCCATGCAAACTCCTCGTCATCCATGGCGAACGTGACCGTGTCGCCCGCCTCCATGCCCTCGTCGAGCACCTCGCGGACCCAGGCGATGGTGCCGGTCCGGCGCATGCGCAGGCTGAGGAGGGCCACGCCGGTGTCGTTGGTGGCCATCCAGCTGCAGGGGAGGTCGCGGTCCGCGTCCGTGAAGGTGATCTCCAGGCTCTCGTCGGGCACGCTGCAGGTGATCGCGTCCAGGCGGGTCCAGGTGCGCCCGAACGAGTCGCTGCCCCGAACGTCCAGCGTGTATGGCTTCGTGTCCTGCACCCGGACGGCCCGGGTGTCGCCCACGGCGATCTGGCCTTCGAGCAGATCCACCCCCGCCCAGTAGCTGGTGCCCTCCAGGCGGACCTCGATGACGCTCAGCCCCGCGTCGGCGGGGTCGGAGATCTCGTTGGTGATCCGCAGGCGGCACTTGTCGCCGCAGGCCGTCAGGAGGAGGACGGAGAAGAGCAGGAACAGGATGGGGACTGAGCGCACGGCACGACAGTACCGGCCTGCTAGGGTCCCGCGCCATGTCTGAAGACGCCTCCCTGATCCCGGTCCTGCACGCGTTGAACGCCCAGCTCAACGCGGCCGTGGCCACCCTGCTCGACGACGCGCCCCCCGTCAGCGCGGACCGCAGCAAGCCCGAGTTCAGCTCGGACTTCCAGAGCGCGGCGGCCATGCAGCTCGTCAAGATCCTGCGGCGCAACCCCCGCCAGATCGCCCAGCAGATCGTCGAGGCGCTCGGCGACAGCGACCTGTTCGACCCGCCGGACCTGTCCGGCCCGGGCTTCATCGGCTTCACGCTCAGCGACGCTGCGCTCCAGCGGTACATGGCGGGCATGCTGGCCAGCGACCGGTTGGGGGTCCCCCGGACCGGGCAGGGCACCGTGGTCATTGACTACAGCTCTCCCAACGTCGCCAAGCGCATGCACGTCGCCCACATCCGCTCGACGATCATCGGCGACGCGCTGCGGCGCCTGGGCGGCTTCGTCGGCCACCGCATCATCGCGGACAACCACATCGGCGACTGGGGCACCCAGTTCGGCCAGCTGATCTGGGCCTGGAAGCACTGGCGGGACGACGCCGCGTTCGCCGCCGATCCGGTGGCCGAGCTCGAGCGGATCTACGTCGAGTTCAACAAGAAGGTCGAGGCGGACCCGAGCTTCCAGGATCTGGCGCGCGAGGAACTGGTGAAGCTCCAGTCCGGCGATGAGGAGAACCTCGCCATCTGGTCGATGATGATCGAGAGCAGCAAGCACGCCTTCGACACCGTCTACGACCGGCTGGACGTGCGCTTCGACGTGACGAACGGCGAGAGCTTCTACAACGACCAGCTCCAGGGGATCGTCGACGACATGCTGGCCGCGGGTCAGGCGGAGATCAGCGACGGCGCGGTGGTGGTGTTCTTCCGGGACGAGCAGGGCGAGGACGTCATGCCGCCGTTCCTGGTGCGCAAGAGCGACGGCGCCGCGCTGTACGCGACCACCGACATCGCCACGGTGAAGTACCGGCAGGCGACCTGGGATCCGGCCCGCATCATCTACGTGACCGACACGCGGCAGCAGAACCACTTCCGGCAGCTGTTCGAGGTGGTGCGGCGGATGGGCGTGACGACGCGGCTGGACCACGTCTGGTTCGGGATGATGTCCCTGCCCGAGGGGGCGTTCAGCACCCGGAAGGGCAACGCGCCGTCGCTGCACGATCTGCTCGACGAGGCGGAGCGGCGGGCTCGGGAGCAGCAGGTGGAGCGGCTGGCGAAGACCGGCGAGGAGTGGAGCGACGAGGAATTGGGCGAGTTCGGGCGGATCATCGGCCTGGGCGGGGTCAAGTACTCGGATCTGCACAACAACTCGCAGTCCAACATCACGTTCAGCTTCGACAAGATGCTCAGCCTGGAGGGCAACACGGCGGTGTACCTGCAGTACACGTCGGCGCGCACCAACTCGCTGATCCGCAAGGCGGCGAGCCTGGGCAAGGTGGCGGACGGCACGACGCTGAAGCTCGTGGAGCCCCAGGAGCGCGATCTGCTGCTGCACGCGATGGACTTCGACCGCGCGGTGAACGCGGCGTGGGACCACGGCAAGCCGAACCTGCTGGCTACGCACCTGTACGAGCTGGCGAGCCACTACCACTCGTTCTGGCAGGCCTGCCCGGTGCTGAAGGCGGACGACGAGCAGGTCGTGATGTCGCGGCTGAACCTCAGCCTGCTCACGCGCAAGACGCTGGTCCTGGGGCTGTCGCTCTTGGGGATCGAAGTCCCCGCCCGCATGTAGGTCGGGGATCGGGGACGGCGGAGGGTGCCGATCTCTGCGTCGAACTTCGGGGGCGCTTGTGCGGCGTACGTGAGTACGCCTCCGCGCTTCCCCTCGTTCTCCTTGACCTCGGCCCCCTCCGCCGCCCCCGACATG
>CALAGR010000269.1 GCA_937891735.1 uncultured Pseudomonadota bacterium | reverse complement strand
GCAGTAGCGGCAGCCGATGCACCAGTCGTAGTCGATGACCACGATGCCGTCGGCCTCCTTCCAGGTGGCCTGGACGGGGCAGACGCGCACGCACGGCGGGTTGTCGCACTGGTGGCACTGCACGGGCATGTAGAAGTGCCCCTCGGCGGGCACCTCGTGGTTGTAGTCGGCCACCGCGTGGTTCAGGGACAGGCTGCCCTTCTTGAGCTCGAGCACCCGGATGTAGCTGACCCCGGTGGGCCGGTCGTGGTTGTTCTCGTGGTGGCAGGCCTCGGCGCACTTGCGGCAGCCGATGCAGATCGACAGGTTCAGGCCGTAGGCGTACTGCACACCCGGCAGCGGACGGACGTCGTCGACGAACACATCGACTCCGTGCTCCTCCTTCGTCTTCGCCTCGATCCGGCGCAGCACCGCGTCCATCTCCTCCCGGCTCAGCTCCTTGTAGTGCCGCTGGATGAACTCCTCGACGCTCAACGTCGGGACCCAGTCCTTGAGCGGAGCCAGGGCCCGGGCCGTGGCCGCGGTGCCCAGCCCCGCCGCGGCGGCCTTCAGGGCCAGGCGTCGGCTGAAATCACTCATGGGCGGCCTCCGTCCCGTGGGACGCGCCCCCGTCCAGGCCGTGCAGGTAGCGGTCCTTCGGCGGAAAGACGGGCTTGCGCGTGCCGAACGCCGGGGCGTGGGGCGTGTGGCAGTCCACACAGTTGTTGCGCAGCTTCGTGCCCTGGCGGTCGTCCCAGTAGCCGTTCAGGCCGCCGTGGGCGCCGTGCTTGTAGTCGCGATACTGCGTCCCGTGGCACTGGGCGCACAGGCGCAAGACCTCGACCCAGGGCACGATCGTGCGATCCGCGAGGTGCAGCTCGCGGCTCTCCCGGTCATGACACTGGTCGCAGGTGAGCTGACCGTGGGCGATCTCGATGTTGGCGTGGAAGAACTCGCCCTCGGCGGGCTGCCAGGTGGGATCCGGCGGCTGGTCGTGGCAGGTCTCGCAGCGCGTGCCGGCCGGGATCTTGCGCTCGGTCGCGTCGACCAGGAGCGGGGTGGCGAGCACGCCAAAACCTGTCGGCTCATGGACCTCGGTGGGCCAGGTTCGCTCGCTGACCAGGGGCTCCGCAAACTCTCTGGAGGGGTCCGCAAAGCCGCTGTCGCAGCCCGCGGACCACAGCAAAGGCAGCAACAGGATCAATCCGGGTGTCCGGCTCTGGAACACGATGCGGCCCTCCTCGATGCGCTCGACGAGGGGGGATGCAAGGACCGGGCCGGCCAGCCGAAACGTGCAACTACGCGCCGCATCGGGGTTTTCCCTGTGCGCTTTGGCACCGGAGGAGGCCTGGGAGCCCCGGCTGTGTGCCAGTTCCCACTCCCTCGTGCGGGCTGCTAGGGCATCGGCACGACCACCACCATCTCCGGGGGCTTCACGGCCACCCGGGGCAGGCGGACGGCGACGAGCTCCCACAGCGCCATTCCGCCCACCATGGCCGCGCAAAAGACCACCGCCTGGGGCGCCAGCACCCCGGCGGCGACGACCGCAGGGCCCGGGCAGTACCCCCCCAGGCCCCAGCCGAGCCCGAACAGAGCGGCGCCTCCCAAGAGCCGTGCATCGATCCGGTCGAACTCCGGCAGGTGCAGGCGGCGGTCCAAGAGGGGCAGCCCGCGCCGCAGCGTCCAGATCGAGGGCACCAGGTGCACCCCGATGGCGCCGGCCATGACCAGGGCGAGGCTGGGATCCCAGCTCCCGAACACATCGAGGAACCCGATGACCTTGCTCGGCAGGGTCATGCCCGAGATGCCCAGGCCCAGCGCGAACACGAGCCCGCAGACGAACGACACGGCGAGGCGGATCACAGCGCACCCCCGAACACGGCGCGCACGAACCAGACCGCGACTCCGCCGGTGATCATGAAGGTGATGGTCGCGGCGATGGACCGGGCCGAGCCCCGTGGGATCCCGCACACCCCGTGACCGCTCGTGCAGCCGTTGCCCATCCGGGTGCCGAAGCCCACGAGCAGCCCGGCCACGATCACTGCGCCGGTGGAGCGATCTGGATGGGGAGCGAACACCTCGGGGCTCCAGCTCAGCAGCAGGAGCCCGCCGCCGATGAGCCCGACCACGAAGGCCAGGCGCCAGCCCACCTCGCCGGGCCGGGGTCGCAGCAGATCGCCCAGGATCCCGCTGATGCCGGTGATCCGGCCGTTGAGCAGCAGCAGCAGCGACGCCGCGACTCCGATGAGGGCGCCTCCGAGCAGCGCGCTACCGGGTGTGAAGTTCTCCATGGTCGCCTCCGTTCGCCAGAACGAAAAACGCCCGCCTGGGCAGGGCCGAGGCGGGCGACAGGGATCGGTTGTCAGTCGTCCGTCAGCCCGCCTCACGACAGGGACAACACGCACACGCGGCGGCGTGGCGGAGGCTCTGGGACGGGGTGATCGCGCGGGTCATCGACAGGGAACGTAGCCGGCGATCAGCGGTCCGCCAAGGACATCGTCGCGCCCGCCCCCGGGGGGCGCCGGATCGTCAGCCGCTGCCGCCCAGATCCACGTACAGGGCCTCGGTGAACACCGCGTTCTCGCGCTGCTCGTGGTCACCGACGCGTTGCACGAGCCCGGTGATGGCGAGCTGGCACGACGCCAGCTGCTCCCGCAGGCCCCGCACCTGCTGCAGGATCGCGGGGTGCTCCGAGAACACGGCCTGCAGCGTGCGGGCGAGGTGGGGAGCGTTGGCCTCCACGGTGCCCATGATCCCCGACGGATCCTCTTCGAGGGCGAAGTGGGGGATCAGCAGGCCCGTCAGATGATCCAGGATCTCGATGGAGCCGTCCAGGCGCGCCGGATCGGCCAGCTCCCCGAGGCACCTACGGATCGTTCGGTGTTGTTCGTCGAGCATCGGAGGCTTCCTCGTGCAGGTCTGCGGCCACCGTGCCACCGGCCCCGAGGGCCGACAACCCGGGCTGCCGTGCTCGCCTCCGAGCGGCGAGCGGTTCCTGACATCGAGCAGGATCTGACCGACGAATCCCCATTTGCTCCTCAGGTCACCCTCGATCAGACCGATGCCATCCCCAGCCCGCCGGGGACGGGCCGGAAATGAGCGCGCCGTGACCCGCACCACGACCATCAACGAGTTCCTGATCGCGGCCCGTCGGCCTGCCTCCATCAACCCCATCCAGAACTCCTATGTGGGCTTCGGCGTCTTGTGGGGCCTCGCCGCCGACGCGCTGCTCGTCGGGACGCCTGACCCCATGAGCAGCTACGCGGCGGGATCCCTGTTCCCCATACAGACCAGCGCCGGCTGGCACCTCGTCGGCCTCGCGCTGCTGCCCCTGCTGCTGGGCTGGGTGTTCGGCGCGATGGGCACCGTGCGGAGCGAGCACGCCGCACACCAGGCGCGCACCCTGGCCCTGCTGGACCGGGAGGTTCGAAACCGGACCCAGAGCCTGCGGGACATGTACCTGCAGGCGGTCCTGGCGCTGTCGTCGGCCATCGAGGCGAAGAACCACTACACCCACGGGCACTGCCGACGGGTCTTCGGGTTCGCGAAGGCCGCAGCGGAAGGGCTGTGCCTCGATGAGCGGCAGCTCGAGACCCTGGAGTACGCGTGCTACCTGCACGACATCGGCAAGATCGGGCTGCCCGATGCGATCCTGGACAAGCCCGGCGCCCTGACGGCGGCGGAGTTCGCGCAGGTCAAGGACCACTCGGCCCGGGGCCAGCAGATCCTGTCGAGCATCGCCGGCTTCGACGAGATCGCCGACCTGGTCCGGTCCCACCACGAGCGGCTCGACGGGACGGGCTACCCCGACGGGCTCTGTGGCGACCAGCTCCCCATCCTCGCGCGGATCATCGCGGTAGCGGACACGTTGGACGCGATGGTGTCCGACCGGCCCTACCGGAAGGGCATGGTGATGGACTCCGCGCTGGCCGAGCTCCGGCGCTGCGCCGGGCTGCCCTTCGAGCTCGATCTGGTGGCAGGACGAGACAAGGAGCCGCGAAACCACTTCGACGGCCGGGTGGTGCTGGCCATCGAGGCGGCGATCCTCCAGGGCTTCAAGCCCGCGTCGACCTCCGATGGCCAGATCCCGGCGCCGCTCCTCGCCCCGTTCCAAAGACCACGACTCAACTGCTGGGAGACGCTGGCGTGCGGGGCGCAGGACTGCGCTCCCCAGGACCCGGGCTGGTGCCCCGTGCCCTTCGACACGTCCCTGGATGGGGTCAACGGGGGCCACAACGGCGGACGCGCCTGCTGGGCGGTGTCGGGGGCGCGGTGTCGCCAGGGCACCCTCACCGCCGCCCCGGGCGACGCCGCGAGCTGCGCGGCCTGTCCCGTCCTGGCCTCGGTGCGGACCCAGGAAGGACCGGTCTGGTTCCAGCTCGCGCCGCAGGTCGAGACCAGGCATTCCTGAGAAGCCAGGCCCTCCGGAAGGAAAAGACGCCTTCGACGACGCCACCGGGGACCGGATCCTGCGCTACCTGCAGACGTCCCGGCTGCATTGGGAAGCGGAGACGGAGCGGATCGCCGCCGAGAAGCAGGACCGTCGGCGCGCCTCGGTGTCGGTCAGCGAAGCATCGCGCTGAGCCGCGCCTTGAGGTCCGGGCTCACCCAGGCGGGCACGATGTCCGCGACGAACTTGCTGTCCTCGAGGGTGTTCCGCTTCGTGACCCCCGCCCGCAGCGAGGCCTTCGCGGCCTTGTAGGCGTCCGGGGGGATCAGCGCGAGCTTGTCCAGGATGTCCGCTCCCCGCCCCACCGGATCGTCGTGCAGCTCGTGCAGCAGCCCCAGGCGGAGCGCGTCCTGGGGATCGTGCAGGGCGCCCTCGAGCAGCACCTCCTCCCGGGTGCTCGGAGGCAGCGCGTACTGGACCGCCCGGAACAGCACCGGCGGGAAGTGCAGGCCCAGGGGCACCTCGTTCAGCCCGATGCGGGCCCGGCCGTTGGTCGTGCCCACCCGCCGATCCGCGGCGAGGGCGAGGATCAGCCCCCCCGCGATCGCGTGCCCGTTGACGGCCGCCACCACCGGCGCGGGGTGGTCGAAGATCTGCACCACGAGCCGCTCCAGCAGCCGCAGGAAGGCCTCCATGTCCTGACGACGCAGGGACGCCACCTCCCTGAGGTCCAGCCCCGCGGAGAACGCGTCGCCGTGGCCGGTCAGCAGGATGGGCGCGTCGCCCGCGGCCCGGAAGTGGGCGAGCAGGGACTTCATCAGGCCGCTGCCCAGGGCATTCTTGCCTTCTCCGGCGATCATGATGGTCACTGGCTCGGTCATGGCTCTCCCTCGGGGGCAGGCCCCTGCCCTACTCCACGCGGAAGTAGAGATCGCCGACACGGTAGTCCACGCGACGCCTCAGTGGCTCCGGACCGGCCTCGGTGTTGATCGGCTCCCACCGTCGGGTGCGGCGGTCCTTGGTCTCCAGCGCAGACGCGCACTCCACCGAGATGTCCTCGGCGCCCTTGGCGGTCAGGCGCAGCCAGGCCGTCGAGCGCGGCCCCAGCATGCCGCCGCCCGCGTCCAGTCCCACCGTGGCGTTGCGGTAGAAGCCCCGGCGGCCCCCGGGCTGGTCCCGCAGGTTCAGGGCGGAGGCGCGGGCCAGCTTGCGTTCGCTGCCGGCCACCCGGATCCGCTGATCCGCGGGGAAGTCCTTCGGACCCAGCAGCCCATACAGCACGATCCCGAGCAGGATCACGCCGAGCACCGCCCAGATCACCAGCTTCCAGCACGCGTAGAACGACGTCGCGCGCACAGCCACCACCACGGGCACCGGCGCGCCGTCCGGGTGGTAGTGGGGATCCAGCCCCCGCAAGGTGAGGCGCACGTCCTGCCCCTCGAACGCGTCGCAGCAGCGCTCGCTGCGCACGCACAGCTCCACCTCGCTCGCGCCCACGGGCAGCTCTCCAGCGTCGCCCACCCGGGCGTCTCCGCCGCCGATGCTCACGCCCGCCCCCGGCGGAAGGCCATCCACCACCAGCTCCAGCGGGACCCGCGTGGAGTTCGTGCCCGTCCACGTCAGCTGCCGACACTCCTGCACGCTGGTGCCCGCCCCCGGCCAGCCGCCGAAGTCCACCGGGGCCACGTCCAGGGTCAGGGGCAGGTAGCCCTCCACCAGCACGCTGGTCTCCGCCGGCAGCTCCATCCAGGTGTTGCGAAACACGGCGCGCAGGCGGTTGGGACCCAGGTCCGTGGCGCGCACCCGGGCCACGAAGGTGTTGTCCGGCTGCCGGCTCATGGGGACCTGCTGCTCGCCGAGCCACGCCACCGCCTCGAAGCCGTCCTTGCCGAAGAACTCCTGCTCGTCGAAGGTCTTGTTCTCGAACACCAGGCGCGCCCGCAGCTCGAACTCCTCCCCCGCGCGGATCTTGGACGGCGGACCCACCAGCTCCGCGCCCAGCTCGTAGCGAAGGATGAACCCGAAGGCGATGTCGGACTTCGCGCCCCGATCGAGGGTCAAGCGCCAGCGGGAGGTCTTCTTCGGGTTGTTCTCCTCCTTCCACACGGTCCAGTTGTGAAACGGCGGTTCGCAGATCCGCTTGTTCGACTTCTTGTCCGAGGCCAAGTAGTTGTGGCTGCACCCGTTGTCGCCGGAGTTGCCGGGCTGCAGCGCGCGGTCCTTGCCATCGCGCTCCAGCGTGACGCCATAGGGGCCCACCCGCTCGGTGGCCGCCGTCATGACGATCACCTCGCGCACGTACTTGCCCACGTCCACCGTGTAGCTCGCGCCGGGCCGCAGGGTGCCGGTCTCGGGCTTGCTGCCCAGCTGCTCGGCGTAGGCGCCGGTGAAGCGGTCGATGAGCTCACCTGGCTGGCTCACCCGCACGAACCGGCCGTGATCCGCCGCCAGGGGCTTGAGGAACTGGTCCTGCTGCTCCTCGATCTCCTTGGCCGAGGCGAGGCCGATCACCACGAGGTCGTAGGGGACCACGGACTGATCGAGCCCCAGGATGGTGCGGGCCTCGGCCAGCTCGAGCCGCGGCTCGTCGGTGGGGGCGCCGTCCGTCATGAGGATGAACAGCCGCCGCTCCGCCTGGGAGGAGGCGAGGATCCGCTGCGCCTCCGTCAGGGGCACCCGCATGTGCGTCGGCTGGTTGCTCTGCAGCGCCCGGATCGCGTCCACGTCGTTGGGCAGCACCGCGAAGTGCGGCGCGGCCTGTTGAAAGTTGAGGATGTGCAGCCGGTCGCCCGGATCCTGGATGCGCTCCAGCAGCAGCGTGGCCAGCACCGACAGCCGGTCCGGGTCCGCGGGGGGGATCGTCTTGTTGGTGCCGACGATCCCCACCTCGAAGATCATCGAGCCGGAGTTGTCCAGGAGCAGCACGGTCTCCGTCGCCGCCGACGCGGTGGCGGGGAGCAGCACGAGCAGCAGGAACACCAGGAGACGCCGCATCGCTACCCCAACCTCAAGACCAGCCCGCCGGCCTGGTATTCCCGCCCGCTGGACAGCACCACCGCGTCGTCGCCAGGCAGCGGCTCGGCGGGCTCCATCTTGCGGGTGCGCGGATCCTGCCGAAGCAGCCCCCCCGTCGCGATGACGCCGACGCCGCCCCCGGCGGGCACGAGGGTGAACTGGGCGTCGGACCGGCGGGACGTGGCGTCTCCGCTCCCGGCGAAGTGCACCTTCGCGGATCGGTACCAGCCCTTCTTGCCGCCGGGCTGATCTTCGAGCAGCACGCGGTCCGCGCGCCGCAGCTTCTTGCTGTTCTGGGCGAGCTGGATCGAGGCCCCCGGGGGAAAGCCCTCCGGGCGCACGAACCCGTACCAGACGATGAACAACACCACCGCGCCCAGGAGCCACCACAGCATCCAGCCCCAGCACGAAAGCGACCCCCTGCCGGGCACGGTGTAGCGCACCGCCACCCGCTTCTCCTGCCCCGCGAAGCGCGCCTCCAGCGGCTTGATGAGCAGGGTCTGCTCGCCCCCCGCCTCGCCGGTGGGGCAGCGGCCCACCACCAGGCAGATCTGCAGCTCCTGGTCCTTGCCGATGATGATCTCGCTCAGGGGCAGCTCGAACTTCTGGCCGTCGGACACGGACACCAGCTGTGCCTCGCAGTCGGCGCACGGATCGGCCAGCTCGACGGCGAAGCGCGCCCCCATGGCTCCGTTGCTGGCCGAGAAGTCCAGGGGCTGGCAGGTGGACACGAGATCCGAGCCGCTGATCCTGCCCAGATCCAGTTCCTCGGGCAGGCGCACCACGATGGCCTCGGCCACGTCCGACTGCACCTGGGCCGCCGTGGACTCGCCCCGGCTGTTGAGCTCCAGGGAGAACGTCACGGCCCCCTCGCTGGCGGGGGTGGTGCTCACGGTGATGGTGCCGCCGGCGGCCGTGCCATCGAACGGCACGCGCTCACCGCCGACCTTGGCGATCACCTCCAGCTCGGGCTGGTTGAGCAGCTCCTGCGCCTTCGCCGCGGCGGGTCCGGTGCCCACCCCCACGGTGAACGTCGCGATGCACGGCTGCCCGGTCCAGCACGTCTCGGGGGCGGCGGCGGTCAGCGTGAACGGCGCCTTGCTGACCGTGACGGGCAGGGTAGCTCCGGGGCAGATGACGGGGCTGCCCGCGCTGACCACCGTGACCCGGCCCACGCTGGCCGTGGAGTCGATGTCCGGGGCCTTGATCGAGCCCGTGATCCGGTTGCCCTCCAGACGCGCCGGGAAGCGGGCCTCCAGCCCCCCTTCGAGCTGCAGGAGCAGCTCCAGCTTCGCGCCGGCGAGGTCCGAAGCGCTCGCCGCGCCTCCGGTGTGCGCCTGCACCGAGCCGGTGACCTGCAGCGTCTCGCCGATGAGCACGATGGCCGGGGGCCCGGTGAGGCCCGCCCGGAACGGGCAGCTGCCGACGGTCAGGGTCATCGCGGGGGAGTCGAGCTTCCCCAGTTCCTCGTTCGCGCGGACCATCGGATCCCGCGGCTCGAACTGCACGCTCAGGTCGCCGGCGGGCACCTTGACCGTCACGCTGGCGGTCTCGGCCGAGCCACCCTTGACGCGGACCGGCACCCGAGCGACCTCGCGCCCCTGCTTGTCCCGCACCACGACGTCGCCGCCGGAGAACGTGCGCGGATCCTTGCCGTCACCACGCACCCGCACGTCGAACTGCACCTCATCCCCCACCGCGTAGGGGCCCGGCGACTTGCGGAACACCTCGGTGGTCAGGGTCACCTTCTTCTTGGGGGGCGGCTTCTTGGGCTTTGGCGGCGCGGTCTCACGCCCTCCGATGACGTGGAAGACGATGCCCTCCGCCTGCTCGGCCATGCCCAGGACGGTGCAGCGCCCCAGGCCCGCCGTGGACCAGTCGGGGTGGCTGCGCAGGAAGTTGGTGGCGCAGGTGCTGTCCACCTCGTCGTAGCACTCGTAGCAGTCCTTGCCGTTCGTCACGAACGTGTGGAAGTGCCACTTGCCGTGCTTCGCCTTCACCGCGCGGGTGTTGCACTCACCGCTGGCGCCGACGCAGTAGGTGTTGTTGCCGGCCTGCGCCAGCGCCGGCGCCCCGAGCAGGCCCAGGGTCAACAGCAGCGCGGCCAGCGCGGCCCTCATGGGCCCTCGGGGTCGCCGCCGGGGGACGCGGAGTCGTCGTCGCCCGCCGAGTCGTCGTCGCCGGAGTC
>CALAGR010000268.1 GCA_937891735.1 uncultured Pseudomonadota bacterium | reverse complement strand
GCCGCTGGATGTGCCACGCGGCGACCGGACGACTCTGCGGAGAAGAGCGGCGGTGTCGCCTGCGCGTTCCCGGGGCCAGTGGCGGAGCGCCGTGCAGTCGCCGGATCGCCTCGGCACAAGCTCGCCGTCGAGCGAGGATCCGCCGCTGCTGTTTCCGGCTGATCAGCTTCCCGGTCCTGGGGTGAGCTGCGCCATCCAGGACGACCTGGAGTCTCTCCTCATCCTCAGCGCCGTACACGAGGGCGACTTCGTGGCCACAGAGCTCCTCGGTCAGGCGACCGATCGAGCGTTCGCCCGCCATCCTGGCGCGGTCGCCTGGCCCTCGGGGCATCTGCAACTCGATCAGCGACGTCTGGAGGACCTGGGAGACGGAGGCGCCCCACGGCAGCCTGGCGCCGTCGGGCGTCGCGTGCCACATCCGTCGGTGCCAGTCACCATGCGCTCGCTCCAGGGGGCGCAGGCCCACGAGCGACGTGGGCGAACTGAGGCCAGTCACCGCGTTCACGTCAGCTCCCCCTGCCGCATGGATGAGCGTGTTCGGACCATGGTTGGCTCGCTTTGTCATTCTCGGCACAAGATATCACTTAATGCATATACACTAGGCCAATGATAGCGACAGACCGACAACCCCGTGTCCTCTGGCGGAAGGAACTCGCAGGCCGCCTGATCGGGGCGATCCGAATCCGACAAGGGCTCCGGCAGGTAGACATCGCCGCGAGCGTGGACCTCACGCAGGCCACCCTGGATCGGCTGGAGTCCGGCCGATCCGCGCTGACCTTCGAGACCCTCCTCGATCTGGCCGAGTGCCTCGGGACGACTGGCCCATCCATCGCCTGCCTGCTCGATGCACTTGTCCACGACCTCGCCGCCGAAGGCTACGAGGTTCTGCGCTCGCCGCCGCGAGGCGGCCGGGCCGGGGTAACCCTCCCGGAATCTGACCTCGACGGTCGGGTGCTGGCCGCCTACGTCGGAGGCTGGCTGGAGCGAAACCGCGACCTCCCCGAGCTGAACGTGCCGCGCGCCGTCGACGCCTGGCAGGCCCCCGCGCCGCTCCCAACTCCCGACTACTCCGCGTACGCGCCCGCGCGCGCGATGGTGACCCAACAATGAACTGGCCCTCCTCATCCCAGGGTGCGCTCGCGTCTCCCGAAGGCTCCCTCAGCTTCCAGCTCCTGCGGGCCGGGGAGCGCCTCTGGTCGTCCCCTCCCCTCCCCGAGTGCCCGCAGAACGAGTGGGATCCGCCAGCCGTCGAGACCTTGTCAGGCTCGACGCTGGACGAGCTGCCCCTGGGCCTTCTCCTGGCCTACGCCCCCCGGGGCATCAGCCTGGGCGCGCTGTGGACCGCTGCCCAAGCGCGGGGATCCGCTCCGCGAGAGTCGCCCGCACCGATCGTCGAGGTGGGAGCCCCGAGATGGGACGACGAGGCCGCAGAGAGGCTGCTGGCCGCGATCTCCGAGCGACTCGAGCACACGATGTCGGTGATGCTCGACCGCATCGACCAGGTTGTGGCTGAGTTCGGGGGCGGGATCCTCCGGTTCTCAACCGCCGTCAAGCTGCTCCCCATTCGCGACGCCGACGCCAGGAGATGGCTGCGGCGGGAGAACCTCGTAGGAGACCTCGACGGCCGCGAGGTCGTCATCCGGGACGACATGACCGACCGGCTGCGCGAGCGCGAGACGCGGAAGCGCCCCCGTCGGAACGCCAGGAAGCCGACGACCTCGCTCCCCCGGGTCTCCCTGGATTAGGCCTGGCGGCAGTCCGGCGTGACCACGTTCTCCTCCCGAGCGCTGCGCGCCTTCTCAAACGCCGCCACCTCGTCGTCCCCTTGGATCGCCGCGTACGACCGCAGCGCCTCCTCGGGGCTGTGGCCCAGCACCCGCGCGTACACCGCGACGTTGACCCCAGCAGCGATCCACTCGTTGCTGACCAGCCGCCGCAGCCCGTGGCTCGTGAAGCGGGGCACCCCTGCCTTCTTGCACGCGACCATCCAGGAGCTGGCCCGCCCCCTGCGGATCGTCGTCACGTTCAGCGCCGTGCCGATCTTCACCCCCCAGATCGTGCCCGTCTTGCTCGCGGCCAGGACGTAGGGACCCAGGGTGTCGAGCACTTCCTGGGGCACACGCACGGTCCGGTCGTGGTCCTTGCACTTGAGCCGCACCCGACCGCGCTCCAGATCCACGTCCCGAGCAGGCAGCCGAGCCAGCGAGCGCACCCGGCACCCGAGGATGCTCTGGCAGGTCAGTAGATCCCGCTCCCAGCCGGCAGGCATCGCCTCGAGCACGCGCCGCACCTCGTCGCGTGTCGGCGTGTACTTCTCCCGCACGGGCGCGGCGAGCACGTCCGGCCAGCGCACTGTGAGGCCCTCCGTGTAGGGACGGCCCTCTCTCGCGCCCCAGGCCCAGGCTGTCGTGAGCACGTTCACCTCGTTGCGGACCGTACCGCT
>CALAGR010000267.1 GCA_937891735.1 uncultured Pseudomonadota bacterium | reverse complement strand
CCGGTGGCAGGGCTCCAGCCTGAGCATCGAGCTCCCCCCGGTCGAGCTGGCCCACCAACGGCTCTTCGCCGAGATCACCTTCGCGCTCGTCGATCAGCGCATGACGGCCCGCGCCGGCCGTGCTCTGGGGGCCGTGGTCGCGTTCCCCTGGCCGGCGCCCGCGCATCGGGATCGAATCGAGCGGCACTGGCCCAGCGCGCGGTTCGACGCCCCGGGCTGCTCCATGGCCCTCCCCGCGGACTGCGTCGAGGTCGCCCTGGCGAGCGCGGATCCCGCGCTGCGCGAACTGCTGGACGGCTACGCGAGCCGCGAGTTGGCCTCGCGCCGGCCCGCGCCGGTCGTGAGCGCTCGGGTCAGCCGGGAAGTCGTGGCCGCCCTGCCCGGGCGCCCCTCCTCGGCCGGCGAGGTCGCTCGGGCGCTCGGGATGAGTCCGCGGAGCCTGCGGCGGGCCCTGGCGGCCGAGGGCACGCGGTTCTCCGACGTGCGCGACGCGGCCATGTTGGGGGTCGCGGCGGGTGCGCTGGCGGACCCGGCGCGCACGATCGCGGAGGTGGGCTGGCTCCTGGGGTACTCGGAGCCCAGCGCCTTCCATCGCGCGTTCCGTCGCTGGACGAACAGCACCCCCGAGCACTTCCGCCAGTCTGGCCACATCGGTCCGTGATCCGGCCGCTTCGGTCACTGTCGCGCGACGGCGCAGCGCGCATTGTCGTTCGCACACACCGACCCGGAGGTCTCCCCACCGTGCGAAGCCTGCTCTTCTCTTCGATCGTGCTGTCCCTCGTCCCCCTCACCCTGCCGGCGTCTGCGGCGCCCGCGCTGGAGTCCCCCATGATCCTCGAGCTCTCCGATGGACGCAGCCTCGCCTGGCGCGAGCTCGGTCCCCCCGACGGGCGAGCTGTCTTCTTCTTCCACGGTGGAGCCGACTCCGGCCTGGCCGCCCAGCTCCTCGCGGGAGCGGCGGAGGCGGGGGG
This sequence comes from uncultured Pseudomonadota bacterium, assembly GCA_937891735.1. Taxonomy (GTDB): domain Bacteria; phylum Myxococcota_A; class UBA796; order UBA9615; family UBA9615; genus JAGSHC01. The sequence goes on along the minus strand of CALAGR010000267.1, from coordinate 2,755 downwards.
CGTGCGTTTGATCGCCCCCGACCGCCCCGGGTTCGGAGCCTCCAGCCCGGACCCCGGGCGCAGCCTGGTCTCCTGGGCGGACGACGTCGCGGCCCTCGCCGACCACCTCTGCGTGGGAAGCTTCGATGTCCTCGGCCACTCCGGCGGAGGGCCGCACGCGCTCGCCGTGGCGGCGCGGCTGCCCCAGCGAGTCGGTCGCGTCGTCGTCGTCGCTGGCGGCGCCCCGAAGGACGCGGGGGCGGCCGGCATGGCCTTGCCCTTCCGGCTCAACCGGTGGTTCGCGATCACGGCTCCCGGCATGCAGCGTCGCTTCTTGCAGAGCCACCGCTCGGGGCTGGAGAACCCGCAGAAGTTCCTCAGCCAGTGGGGGCGGATGTCCACCGCGGACGGAGCGATGTTCTCGGAGCAGCCCGAGGTCGGCTCGCTGATCGTCGCGGAGATGACCGAGGCCTACCGGGCCGGCATCGACGGCGCCGCCCTGGAGGGCCAGCTCTACTACCAGGACTGGGGCTTCTCGCTGGACTCGGTCGAGCAACCGGTCGACCTCTTCTACGGCGACGCCGACCCGATGGCGCCCCTGAGTTGGGGTCGATACTTCGTCGAGCGCCTGCCGTCCGGGACCCTCCACGTCCTCGAGAACGAGGGCCACTTCAGCGGTCTCGTGCACCACGCGACTGCGATCCTCGAAGGGCGGAGCGGGCCGTAGTTTCACGCTTCTGAGACAGGACTCCCACGCTCTGGCGGCGATCTCGGCCGAGGGGGGGAGCCCAGGCGCTCAGACCCCCCAGAACGAGCAAGAACCGCCGTAACAAGCTGGTTTCACTTAACTAATGGTTGTTGGCCATATGGGATGAGTATCGAACTCGGGGGTGGGTCACCTCGGTCGGGGAGGGGCTCGGCGCGGGCCCGGGCGAACTGACGACGGGGGGAGCGAGGTCCCTCGGGATGTGTGCCTCCTCTCAGCTCAGCTCAGCTGAGCAGGGCGGCGTTGCCGTGCCTTGAGAGCTTGCGGTCGAAGGTCAGCAGCGGAATCGCGCCGACCCTTGCCGCCGTGCCGACGAGCAGCAGATCGGCGAAGTCCGCGACTCCGCGAGCGTATTCCTCCAGGGCAGTCAGGACGACGTCGATCTCCTCGACGAACACCCCACGGGTTCGGACGAGACGGTTGATGCGCCCGTGCACGACCGGGTGATCGAGGCCGTAGCCCGTGCGGAGCACCCATGCTGTTTCGACCAGCACGATGTGTGGGACGAAGACACCCTCTCCCGTCGCGTGCTCAAGGAACGCAGCTTCTGCCACGGCGGTCTGAAGGGGATCGTCACCGACAAGGAGCCGCACGACGACGTTCGTGTCCAGCGAGATCACCGAACGGCCCGACCGATGGCTTCGTCCATCTCCTCGAGGGTCAATGCGCGCGACACGACCGGGCGGTCCTTGAAGAGGTCTGCGGGCTCGTAGAGATCAGGCACGAGGACGAGGCGCCCCTGTGCGTCGATCGAGGCTTGGAGGATCGAGCCCGGATGCAGCTTCAGGGCCTCCCGGAGCGCAACGGGGACCGTGATCTGGCCTTTGCTGGAGACAGTGATCGTCGTCATGACAAAACGGTAAGTCCGGTCGTCTTACTCGGCAAGTCGATCTTCGTCGGTCTGTCCAGCGCCGAGGGAGGGACCCGCCGACCAGAACGAACAAAAACCAGCCGCAAGCGACTGGTTTCATTCGTAAAAGTATGGTGGAGGCGGCGGGAATCGATGTGGCGAAATCATGCGGGCCGGTAGACGGGCACTTTCGCCAGGGCGGCTGGAGGTTCGCCCGCTCGGCAATGGGGACGAACGGTGACGTTCGGGGTGGTTTCTGGACTCGTGAACGCGCGGAGAGCGCGCGGTCAGTCGATCCCGAGGTCGCGTCGCACGTCGGCCAGCAGTCGTTGGTACGACGAGGCATGCTCGCTCGGAGAGGCCCCCTCCTCCTTCACCCGGCGGAGGACCTCGACGGAGAGGCTGTTGAGCTCGAAGGCGAGGCGACGAAGCGGCAGGTAGCGGGGCTCCAGCTTCAACGCCGCTTCAACCAGCTCCGCGGCCCGGACCGGTTGGCCTGCCTCGAAGTGAGCCCGGGCGGCGGCGACCAGGCGGAGTAGTTGGGGCTCGGGCTCGTCGGGGCCGTCCCCGATCCCTGCCGCGATCTGGTCGGCCTCGTCGAGGTTGCCCCAGCGAAGGCAGAGACGGACCTCCAGGACCTCAGACCAGGGCCGCCAGGCGGCATCCAGGCGGCCAAGGAGGATTCGGGCCTCGGACATCTGGTCGGCCTCCACCTGGAGCGCGGCTCGAAGCAGTCGGGCCGGTCCGAACGAGGCGTCGGCGACGAGGGCTTCATCCAGCAACCGGATGACCTCCGAAGCCGGACCGGCGGAGCCATCCGAGCTCGGTGCATCCGAGGATTGGTTGAGCAGGAGCGCTTCGGCTGTGCGAAGAGTGGGCAGCGGGATGCGGTCGGCCCCCTCTGCAACCAGGCGCTGGCGGAGCTCCGATAGCTCAACGTTCAGCAGTGGCGTGTGGAGCGGCGAAGCGAAGTCTGCGAGCCGGTACAAGGCGGTTGCCTCCATGCCGGCCCGCAGGATCTCGGTGGCTGCGCTCGAGTTTCCTCGCTCCAGCTTCTGCAGCCCTGCCTCGATGAACGGGAAGAAGGCAGTGGGATGCCCCTCCAGCATGCGTGTCCGGATAGCCGGATTGCCCTTTGATTTCAGCTAACTGGACGAGAT
>CALAGR010000266.1 GCA_937891735.1 uncultured Pseudomonadota bacterium | reverse complement strand
ACACGGCGCCCGCCCGGCAGGTCATCCCGTCGCGTCGCCAGCGGGGGCCTGGGTCTGCGCGGGGCTCGGGGGCGCGGGGGAAGCGGGGGCGGACCTCGGCGGCGTCGCCGGAGTCGGGTCAGCGCCCACCGCGTTGATCACCCTTAATAGACGCTGGTCGGCGTCATCATCGACGCGTGTAGCGACGTGCTCGCCAGGTAGTGCGACAGGTTGCCGTCGCCGTCGATGTCCGCGAACCCGTTCGAGGTGAAGGTCGCGAGCTGGCCGGGGAGCGCGTTGGCGGTCACGTCGTACTGGCCGTAGACCTGACCGTCGGCCACCCAGCCCAGGAGGTTCCAGTCGAAGTTCGTCGTCTCGTTCGCCGGGAAGTCGACGGCTTGCCGGCCAGGCACGGTCGTCGGCATCAGCGTGCAGCTGGTAAAGACTTCCCACTCCGCGCGATAGGCTTCCTCTACAACGCGGATCGCATCGATGTGCATGCTGAGCTCGGCCCGCTTGGCGCGGAGCAGGAACTGCTGGTAGCTCGGTACGGCGAGGGCGGCGAGGATCCCGATGATCGAGATCACGACCATCAGCTCGATCAGGGTGAATCCTGTCTGTCTCTGACGCATTGCCAAGGCCTCCTTTCCCATCGAACAGCAATTCTATGAGCCTATCGGCAGAAGTTCAGGAAATTCAACCGCCTGGGTCAGATGGGATGCGCGGTCCCGGCGTCCCGGAGACTACTGGCAGGAGCCGCCAACCCCCGGGGTTCCTTGGTTGGTGCCGGTGTCCTCGCCCGCGGTGATGCTGCAGATCCACGGGAACGTCACGATGGTGGGATCCGGGAAGCACCAGGCCCCAGGGAGGTCGTTCCCGACGGCGGATTCGCTCGACGCGTCGAGCTGCCAGGCCACGCCACGGGGATCCGAGGTGCCGAAGTCGTAGCTCAACTCGTCGATGACGACGTTTCCTGCGGTGCCGGGACAGAGGAGACGAAGCGTCTCCGGCGCATCGTTGGACAGGTTCAGGTTCGTCCCGTACTCGTAGCCGTGGGGGATCGAGCAGGTGTCGATGGTGTCGGCGGCGCTCGACTTGACCATCACCATGTACTCGCCGGGGGTGATGGTGACGCCCAGGGCGAAGGCGATGACGTGGCTGTCGATCTCGACTCCGTCGTCCAGCTCGATGGTGCAGCCGTCCAGGCCGAACGACTCGCTCCCGAGGCTCTTGACCTCGAACCACTCCTCGTTCGTGCCCACGATCGACTGGGACAGCGCCATGAGCTCGGTGAAGACCAGCTCCCCGGCCGCGGGGTAGGGCGGCGGCACGGGGCAGCTCTGGTTGGCGGTGCCCGGCGTGCCGACGTCGGCGCACTCCTTGTTCGAGACGTACGTGTCGCCCGGGGACAGGCACCAGGCGCCCAGGGAGTCGTTCCCCTCGGCCGTCCACTCCGCCGGATCCACCGACAGGGAGCGTCCCTTGAACCCGGATCCCTGCTCGCCCCAGTTGTACAGGATGCGATCGACCTCCAGCGTCCCGCCGGCGTCGAGGGGGCACTCCAGGATCAGGTACTGGTTGTCGGTGTTCTTGAAGCTGATCCCGTTGGCGTAGGGGTAGTCACCCGTCACCGTGGCCGCGGGGTTCAGGGTCGTGTCCGGGTCTGCGGTGCTGCTCGAGTTGAAGACGGCGAACCCGCCCGCGGGGATGACCGTGGCGCCGCGCTCGGAGTCGATGGTGTGCACGTCCGGGTCGGAGCTGCCGTCCACGGGGACGTCGATGATCTGGCAACGGCGCAGGTCGATGTCCGTGGTGCCGGGGTTGTACAGCTCGAACCACTCCTTCGTGCCGCCGCACGGATCCACCGCGATCTCGGTGATCACCACGTCACCCTCGCTGGTGGGCGCGTTCCCGCCGAGCTGCTCGCACTGGGTGGGCTGGCCCGGGGTGCCGTACTCGGGCTGGCCGTCGATGGTCACGTAGGTGGTGTTGGCCTGGATGGGGGCCTCGCACCACGCCGTCGCGTCGTCGTTGGCGCCCGCATCCGGGGCGCCCGACAGCTGCCAGGAGTGGCCCTTGCGGGGCAGCCAGCCCTCGAGCGGGTCGAACGCCACGACGTCGGTGATGGAGCGCCCGCCGTTGCCGTTGGGGCAGGCGAGCTCGACCAGCTCCGACTGGTCGTTCTGGTTCATGCTGATCCCGGTCCACACCGCGACCGTGGCGTACGCCGCGTCGCCGTCCTCGCCGAGGAACTCCGCGGCGCCGAGGAGCGCGTAGGCGCCCGCCGCCACGCTGGCCTCGCCGGTGATCACGAACTCGTTCTCGGTGGAGCCGCGGGTCGCCACCTGGCAGCCCGCCAGGTTGATGGTCGCGTCCGTGGTGTTGAACAGCTCCAGCCACTCGGGGCGGTTGGGCTCCGGATCCGCCTGGATCTCGGTGATCACCAGGGCGCCCACGGGCACCTCATCGAAGATGGTGACGTTGTCGTCGTCGTCGTTCGGTCCGCCCGACGGGCAACCCCCCAGCAGGAGCAGGGGGACGAGAGCGAAGCCCCCGAGGGTCTTGGAGAGCACGTCGATCCGGGCGGTCGAGAACATGGACGCTCCTGCGCAGCCGCGCGTGGGTCGGCTGGTACCTTGCCTGCCGGGGTGACAAAGCTACCCCATCAGGTGATCGGGGCACGAGGCACGCCCGCGCCCCAAACGGGATGGTGAAGAGGCGCTGTGAGGACCACGACCCAATTGAGTGCCCTGCTCCTGCTCGTGTTCGGCCTCGCCGCCGGCTGCGTGTGGGTCTCTCCCGCGGAGCGCAAGGAGATGCGCGCCCTGCGCACGGACGCCGACAAGGACGCGGCCCAGGCCGAGAGCGCGCTCGCCGCCACGGCGCGGACGGAGGCGCTGCTGACGGTCGCGCGGCTGCAGGACGCCCGCCGGGGCCATGAGGAACTCGTGGTCCTGTCCCGACACGCCGATCCCGTGGTGCGCGCCGCCGCCACGCGGGCCATCGGGCTCGTGGCGGAGCACGACGCCGGGGCCGTGCTGGTGCAGCTGCTCGAAGATCCCGACGCCGGGGTGGTGGCCGAGGCGGCGTTCGCGGTGTCCCAGGTGGAGCACTTCCGCGCCACCGACGGCGAGCGCGCCGCCATGACCGCCCGCATCGAAGAGGCGCTCGTGGTCGAGCTGGACGACTGCCGGCGCGACGTGCGCTGGGGCGACGGCGGGCGCCCCGAGGTGTGCCGCGTGGTGATCCGCAGCCTCGGCGCGATGGGGGGCGAAGCCGCCAACGGCGTGCTGTGGGACGCGCTGAGCAAGGGCATCCAGCCCGTCGATCTGCAGCGGGCGGTGCCGGTGGCCCTCGCCGTGCAGGCCCGCGCGGGGCGCGGAAAGCCCATCACCGGCGAGCAGCTCAGCTACCTCGCGCCGCTCCTGATCCAGTCCGACAACCCCGCCCAGTGGGCCGGGGCCTACCTGCTGGCCAAGGGCGAGGTGGCCGAGCAGGCGGTGCCCGGGGCCCGGGACCTGCTGTCGCTGGCGTGGAGCCGTGCCGGCGGCGACACCGCCCGGGTGTGGATCCTGCTGGCGCTGGGGGCGGTCGGGGGGGACCGCGCTCGGGAGATCGTGGGTGGCGTGCTCGCCGATCCCGCCGCGCCGGTGCGGGATCAGGTGGCTGCGCTGCGGGCCTCCAGGAGCCTCGACGTCGCCCCCCTGGTGGTGCAGCGACTCGCCCAGACGACCAGCGACACCGTGCGCGCCGAGGCGCTGGGGGCCCTGGCCGCCGACCCGGTGCCCGCGGAGGTGTTCGTCTGGCTCGACGCCTACCTCGGCGGTGAGGCGCTGGCGCCGCCGGTGGTCGTGGCGTCGGCTG
>CALAGR010000265.1 GCA_937891735.1 uncultured Pseudomonadota bacterium | reverse complement strand
CGTGCTCGGCGCCCATGGCGGCCCGTCGGTCCTGCCGCGGCTCGGCCACGGCGACCACGCGGACCAGCTCGGGGTGCGCCAGCGCGAACCGGCCGTAGACCTCGCGCCCGCGGTTGCCCGCGCCGATGATCGCCAGCCGCACCGGTTCAGCCACGCCGCCTCCTCAGAAGATGTGGTTCACGTCGAAGTACACGCCCAGGCCGTCGGGCGACCAGCCCACGTCCCCCCGCACCACGAAGTTCGCCCCCCAGTACAGCCGCAAGCCGCCGCCCAGCCCGACCTTGAGGCCGATGGCGGAGCCGTCCAGGGAGGGGGACGCGGCCCAGTCGGTCCAGACCCTGCCCATGTCCAGGAAGGCCTGCAGGCCGAAGGCGAACGGGCGCTTGAGGAGCATGTGGCGGATGAGCTTGCTGCGCAGCTCGAGGTTGGTGATGAGCTTGATCTTGCCGTGGTACCGCTGGAGCGGGACGCCCCGGATGCTCACCGCCCCGCCGGGACCCTGATCGGGCCGCTGCCCCCCGAATCGGGACAGCTCGGGGAACGGCGGATCGCCGAACAGCGCGTCGATCATCACCCTCGCCGCGACCACGAGCCAGTCGTCCAGCAGCGGGGCGAAGAACCGGGTCTGCAGGTGCAGTCCCCCGTAGCCCCCTGGCATCTCGAAGGTGGGTCCGCCCCGGATCCCCACCTCGTGGTACATGCCGCGGGTGGGGTAGGCCTCGTCGTCCCGCGTGTCGTAGACCAACCCCACCGTGCCCTCCAGGGCGCCGTGGCGGGGGGCCCCGAGCAGCATCGCGGTCACGTCGTCGCCCGCTGCGCCGGCCAGGTCCTCGGCGAGCTTGCTCTGCTCGATGAGGGTGATCCAGTTCCACCAGACGTTCAACGCGCCGTAGGCCTGAAGGGCGCCGGCGAGGAGCGCCAGGGCCTCCACCTGCAGGTACGGCCGGACCTGCTGGTAGTCGTAGTACCGGCGGGCCGCGGCCCACGCGTCAGGAGCGGTGGCGCGGTCAAACCCCTTCCAGGGGCGCAGGTTGATCGAGGCGTTGCCGATGCCGTAGTAGCGGGCGTTGACCTCGTGGCGCAGGCCGATCCGTGCCTTCAGGCGCAGGCGGGAGCCCGCGAGTCCAGGCAGATCCAGGCGAACGTAGTGGTTCTGGAAGGCGATGCGCACGCCCCCGTCGGGGTTGGGCCCCACCACGAAGAACGCCTGGGCCGTCAGGTTGGTGCGGTACGGCGCGAAGTCCGGGTGGTACTTCGTCGCGTCGAGCAGGACGCCGAGCCCCAGGCCGAGGTCGCTGTCGTAGGACACCTCGGGGAGCGGGGCCACCTCGAGGCGGCGCGGATCGGGTGGCGTCCGGGCCGGGGGTGCCGTGTCCGCCGGTTCCTCGGTGGTCTCCCCGACAGCCGGGACGGGCACGAGCAGCAGGGCCAGCGCCGCCGGGACGAGGCGCCTCACGCCCAGCGGAACGCTTCCATCGTCTGGACCTCGTCGTAGTCGTGCTCGAAGCCGGTCTTCTCGGCGAAGCGGCTCCCGTCGATGACGATCGGGTACTTCAGGTGCCCCATGGCTCCGACGGGCAGGCGCGGGAGCCCGAATCGACCGAGGACCCGGGGCAGCAGCGCCTCCGGGATCGGAACCCGTCTGCGCCCCGTCACCTCGATGAGGGTGGACAGGGGGACCGGCTGAGGTCCCGCGACGTTGTACACGCCCATCAGCTCGTGCTTGACGGCGAGGCAGATCGCCTTGGCCGCGTCCTCTTCGTGGATGAAGTGGAACAGCGGATCGAAGCCCGGGATCCCCGGGACCACCGTGCCGCGCAGGAACGCCGCCAGCGTGCCGTGCCGGGACGGCCCCAGCGTGTACACGGTGCGCAGGACCACCGTCTTCATCTCCGGGTGACGCCACAGCGCCGCGCCGGCGAACAGATCCGCGGCCACCAGGTCCGCCAGCTCCGGGAACACCGCCACTCCCATGGGGGGCTCGGTCTCGGAGTGATACAGGGGCGAGTCGGCGGCCGCGCCGTAGTAGGTGTGCCGACCCACGAACACCACCGCCTTCACTCCGTACATCGCCGAGAACTCGAAGATGCGGCGCGTGCCGTCGAGGTTGATCCGGTTGCGCTCCTCCTGCCGCGAGGTGAAGTGGGTCACGGTGGCCATGTGTACGACGGCGTCGGGGCGACTGTTCCGGAACACGTTCTCGGCGGGCCGCTTGCGGATGTCCACGTTGTGCATCTGCAGGCCCTTGGGGGCGTCGGGCCAGGGCCGACGGTCGATGCCGATCACCTCGTGTCCCTCAAACAGCAGGCGCCGCGCGACGATCCGGCCGATGCGTCCGGCGATGCCGGTGACGAGGACCTTCATGCCGCGCCCTGCGCGTCGCCGGCGCCGGGCACGGGCCGGCTGAAGTCGCCGCTCTTGCGGTTCTGCACGCCGAACTCGATGAGCGCGGCGAGGCGCGTCTTGACCTGCTCGACGTAGCCGGCGATCTCCTCGTCGTCCTCGGATCCGTCGCCGTCGAAGCGCATCGGCTCGGAGTAGTAGATCTGGCAGCGGGTGGGCCGGGGCAGGGGAGCGATCCAGGGCGTCACGGGCACGTAGGGGGCGCCCACGAGCTTGCCCAGCCGGTACAGGTTCATGAACGTGGGTATGGCCTCCCCGCCGCCGATGAACGCGGTGGGCACGATCGGCGTGCCGGTCTGCAGCGCGAGCCGCATGAAGCCCGTGCCGAAGCCGACCAGGGAGTTGCGGTCCTTGTACAGCTTCGCCGTGCCGCGAGCCCCTTCGGGGAACACCAGCAGCAGGCGGTCGTCCTCGAGCAGTCGGATCGCGTGCTCGGGCAGGCCCGTGAACTGGCCGACCCGGCTCAGGATCGTGTTCACGAAGGGCATGCGGTTCAAGAAGATCTCGGCCATGCCCTGGGCGAGGCGCGGTGGCTCCATGTCCAGCATCTGGGATGCGACGATCATGCCGCCGTCCAGCGCGACGCCCCCGGAGTGGTTGCCCACGAGCATGGCCCGCCCCGACGCCGGCACGTTGTGCACCCCGTAGGCATCCACCGTCAGCCAGTGTCTCGAGATCAGGGACAGGAAGCTGAAGAACCCCCGGAGGTAGCCCTTGTCGATCCCATAGTGGTCGAGCCCGTAGCGATTGAATGGCAGCTCGAGGCGCTCGACGCGCGCGGCTACATCTGGGTCGATGAACTGCACCAGGCCTCCTGTGTGCGGCGGCCGGGGGCCCGCCTGATCAGCTGAACGCGACCAGGCTCAGGACCGCCAGCGCCACGGCCATCGCAAGGGTACTGCAACCGAGGCCCCGGCTGGGCTTGTCACTGCCGACTCCGAGGTGCCCTGCGGCGAGCCGGTCCGGCCGGTAGGGGCCCGAGGAGCCGGCGGTGGGGGCCTCCGCGTCCGGCGCAGGGGCAGGTTCGGGGGCCGAAGCCACGGGCTCCGTCGAGGAGACGGGCTGGAACTGGGCGCGCGCCACCGGCTTGGGCTGGGTCGGCGGGCCGCTGTCCACGGAGCTGGCGTTCGCCAGGCTCACGCCGGAGGGCATCGATGACTTCACCCAGAGGCGCAGCGCGTTCCCGGGCCGCGTGAACTCGTGCCGCGCGCCCGCCTCGAACCAGTCCGGCACGCTCGTGTCGGCCGGCACCGAGACGACGAGTCGGCCCGCGTCGAAGGTCGCGCCCAGATAGCCCTTGAGCTCCACCGTGAGGCCGCGGGGCAGGTCTGCCGAGGCCGGGAACACGCCCTGAGCGGGCCCGGGCTCTCCCGCGGCGTGCACGCGCGCGCGCCGCTCCGGCACCGACACCACCCGATCATCGGCCAGGCGGACCTGCATCGGGTCGTCGTCGCTGTGGGGCAGGTTGACGAAGAGGTTGCCGACGGAGTCGAACCGGGCGACCCCCGATCCGAACACGATCTCGAACGGCTGCTTGCCGACCATGAAGTCTCCCGGTTGGAACGCGGCGGAATCGTGACCGCTCCCGAGCGCGGTCGCAAGGAACCCGGTCGGGCGGGGTGGCGCGTGCGCACCGGCCCGGCGGGCGTCTCGAACTTCATCGGAAGAACCGGGCACTCAGGCGCCGCAGTGATTCCGCGGACTTGCCTCAAACATCCGGCCGGAACCGCGCAGCTTGGACCAGCCCCGCGAAGGGCCCGCTGACGGTGGTCAGGATCGAGAAACAGCAGCAGCGGCAACGGATGCATGCGGGCCGCACACACCGTGGATGCCCCGTCGCGGGTTCCTGTCGCGGGGATCCCGGGGTTCGAAGTGAACTGAGTTTGCGGCGC
>CALAGR010000264.1 GCA_937891735.1 uncultured Pseudomonadota bacterium | reverse complement strand
GCCACGGCTGCCGGGCCCGCCTCGGTCAGCCACGCCACGAGCTGCTGAGCTTCGCGCACCTGGGGGCGCACGGTCCAAGAGTGCTCGTGCAGGTACTGCTGCCGGGCACACGGATCTTGGTTCGCCCAGGCCCGGACCCCATCAACCTTGCTGGTGACCTGGTCAATGGCGCCCCCCACGAGCCCACCGATGGAGTCGATCATCGCGCCCGGACCGATAGCCGGTGCTGCCTCAGCCACGGGGACCTCCCTTGACCTGGTGGTGGTGGTGGTTCATCGCCACACCCGGGACTCGCGCAGGGCCAGCAGGCCGCCACCGAGCCAGAGCCACCAGGGAATGATGGTTCGACCGGTCATGTCTGCGACCCGGCTGCGCCCCTCGTCCGCTGCAGCGTCCATCACGCCGGCCCAGCCGGGCACGGACACGGAGCGGAGCGCCGCCCCGAGCTGCAGCTCGAGCTGTGCGAGCCGGTCGAAATAGCCGCCACAGTCGAGCGCCTGGTTGCGGCCCAACCACCGGAGCACCACCGAGTCCTGCAGCATCACCGAATACAGGGTGGGGCCGTTGTCCCACGGGGTCAGCGGACCGCCCCCGGCGAGCCACTGGCCCGAGACGTTGCCCGGGACGGACCAGCGCCAACACCGCTGGGGGCCCAGCAGGACGTGCTCGTTGATCTCGGCGTAGGCGTCGATGGCCGGCTCAAGCTGCAGGGCGATGGTGTTCTCAGGCACCCCGCGCTCCTCCAGCATGCGGATCGCGGCCTGCATCCCCTTGTCGGTGTAGGTGATGATCCGGCGCTGGGAGGGGAGCAGGTTCATCCCAGGGCCCACCAGAGCGCCAGGACGATCAGCAGGGCCGCCGCCGGGCTCACGCGCCCCGCGGGCACGAACGCGGGCGACAGGGCGAGCACATAGGGGATCACGGCCGGATCTGGCATCCGGGTCAGCCACCCGGGCCGGCTGGGATCGGACCGCTGCACGTTGCCGATCCCCGCGTTGTAGGCCGCCAGTGCAAAGGGCCAGCCCGAGGGCAGGCCGGCATTGTGAAGCCACCGCTTACACCAAGCCAGATAGCTGGCCCCCTGGCGCAGGTTCGTGGTCGGGTCGAACGGGTCGCCGGGTATACCCGAGTCATGGATCGCGGGGGGCAGCACCTGGGTGAGCCCCATGGCCCCGTCGGGGCTGACAGCGTTGGGATTCCACCCGGATTCCATGGTCACCAGGGCGAGGAAGCCGCGTTCAGGGATCCCGAATTCGCGCGCTGCAGCTCGTGCCGCCGGCTCGAACTGAGCCCGGCTCATGGCGCTGGGATCGCGATGTCGTACTGGTGGCCGGGCATCACCTCACCGCGGATCGCCACGGTCCATGTGTTAGCTCCAGTGGCCCCGCCGTTGGCGGTCAGCACGATCCCCAGCAGCCCGGCGTTTCCTTCGGTGACGAACACTTGGGCGCCGGACGCGTATTCGTTGATGAAGTCCATGGCCGACGCGTCCGGGGTGACCCCAGCCGCTGCGTCAAACTCATACAGGGGCAGATCCGTGCCGCCCACTATCGACCAGTCGTAGGTGGTGCAGTCGCCGGCCGTGTGTTTCATGGCGATGGAGTGGATCAACAGGCACGGGGGCACCGCCACCGGCCATGACCCGGTCCCACCAGCCCCCACCGGGTCGAGCGTGGTGTCGATGTTGAACAGGAACAGGCCCATATCAGCGCGCCCCCGTCAGGTCGTAGCGCCACTGCACCGCAACGGCCGCCGCGATCACCGCGTCGTTGTTCGTGACGACGATGGTGGCGCCCGAGGAGATTGGGGGGACCCTACGCCAGCCCCCGGACGGGTCCGCGCCAGGCGCGAACGCGAGCTGGGGATCGAGGATGGACGTGCCGAAGATCGCGCCGGCCACCGAGACCTCCTTGATTGACAGGGTGCTCGCGATGCCCAGCGCCTGGGGGACCACCCGATACCAGCCGGCCCCCGAGGGGACGGAGAACGACGACGGGGCCAGGGGGCCGATGGTGGCGACCGTCTGCCCATAGCCGATGGTGGTGCCGATGGGGGGGCGCCCCCCGAGGTACGGGGTCGCCACCAGGGAAAAGGAGGAAGCGGTTGTGGTCGCGCCGTCGCTGTCCTCCAGGTCGAGCTTCATCCGCGCGTAGGGCACGAACCACCGGCCCCCGACGCTCAGGTTCATCTTGTCGAACACGATCCCCGTGTTCCGCTGCCAGGCGCCGAACACCTGCAGGCGCATCTGCAACAGCGCATCCGCCGCCAGCAGATCGATCACGATCTGGATCTCCCAGCCCAGGACGTTCGGGTGGATGGAGCCGATCTCCACCGGGCCCGAATGCGAGCCGTCCGCGGGGATCTCGATCCCCGTGGCGATCACCGGGTCCGGGCATGGCGCGGCACCCCGGGGGGGGGAGCCCGCGGCGCCGGCCATGCACGGACAGTTCACGGGTCTACCCGCAGGGCCGGCAGAGCAGATCGTCGGAGATGATCGATCCGTCGGGCTGCTGGGGCACCATCATCGACGCGCTCGCGTTGTCCAGCAGCACGCCCGTGTCGAACAGGGACACGGTGGCCACCAGCGTGTCCCCGGGGGCAACCCGGATGATCCCGAGGTTGAACCAGTTGTGGGCCCGGCCCCACTCGAAGGAGTTGGGCGCGCTGGGGGTCCCCTGCCCACCGACGATGTTGTAGTCGGTGTTGTGGATGAGCTGCAGCAGGAAGATCGGAACGTGGTTCAGATCCACGGGACCGTAGGAGTCCGCAGCGATGGTGCAGGTCAGCAGCGCAGAGCACTTGATCACCATGCGCGACAGGTCCACCAGGCCGCTCTTGTCGAAGGTGCACGTCAAGGCGTTCCCGGTGCCGTCCACGTCCGCGATCACAATCTCCGGGGACCCCACCACCACCTCGGGCTTGTTCGGGTCCATCACGAGCTGGGGCGTGTTGGCGAAGCGGTCCGGGGCGAGCGGGACCGACACGCTCATGCGCCCGTCCGTGCTCGTCTGGATGTAGATCACCGTGACCACGAGCGTGTCGGCCGGCTTGACCCGGATCTTGGGCAGCCGCACGAAGTTGCGGAGCCGCCGCCGCGAGAAGATCCCCGCCGGGGGGCTCGCGGTGTTGCGGCCGGCCACGAACAGGGTCGTCCCGTTGAACGTGATCGCGGTGACACGCGCGATCTCGGTGATGTCGATCATCACCACGCCGGTCCCGGTGGCCTGCGATGCGTCGTCGTCCTGCACGAGGATCTGCAGCCGCGACACGTCCACGATCCCCGAGTCGGAGAACGTGATCGTGGCGCTGGCCGCGGTGCCGCTGTCAATCGTCGCCTGCTGAGGCGACGCTTGGATGGTCTCGGTCTGCATCGGGGGCTCCTAAACGGGGATGCCGTGGGCCGCCAACGCGGCAGCCTGGGAGGCCATCGGCGTGTAGTTGCCCGGGGTGAGGTAGCGGGTCGATGCCCTGGAGGGCAGCGCTTCGGACGCATCGCCGGCCGGGATGAGGCCAGCGACCCACGGGGCCACGGTCTCGCGGGCGAAGGACTGGCCGGCCGACCCGACCCCCGCCGCGATGAGGCGGCCCTTCCACTTGCCCTTGGCGAACTTCCACCCCCCGAAGGCGAGGATCGCGCCCAGGACGTGGCCGGGCTGCAGGGCTGACTCCCAGGTCATGGCCTGGTCAGCCGCGATCCCCAGGGCCACGCCTGCGACGGCGGCCACGCCCAGCTCGACGGCGGGGTTGCCAAGGAAGCCGCCCTGGCGCGCACGGGCCCGGCGCTTGGCGACCTTGCGGACCGGGGCCCGGCGGGC
>CALAGR010000263.1 GCA_937891735.1 uncultured Pseudomonadota bacterium | reverse complement strand
GCTGCTCGGCCCGTCCAGCAGTCCGTCGTCCCAGCCTCCGAGCTCCACCGGGGCCGGCGCCGACAGGCCGAGCATGAGGGCCGCCCCCGCGCCTTCGAGCACCGTCTGACGCAGCGGCGGAGCCAGGTGGTCGAGCAGCGCGCGCTCCCGGCGGTCGATCTGTGCGTCCGCCGCGAAGCCGATGCCCATGCCCAGCAGGAACTCCCGCCGGTCCGGAGTGGAGCCCAGGTCCCGCTCCCACCAGTCCACCCAAGCCTCGAGGGGGTACATCGCGAAGTGCGGGTTCTCGTCGAGCATTCCCTGGGGATCCGGCAGCTGCCCCAGCACCTGCCCCATGCCCTTGCGGGCGCGGCTGAACCGCCGTCCCAGGTCCACCCCGTAGCCGAACGCGAACCACTGCCGATACCACTCCGGGACCTGGGCGCGCAGCCCCTCGAACTTGATGTGCGGGTTGACGTGGTCGCGGTAGACCGCGTTTCCGCCGAGCTCGAGGTAGTTGAGGGTGGGGTTCTGGTACGGCATCTCCAGCCCCGTGGGGAGCCAGAAGGTGAGCCCGCAGGCCACCGCCGCCAGGGACGGTGCCCACCCCCACGCCGCGATCAGCATCACCGCGGCCGCGAAGAACGGCAGGTGGTAGCGGTACACGTCGGGCACGTCGAGGAGCAGGTGCCCCACGGACAGCGCCGGCACGTAGCACAGGGCGAACAGCACGAGCCAGCGCAGCCGCCGGACCGGCGAGCGCCAGGCGACCACCCCCCCCGCGACGGTCAGGGCCGTCAGGAGCGCCCCCGCCCCCAGGCGCAGCGGAGTCGGGCTCAGCAGCTGCCCCGTCCAGGCCCCGGGCAGGTGCAGCAGGATCGTGTCCAGCCGGGGAAGCACGAGGCTCGGCACCAGCGACAGCAGCGAGTGGCCGTCGCGCACGTCCGTCGCCTCGCCCGGGAACGGGTACATGAGCTGCACCCACACCCCGAACGCGGCCAGGGCCGTCACGCCGACGATCACCGCCTCGATCGCCGCGCGCTTGCGCCGCTGTGCGCCGTGCGGCCACGCCTCGACGGCCTGCACGAGCACGAAGGCCACGGCCGTGATCATGTGGAAGTACGACAGCACCACCCCGAACGCGAGCAGCAGGCCCAACAACGGCGCGGCGGCCAGCTTGCGCCCCCGGTCGATCCAGGCGGAGTACGCCAGGGCGCCCAGGGGCAGGATCACCAGGGCCTCGCACAGGTTTCCCCACGCCCGGTAGCTGTAATGCACCAGCTCGGGCACGCAGGCCGCGACGAGCCCCACCGCCGCCCCGGCGAGCCAGCGCTCACTGGTCCGGGCGAGCCACAGCGACGCCGCGAACACCGTGATGAGGGAGATGCCCCCCGCCGCCCAGCTCGTGGCCGCGACGGGGCCCGCGCCGAGCCGCAGGAGCCAGCTGACGGGCCACGCGATGAGCCAGCTGCCGCCCTCGTACCGGGTCACTGAGCCGACGTAGAACGACAGCACGTCCCCCTGGGCCCAGCTCAGGCCCAGCAGCAGCGAGTGCAGCTCGTCCATGGTCAGGGCCGAGCGACGCACGATCTGGGCGGCCATGGCGGCGCCGAAGAGCAGGGTCGAGACGACCGCCGCCACCGCCGGCCGGCGCAGGTGGTCCCGCAAGGTCATGGGCGCTGGGCTACTTGCCCTTGCGCAGCGACGCGGCGAGGAAGTCGGCGATGTCGTCCATCGCCTCGGGGTTGGGCTCGAAGACGCGGGTGCCGTGCCCGCCGGGCGCGTAGCTGCGCAGCTGCCAGTCCCCGGTGTGCGGCGCCGGCCTCTGCGCCTGGGACCACTCCGCCTCGGAGGCGTTGAAGGTGAAGAGCACATCCGCCGCCGTCGCGGGGCTCGTGGCCACCAGGTTCTGGGCTTCGGTGTAGGTGCCGCCGGTCATGAAGACGAGCGCGGTGGGGCCGGTCAGGGCCTCGTCCTTGCTCGCGTGCACGGCATGGTCCAGGCAGGACGTCGTGCCGTTGCTGGCACCCACGCAGGCCCAGCGCGAAGGATCCGCGTCGGTGTTGGCGCGCAACCAGTCCAGCGCGGCCTGCACGTCCAGCGCACCCTTGGGTCCGATGTAGGCCTCCTTCGCCACGCCCTCGCTGTCCCCTGCCCCGCGGCGGTCGATGCTGAGGACCTGCAGACCCTTGGCGGCGAGCTTGCGACGGAAGGACTCGGGGTAGTTCGACCGGTCGTTGTGGGGCGGGATCATGTGCAGCAGCACCACCGCCGGGGAGTCGGGCGCGCCGCTGCTGCAGTGGTCCGCGGCGAGGGTCAGGCCGTCGCTCGTCTTCAGCTGCACGACCTTGCACTCGGTCGCGCGCACCTCCTCGCCCGCCGCCAGGCCGGTCGCCAGCAGGAGGGAGAGGACCAGGGCCGCCGCTGTCAGAAGTCGCATGTTTCCTCCTGCACTCAGAACCCCGTGCCCACCTGTAGCCCCGTCACCACCGCCCACCCGCCGGGCCAGCGGGCGCCGTCACTGTAGACGACCGGGATCCCGCTGATCCCGGACAGGGCGGCGTCGGACTTCGGCAGCGCCATGCCGTCCAGGCGCTGGACCTGCATGCCCCAGTCCAGCAGGAACGGGCCGTCCTTGAACAGCGGCAGGCTCGGAGCGGTCATCCCCAGCCCGAAGCCGACGGTGTGGGCGCCCCCGTCCAGCAGCGCGGACGGGCCGTCGGTGGGGCGCAGGATGGGGGGCTGGTAGCGGTACCCGGCGCGCACGGCGACCGTCAGGGGGGGCTTGCCGGGCCACGTCGGCACCACCACGGGCACGAACTCCAACCCCAGGGCCAGATCCACCGTGTCCACGAAGGCGTCGTCGTCGATGACCCGCCGACCGAGCACGGTGTAGAGGAAGTCGTTGTCGCCAGCCAGATCGAGGGTGAGGCTGCCACCGGTGCCGTCGTCCCCTTCCACCACGCGGCCGTAGCTCGCCACCAGCCTGCTCCACTGGGACCACTGCACGTCCACGGCCAGGGACCAGCGGGGCCGGCACAGGGCGAGGCTGGCCTTGAGCTGGTTGGGCTCGTAGAAGTCCACGAGCCCGAGCCACACCTCCGCCTCGATGCGATTGACCAGCGTGAAGATCGTCGCGAGGTTGCCCAGCCCCTCGACGGCGACGTTGAGGTGGATGGGATCGATGTCCACCTGGGTCTCGGGCCGGAACGTCAGGCCGATGCGCGTGCCTTCCGCGGCCTTGACGAAGGTGCCCAGGTCGAGCAGCGCCGAGAACACCGGCCGGAACCGGGCCTTCACCACGAGGTCCACGTCCCGCAGCGCCACGTCCACGAAGGGCGCGACCTCTTCTCCGACGCCGATCAGGTCGAGATCGATCTCGATGTTCGCCTTGGGCAGGATCCCCAGGCTCACCCCCAGCCACAGCCCGCCCTGCAGGGCCGAGTCCATGCCCACCTGCGCCGGCAGACCGCGCACGGGCAGCCTCACCGAGCCCCCCACGAAGCCCGTGGCCTGGGCCACCCGGCTGCGCCACCGCACCGTGTTGGGCGCCCAGGCGTCCTGGGAGTCGTGAAAGTACAGGTACGGGATCGGGAAGGTGACGTAGGCCCCCGCCGTGACCCAGGGACCGAGCCGCTTCATCAGGTCGATGTTGACGCCGTTGGGCGCCAGGGCCTGCTCCGGGAGCCGCTGGGTGGCGTCGAGCTGGTCGGCGGGGATCACCTCTCCTTCGTCATCGATCCGCTGCACTCCGACCGCCTCGGCCAGCGTCACCACGCCGCCGATCCAGCTCAGGCGGAACTGGTCGGTGCGCGCGAGGCCGAGGGCCGCGGGCATGCCATAGGTGGATCCGGCGCCGTCGCCCATCGCGTCGCCCGCGCCAGCGAGGCCCAGGGTGCGCGGCGACGTCGCGAACTGCTCGGCCTGGTGGGCCCACGCCGCCGGGGCCGCCAGCAGGAGCGCGGCCAGGACCAGGACCGCGGCGGTCCGAACGATCACTCCGCGTCCTCCTCGATGGCCGCGTGCTCGGTGAGGATCGCCTCGACGGAGCGTCCGCCGTAGCGCTTCATCGCGTCGTGATCCGGGACCTCCCAGCTCATCCGCCACAGCGAGCCGGCGCCGTCCACCCGCATGGTCGCCCCGGACACGAACGAGGCGCCCTCGCTGAGCAGCCAGCACACCGACGAGCTCACCTCCTCCTCGGTGCCCAGGCGCCGAGCGGGGATGTTGTCCGCCATGTCCAGGAACACCTGCCGGAAGACCGGATCGTAGTTGGCGTAGCCCGACGACAGGATGATGCCCGGGGCCACGGCGTTGACCCGGATCCCGCGCCACGCCCACTCCAGGGCCAGCGACTTCGTCAGGTTGTCCACGCCCGCCCGGGCCGCGCCGGTGTGGGCCATGCCCGGGAAGCCCCGCCACATGTCCGCGATCACGTTGACGATGGCCCCCCCGTGCTCGTCCATCGAGGCGTGGAAGACCTCGCGGCAGCACAGGAACGTGCCCGTCAGGTTCGTCTCGACCACCGCGTGCCAGCCCTTGGTCTTGATCCATCCCGCGGGGGACGGGAACTGCCCGCCGGCGTTGTTGACGAGGTAGTCGATGCGCCCACCGCCCAGCGCGGCCGCCCGCGCCATGAGCGACTTGACCGACCCTTCGTCTCGGATGTTGCACGGCACGGCGTGCACGACCCCGCCCGTGTCCGCGATCAGGTCGGCGGCCGCTTCCTCCAGCCGGGCCTTCTTGCGGCCCGCGATGACGACGATGGCCCCGAGCCCCGCGAGCTCCCGGGCGACGGCCTTGCCGATGCCGCTGCCGCCCCCGGTGATGACGGCGGTGCGACCGGCGAACAGGTCGGGGCGGAAGACGGAGGGAGGCGCAGGGTGCATGGCGCGGGATGGTAGCCCAGGCCGGGTCGGACGCAGATCGTGTGGCATCCTGCCGCGCGCACCTCTCCGGGGGCCCCGGAGAGCATCAACGGAGTCCCCTGTGTCCAGCCTGGTTGCCTTCCTCAAGTCCGTCGCCGACGCGCCGTGGTTCTCGAACTTCATCATCGGGGTGATCCTGTTCGCTGGCGTGCTCGTCGGCGTACAGACCTACCCCGCGGCGGTGGAGCACTACGGCGACGCCCTGCACTTCACCGACCAGATCATCCTGTGGATCTTCGTCGCTGAAATCGTGGTGAAGATGGGGGCCGAGGGCAGCAGGCCGTGGCGCTACTTCCTCGATCCCTGGAACATCTTCGACTTCCTGATCGTCGCGGTCTGCTTCATGCCGCTGGACGCGCAGTACGTCACGGTGCTGCGTCTGGCCCGCCTGATGCGGGTGCTCAAGCTGGTGAACGCGCTGCCGGAGCTGCGGATCATCGTGTCCGCGCTGCTCAAGAGCATCCCGTCGATGTTCTACATCTCGCTGCTGCTGTTCATCTTCTTCTATCTGTACGCGGTGCTCGCGGTGTTCACGTTCAGCACGAACGACCCGGTGCACTTCGACACCTTGCAGAAGGCGATGTTGAGCCTGTTCCGGGTGGCCACCCTCGAGGACTGGACGGACATCATGTACATCAACATGTACGGGTGCATCAACTACGGCTACCAGGGCATCGCGTCCTGCACGCCGGAGACCAGTCACGCGTTCGGCTGGGGCGCCGCCATCTTCTTCAGCTCCTTCGTGCTCGTGGCCACCATGGTGATCCTCAACCTGTTCATCGGCGTGATCATGAACGGCATGGACGAGGCCCGAGAGGAGATGAAGGCGGAGATCCGGGCCCTGAACCAGGACGACGTGGACTCCGGCGAAGCCAGCCACACCGAGGTCCTGACCCTGCGCCTCACCGAGCTCGCTGAGCAGATGCTCACGCTCAAGGGCGACCTGGAGACCTGGCACAAGGAGATGGAGCGACGCCGCAAGAACGGCGAGATCAACCCGTCCTGAGGGCGGATCGCCACTGCCACGCGCGCAGCAGGCAGCGGGCGGCGTGCTTGTTGGCGTCGATGCGCAGCTGGCCGTCCAGCAGGCCCAGACGCATCGCCCCCCGGACCTGCTCGGGCTGAGCCACAAACCAGCTGTTGGATGAGCCGTGCAGGTGCGCGAGCACGTGGGCGGCGGCGGCTTCAAACGCCGGCGCTAGCGGGCCCGGA
>CALAGR010000262.1 GCA_937891735.1 uncultured Pseudomonadota bacterium | reverse complement strand
CTGGGATGCCGAGATGTAGTTGTCGTCACGCCGAGATGTAATTGTCGCTGAGCAAGACGCTACTCAAACTGGCTGGCTGCTCACGCCGACGCCGCCCGAGCCTTGCTCGGCGACGCACGGCGGGAGGACCGGCCTGCCCGGCGGTGAGGTCGTCGAGCACTCGCTACCGGAGGCGGTGCGAGTTTTCCCTCACGGCGTCGATGGCGACCCGGGAGACGGCCCCGGTGCAGCCGGCGTCCGAGAGGTGGCGCTCCACCTCGGCGGTCGCATCGAGCACCATCTCGATGATCGGTCCGAGGTCCCGCGGCCGAAGACCGACGTCGCCCGCCATCCGCTCGAAGTCCGACCGACCCACAGCCTTCCCCGTGCCCGCGACGGTCGTGGCGCGCTCGCCGCTCGGGCTGGGCGCGTACGTCAGGTCGTAGCCCGGAGCCAGTCGCCACGTCCCATCGGGGTGCATGAGAAACGAGGCGTTCTTGAGGTGGTCGTCGTCGTTGACGCTCGCCACGTTGAACGCCGCCAAGCGGAGCATCGCAAGCACCTGGCGCTGGTCCCCGGCGCAGACGAACTGGGTCAGGCGAAGGAGCTGGCCGTAGTCCGCGACCGCGGTGCGGAAGTCGACGTCGAGGGCGCCTGCGGCGGACAGCATGTGCAGCCTGTGGCCCCGTCCTGGGCGGTCGAAGCGGCGGACGGCGAATGCATCGCCTACGCCTGGTCCGAGCTCGAGGAGCCGACAAGGAGGCACGTCGATCCCGGCAGCGCGAGCCATCCGCATCCAGGCGAGTTCCCGGCGTCCCACCTCGGGGTCGTCTCGGGAGGTCGGGAACTTGACCAGCCACGCCTCCCATCCCTCGGGCAGCTCTCCTTCGCCGAAGACGACACCGGGGCCTCCGTCCGCGCGGAGGCCGATCAGGGCCTTGGGACGGGCGCCGCCCGAGGACGCGCCGGCTCGGACCAGCGCGGGAAGCACGTCGGTGACCTCGTCGTCGTAGACCCTGCGGGCGTGCTGGGCCAGCCGTCCCAGCCCGACCGAATCGGCCAGGCTGCCTTCGGGGCCGGTGGACGGCTCGAAGGTCAGTGCGCCCATGGTGCGGTCGCCCAGGTAGGCGAGTTCGTCCAGCGCGGACACCGAGCTGGCAGAACGGCCGGCCCGCTGGAACGCCCGGTGGAGAAGCTTGAGACCCCACCCGTCCGGCCGAGCGTCAGCGAAGACCCCGGGGATGGGGACGCCAGACTTCGGCCGGTGCTCGATCAGCGTGGCGGGGGCGAGGGGCAGCGCGTAGGGGGAGATGTCTGGCGGGTCGTTGGCGAACTCGAACCAGAGTCGTCGGCCGTCTTCGGCCAGGGTGCCGACCGGCCGGACGTCGTCCGGGGCAAAGCGCAGGGAGACCCGGAGCTCCTTCACCGGGCGCCTCGACCGGACCGCAGATCCTCCAGACTGGTCGGCTCCGGCGCCGCCAGCAGCGTCTCGAAGTCGCGCAGGCGCCCCAGGGCTGAGGCGATGCGGAGGAGCGTGGCGATCTGTCCCCGACCGCTGCGCTCCAGGCGGGCCACTGTCGCCACCCCGAGCCCGGCCCGGCCTGCGAGTTCCTCTTGAGACCAGCGGCGGGCCGTTCGGAGCGTCCGGATGCGTTCAGCCAGCATGCGCTCGACGTCGCCGGGCGCTACGAGTATCTGATCAATCACTTTCGATAGTATATGCTCGCGCCAGGGGCGATGTCGATCAAAAACGATTGAGTCAGGAGGTCATGCGAAGGGGCCGAGTTCGATTCTCACTCGGTGTCATCCGGATCCAGAACGCGCAAGCCACCGGAATCATTAGACTCCGGGGGCTTGCGGGATTGGTACTCCCAGTGAGACGTTACTCCAACTGGCTGATGGCTCACGGAGACGCGACGAGGGCTGCCCTGACCCTGGTCCGAGTCGCCTGAGGGTCGCACGATCCACCCATCCCCCGCTCCTCGCGCTCGGCGTGAGGCGAAGTCGAGAGATCAGGGGGCAAGGCCTCGATGAGGGCAGCCGGATCACCCGCGGGAGTCTGCGCGGCCGGCGACGCGTCGGACCGCGGCGCGAGGACGATCAGGCAAACCCGTCGAGCACCGAGAGCTCCGCCGCCTCCGCCGCCCGACTCAACAGGGCGGTGGCCGCGTCCACGTCGCCAGCTGCCGCTTCGACTTCGGCGTGCCGCTCCAGCAAGGTCACCAGCGCGACGCGACGGCGGGCGCCATCCAGCAGGGACGCCCCGCGCACCAGCTCAGTCCGGGCCTGGTCGAGCTCGCCGCACCAGGCGAGCAGCTCCCCGAGGGCCCCTCGGCTGGTCCCTTCGAGATCCGGCGAGCCGAGGCGGACGGCTCCGCGAACCGCGCGAAGCAACGCAGCGCGGGCCGCGGCCAGGTGCCCCAGGGACAGGTCGAGTTCGCCGAGCTCCGAGAGCATGAACACCTCGACCCGCACGTCCCCCGCCTCGCGGGCGAGGCTGAGCGCGGCCAGGAGGCGAAGTCGGGTCGCCTCCCCCGGCTCGGCCCGGCGGCTGGCGGCTGCCTGGTTGGCGGTGATCGTGGCCTCCAGGCGTCGGTCACCGGCGGCCCGGACGAGCCCCAGCGATTCGGCCCACGCCTCTTCGGCGCCACGCTGGTCCCCCGAGAGCGCCTTGATGCCCGCGATCGCGTCGAGCTCTCTGGCCTGGGCGATCCGGTCGCCCACATCCCGCTGGACGAGCAGGGCCTGCTCATGCAGCGCCATGGCCCGCAGTGGCCGACCCCGCTCCGCGTGCAGGTCCGCGAGCGCCGACAAGGTCCGCGCCTCTTCCCGTAGATGTCCCGATGCGACGAGGCCGTCGAGCGCCGCCTCGAACCCTCGCTGGGCAGCGGACGCGTCGCCTCGTGCGTGATCGAGCCGAGCGACGCAGGCTGTGCCGACGGCGAGCAGCTCCGCGTGACCCGAGTCCTCGGCGCATGCCCGAGCTCGGACCGCAGCCGCGTGCGCGCGCTCGAGCGAGCGACCTTCCAGGGCTCCCGCCACGTGCAGCAACGCCCGGGCGGCGTCCTCGGCGGGTACCCGGTCGAGGAGGGGAGCTATCTGGGCCAGGGCGTTCTCCGCCCGGTCAGGCTCCCCTCGGGCCATCAACAGGGCCCCGGCGGCGGCGTGCGCGTGGAGCACCACAGCCGGATCGGGCGCCATGCCGGCCAGCGTGAGCAGCAGCTCCGGCTCCGCCAGCGCCGGGCCCGCGACCTCTCCCAGCGTGGCGAGGGCGAAGGCGCAGGCGGCGAGGACCTTGGTGTCGCCGCGGTCCAGGGCCCGACGGCCGGCCAGGACCAGGTCCGCGCGGGCCCCTATGAGGGCTGGGACATCGGCTCCTCCCCAGGCGCGGAGGCGGTCCATTCGTTGCGCATCGGCCCAACGTCCTACCCACTGTCCATGGCGGATCTCCGCGGGGATGTCTCTCTCCTGCTCCCGGGCAAAGTCCCGGACTGCACGAAACAGCCGCATGCCCGGCTCACCCGAGGCGACCCCGCTCGGGGTGAGAAGCGAGCGATCCCGGAGCCCCCGCAGGAGCTCCAGAGCCGTCCTCCCTCCCGCGATGACCTGCTCGGCGTCCTCGATGCTGAACGTGTCCGCGAACGTGGCCAGCTGCCGGAGCCCGGCGCGGGCCGGCTCCTCGAGCAGCGACCAGGACGATGCGATGGTGGACCTCACGCTGCCGTGTCGGGTGGGGCGGTCCCTGCGGGAGCTGTGCAGCACGTCAAGCTGGCGGCCGAGGCGTCGCGCGAGGGAGCCGGCGTCCAGGAGCTCGCCCCACGCCGCGGCCATCTCGACAGCGAGCGGGATCCGGTCGAGGTGCTCCACGAGGGTGGCCACCGCAGCGCGCGTGTAGCCCGCCGCGGGGCTTGGCCCCAGCCGCTCGAGGAACAGGCTGACCGCTTCCTCCGAGGTCAGCGGCTCGACGGGCACGACCGCCTCGCTGCCGATCCGCAACACCTCGCGCGTCGTCACGAGGAAGGTGATCTGGGGGCATGCTCGCATCCAGATCGGGAGGATCTGGGCGAGCTCCGGTGCCGCTCCCTCGCAGTCGTCGAGGAGGAGCAGCATGCGCCCCCGTCCGCGCAGGGCACCGGCGAGGAAGTCCAGGGCGTCGTCCAGATCGCCACCCTCGAGGCGCACCCCGAGCCCCGCGGCGAGCGCCGCCAGGACGTCCGTGCCCGTCGCGCAGGCGTGGAGCTCGACGACGAGCACTTCGTCCCACGCGCCCTGCGCCACCTCCTCGTGGCAGGCCACCAGCGCCGCCGAGGTCTTGCCGATCCCCCCTGGCCCCACCAGGGAGACGAGGGCGCTCGAGGCGCATCGGGCGCGCACCCCGGCGACCACCCCCTCCCGGCCCACGAGCGCCCGGGTCGCCGGAGGGAGATCGGCGCGGGTGGGGGCATCAGTCCCCTGGTCCTCGTGGACACCGGCCGGCCGCTCGGCCCGAGCCTGGGCAAGGGCGGAGGGCGCCGCCGGGACGAATCGGTATCCGCTCCCGATCGCGGTCAGCAGGTGGTCCGGGTCCCGAGGCTCCCGTTCGGTCTTGGCGCGCAGGCGGGCGATCGTCGTCTTGACCGTCCGGCTGATGACGCCACGGCGGTATCCCCAGACCTCTTCGAGGAGCTCGGCACGGTCGACGGCCCGGCCTTCGGCGGCCGCGAGGTATCCGAGCAACGAGGCCTCGGTTGGGGTCAGGGTGCGCTCACCGTCCGGCCAGCGAGCGACCCGCGCGTCCAGATCGACGTCGCAACCGAGCAGCTGCAGGACGGTGGGCTTGTCTCCGGGCGCGGTCATCGGGACTCCACGTCGAGGTGGTCAGCGTACGCCGCCGCGGCGGGGGGAGCGATCAGCCGCCACACTCCAGGTCCATGGCGAACGCGCCCACGTCCTGATGGGAGTCCACGACGAAGGTGTAGGCCGCCCCCGGCTCCGGCTCGAAGGTCAGGCTGTTCCAGCCGACGTCCACCTGGTCCGGGGCGACGCAGGTCCCGGCGGACTGGCGCAGCACGATGATGTCGTGGTTGAGCTCCGACGGCCGCGGGTCCACCAGCCGGATCGTCACCTCTCCCGAGCCGCCCGACCAGGTCCACGCCAGCTCCGGGCCTGACCAGTTGCCGACGATGTTCGGGTAGCCGTCGATCGCGTCGCTGGCCTGGGCGGAGCCGTTGTCTCCGGCGACCGTCTGGCCGCAGGAGATCGTGCCGACCACGGCGCACTCCGCGGCCTGCTGCTCGGTCACGTCGACGGTGATGGTGCTCTCAGCGAGCACCGTGCCCCAGCGGCTGAGGTTGCGGGCCGTGAGCGTGCGCGCCCCGAGCAAGCTGAACTCGTGGCTCGCCACCGCGGGGTTGACGGTCGATGAGCCCAGCGCCCAGGACCCCGCGTAGAACTCGGTCCTCTCGCCGCCGCTGCGCTCTGCCTCCATGACCACCGGGTTCGCCACGGTGTCTCCCTGCTCGGGACGCACCCAGGTCACGTCCGCCCAGTCGTAGTACGCGGTGTCGCTGCTGCCCACGGGGCCGGGCTCCGGGTCTTCGGCGGCGGGGTCTCCTTCGGCCGGCGGCTCCTCGGCCGGGGGCTCTTCGGCGGGAGGAGCATCGACCCCGGTGAGCTCGTGGTACCAGAGCGGCAGGTAGCTGGACCCGTCGGACGTGGCGATCGCGGCCTCGAAGGGCCCCCGCGCGTAGCGGATCGACCTGCCGACGCCGCCGTTCCAGCCGTAGGGGTAGCCGCCCTTGAAGCGCTCGGCCCAGCGCCCGGCGGGATCGTTGACCACGTAGTCGCTGCCGGCGCGTCCCAGCGCGACGACGACGTGGCCGTAGCCAGTCTGGTAGCCGTGCACGATCGTGGGCTTCCCGGCGTCGAGCAGGTCGTTCAGGCCCCCCAATGAGCCGTTCGTGTGCGGCGTCAGGCGCGCCTCGAGGCCAGCCTCCGAGGCCAGGGTGTTGAACACCTGCGCGAGGCCGCCGGGGGACTGGGCCAGGTTCTTGCCGAACCTGCTGGTGATCGTGTCCGGGGTCCCGCTCCAGCCCAACCACTTCAGCACCATCGCTATCGATGTGTTCTGGCAGGTCGCCGCCGGGTGCAGGGTGTTGGCGTACTGATAGAAGTAGGGCACCGAGGGCGGCGCGTCGCGGCCCTCGATGCCTCCCTCCTCCAGCACGTCCTCGGGCCAGGTGCCGGCATCCACGCCACCGGCGAGGCCCGTGTCGCACCCGACCGACTCTGTGGCGAAGCAGTCCACCATCTGGAGCCAGGGCCGCCAGGGGAAGTGCGGTCCCAGGTCCCCACCGATGTGTGCGGCGTCGACCGACAGGTCGTGGCGGCGGGCGAGCCAGGCCACGAGCCGCGCGGAGCCTTCCATCGCTTGCACAGTCCACCCTCCGGGGGACGCGACGCCGCCGGCGGTCACGACGGTCACAGCGTCGGGGGCACCGGCCTCCCGCTCGTCGGATACGTGCTCTGCGACCCGTCCATCCGAGGTCCGCACCACGTAGTGGCCGAGGGGCGCCCCAGAGAGCGCGCGTACCCAGGAGGTCTCGGCGGAGACCAGCTCGATCCGAGCGACGGTGGCGACCCGGACGGGAGCGGACGCGTCGACGTTCATCGCGCCCGGGTAGGTGGCGGGGCCAGACGGGCCGGGGTTCGGGGACACGAGGTCGAGGCCCGGCACGGCTTGAGGGGTGACCAGGACGTACTCGTCGTCGACGCGGTCGGTGGGTGCGATGAGGCCCCTCTGCAGGGCGCCGAACACGTCGAGCGCGAAGGCGTCGTCCAGCCACGGCTCGCCCGTGTCTGCCCAGGCGGCCAGGACCGGCCACCACGCGGCGTCGATCTCGGCTGGGTGCGCCTCGGGGGCGACCACCTCCCGGAGCTCGGCGAGGAGCGCGGCGCCCGCGACGAGGTTCGCGGCGACGTCGACCCGGATCTGCTCCTCGGTGAGCCCGGTCAGCAGAGATCCCCGGGCCACGTCGCTTGCGTCGAGGCCCATCCAGCCACCGTCGAGGGTGGCGAAGCCGGACTCCACCCAGGTGACGGCGCGCAGCAGATCGGCGGGGACCGTGGCCCCGGCTGCGGTCGAGAAGATGGCGTCGCCGTCGAGGTTCTCGAACGCGCCCAGGTCCACGGTTGGGGCTGCCGCGGGCTCGGGGGGCATCTCGAAGGGTGCCGGTGCAGGCGGGGCACCGACGGTGCAGCCGGCGAGCAGGAGCAGGGGGAGCAGAGGGGGGACGGGGCGCATGGTGTCTCCGGATCGAGGTGCCCATTCATCCTTCCCGAGGCCCGGTAACAGAGGGGGTTACAGCTCCGGTCGTAACCTCACCGATCCCGGCCCTGCTGCAGGGTTCCCCCACCTGGTGACGCCAGGCCGGAGACCCCGCGATGCGCCAAGCCCTCTTCCCGCTCCTCCTCCTCCTCCTGATCGGCTGCCCGGCCGGCGCCGAGTGCTCCTCGGGCCGGTGCGACGCCGGCTCCTGTGTGCCCGACACCCTCTGTGGAGACTGACTCATGCGGCGTTCCCCCTCCATCCCCCTGGTGCTGGCGGTCGGCCTGACCGGCTGCGTCACCGTCGGCGTTCCCGTCGACGACGATCCTCTGTTCGACGCCGTCGCCACCCTCGGGCAGAACCTCGTCGGGGTCTTCGACTCCGAGGAGCAGAGCATCGACGATCCCCGGTACTTCGCCGTCCAGCTCGTCACCTGCTCCGTGCACGCCCCCGACCTCGGTGACGATGTCGTGTACGTGGAGCAGGCGCTCGCGGAGAACCCGGGGGCGCCCTACCGCCAGCGCGTCTACGTCCTGGACGGGGACAACCTCTCGAAGACCGCAACGACCACGGTCCACGCCCTGGTGGACCCGGACGCCGCCATCGGCCTCTGCGACGGCGATCTGGTCACGTTCGACGCCAGCGACGTGATCCTCAGGACCGGCTGCGGGGTGGTGATGGAGTGGGACGCCGCAGACGAGGCGTTCGTGGGCGGGACGGCCGACACGTCGTGCGAGAGCACGATGAACGGCGCGAGCTATGCCACCTCCGAGGTCTGGGTCGGGCGGGACCGGATCGACAGCTGGGACCGGGGCTTCGACGTCGACGGCGAACAGGTCTGGGGCGCCGAGGCCGGTGCCTACCAGTTCTTGCGGAGGGACTGACTCGGCCGGCTCCACGAGCTCCTGTAGGGCTCATCGCTCCAGACGCGCGCGGCGGGCGCGGACCTTGGCCAGCTCGACCGGGTCCCGCCCGTCCAGCGCTGCCTCGGCTTCGGCCAGCAGCGCCATCCCCCCAGCTCGATCTCCCTGTCGGATCCGCAGCTCCCCGAGGCTCCCCCGGAACGCCGCGGCGGCCAACGGCAGAGCTCGATCTCCGAGCGCCACGGCGATCGCGAGCTGCTCCTCGGCCCCGGGCAGGTCCCTCCGATCCAGCAGCAGGTCCCCCAGGTTCCCGCAGGCCAGACACTCGTTTGCTCGATGCCCGACCTGCCGGGCGAGGGTGATCGCCGCTTCGAACTCCGACACCGCGCCCTCATCGTCCCCCAGCGCCCGTCGGAGCAGCCCCAGGTTGCCCCGCAGCAGGCCCTCAGTGCGCGTGTCGTCCAGCGCTTCGGCGGTCGCCAGGGCTTCGGCGTACGCAGCCTCCGCCTGGTCGAGGCGGCCCTGGTCCATGAGCAGCGAAGCCAGGTTCGCCTGGGTCATCCCCACGGCCCGCTGATCACCGAGCTGTCGTGAGAGCACGAGCGCGCTTCGGTACGCCCGCTCGGCTCCGGCCAGGTCGCCGACGCGACGGAGCAGGTTGGCGAGGTTGCCGCCGATGACCGCTTCCGAGGCTCGGTGGCGCCCGGCGAGGAGGGCCAGCGCCCGCTCATAGGCCTCCGCGGACTGAACGTCGCGCCCGAGCTCGGAGAGGACGTCGGCCATGTTGCCCCGCGCCAGCCCCTCCCTTCGGTCGTCACCCAGCGTCGCGAACCTGTCCGACGCCTCCCGGTACGCGAAGACGGCTTCCTCCAGGCGGCCGCTGAGTCGACGCAGCAGCCCGAGGCTGCGGTAGAGGCGGGCGGTGGTCTCGGGCCCGAGCCCGTCCAGCAGCAGGACCTGCTCGAGCAGGCGCACGCCCTCGTCGTAGGGCCCGTGCGTGCGCGCGAGCCAGGCCCAGGCCAGCGTGCACCCCGCGGCGACCTCGGGCTCGGACCGCGCGAGGGCCGTGCGGGCGCCCGCGCGCAGGTTGCTCCGCTCGAGGGCGAGCAGGCGTGTGCGCAGCCGTCCCCCTCGTCCGGTCAGGTGCATCATCCGGTCCGTTTGCCCATGGCCGGCGTAGAACCGCGCGTGCCGGAGCGCGGCGTCGGCGTCTACTCGCTGCTCGGCGGCGAAGGCCCGGACGGTCGCCGGCAGGAGGAACCGCTCGACGCCAGACAGCGGCTCGGCCACGCGCACCAGGCAGTGGTCCACGAGGACCTGGATGACGTCCATCGGCCAGGGCGCGCCCTCGACGCCGTTCAAGACCGGGCCGAGGACCGCGTCGGCCGCCTCCAGGGTGAACCCGCGACGGAACACCGTGCACGCTGCGAGCGCTGCGCGGCCCCAGTCCGGGAGCTGATCCCAGGACCACTGGAGCATCGAGTCCAGCCGCTCCGGCCCCCGACGGACCAGGCCCAGGCGCGGTCCCAGTCGTTCCAACAGCCGGGCCGGGGGGAGCAGCCGGACCCGAGAGGCGGCGATCTGGATCGCCAGGGGGAGGTGGTCCAGCCGCGCGACGAGCTCCGCCACCGCCTCGCGGTTGGTCTCGTCGACGATGAACACCGGTTTCACCAGCTGAGCCTGCTGTTCGAAGAGCTCCGAGGCGGCTTCGGGCTGGAGCGGACCCAGCTCGATGACCGCCTCTCCAGGTACGCCCAGGGAGCGGCGGGTGGTGACCAGGAACCGAGCGTCATGCGCAGCTCCCGTCCATCGCGTCAGAGCTCCCGGCAGGTGTTCGGCCACGGCCTCGGCCTGGTCGAGGATGACCAGTGGCCGCTCCTCTTTCGCGATCGCCCGCCCGGCGCTGGCGAGGGGATCCTCTGCATCCACGCGCCCCCCGAACACCGCCGCTACGGCTGTGCACAGCGTGACGAGGTCGGAGGCCCCGGAGAGATCGACCTGCCAGGCGCTGCCGCCTCGCGAGCGGTGCGCCAGAGCCGCCTCCACGGCCAACCTGGTCTTCCCCACGCCTCCGAGGCCGAGCAGGGTCGTCAGCGGGAGGTCCTGGATCCGCGCCGAGAGCTCGGCGAGCTCGTTCGCCCGGCCGCACAGGCGGCGGGGCGGGCGCACCACGTTCGATGACGGCACACCGCTCGGGGGGTCGACCAGGGACGGTGACGAGGCCTCCTCGACGGCCGGCTCCACGAAGGTCGGAGGCTCCACGGTCCCGTCCCAGATCCCACGGAACGCGTCCACGGAAGCAGGCCGGGAGCGGGGGTCGGAGCGCAGGGCCGACTCGATCGCGGCGACCATGCGCTCTGGCGCCTCAGGGCGCAGGTCGAGAATCGGGGTGTGTCGTCCCGCGAACGTACGGGCGAGGACCTCGGCACGCCGGGCGGACTGGTACGGCAGGCGACCGGTCACGATCCGGTAGAGCACCACTCCCAGGGAGAACAGGTCCGCTGCCACGCCCGCGGTGCGCGGGTCCGCGATCTGCTCCGGCGCCATGTAGCCCGGCGTGCCCAGGAGGACGTCGGTTCTCGTGAGGCCGCCCACGACGTCCTCGGTGCGCGCGAGCCCGAAGTCCGCGAGCTTGGGCTGCAGCGGGCCGTCGCGTGCGGGGACGAGCACGTTCGCCGGCTTGATGTCCCGGTGGATGACGCCCTCCTCGTGCGCGGCGGCGAGCCCCTCGAAGAGTCCGTGGGCGAGCTCGTCGGCCTCCAGGAAGCTCAGCCTCCGCTCCTGGAGCATGTCGAG
>CALAGR010000261.1 GCA_937891735.1 uncultured Pseudomonadota bacterium | reverse complement strand
CGACGCCCCCTGCTCCGCCCCGCCCCTCCATCGGCGCGACGCCCGCGGCGGTGCCCGAGGGCGTGCCCGGCGGCAGCATGTGGGTCCAGGCGGCCCGCATGGAGGAGGTGCTCCCGGGCAGCGCGAAGGTCGTCAGCGTGTTCGGGAAGAAATACGCCCTGTTCGAGGTCGATGGCGAGCTGTTCGCCACCGAAAACGCGTGCCCGCACGCCGGTGGGCAGCTCGGGGAGGGGGATCTGGAGGGCCACACGATCACCTGTCCCTTCCACGCGTTCCAGTACGATGTGCGCACTGGTGTGTGCCTTGGGGGCCAGGTCGAGGCGGTCGCGACCATCCGGGTGAGGGTCGACGGCAACCTGATCCTCCTCGAGGTCTAACCCTGGAGCTCTCGATGTCCCGACCTGGTCCCTGGCTGTCCCTGTGCCCCGCGCTCCTGCTGCTCCTGTTCGGGGTCGGGAGCGACTGCGGCGGTGGTGGTGCTCTCGACGACGACGACACCACCACGTCCGACGACGACGACGACGACGACGACGACGATGACGACACCACCGAGCAGAAGGGCATCCCGATGTCCGGAGAGCTCCGGTGGCAGCCCACGGACGGGGTGGTTCCAGCGGGCGCCGTGAGGGTCGGTCTGTGGCGGCTCCAGATCGGCGACGGGATCGGGATCGTGTCCGAGGACTACGGCGTCCAGGTGTCCAAGGAGGGCCTGTCCGGCGGCGCGAACGTCTTCACGGTGTACGTGGACGATGTGCCCGAGGGCCTGGGCCTGATCGAGGAGGACACGTCCGTGGGGCTCTGGGCGGCGTTTGCCTACGCCGACGGCGACGGGGACGGCTCCTTCGGCGGCTCCGATGTGGTGATTGGCACGTCCGACATCTGGTTCGCCTTCCTCGCGGACGCGGACGGTGAGCTCTTCGAGGACTTCGCGGACGCGGGCGCGGGGCTCGGCTGGAACACCGTCGTCCTGTCGAACTTCGGCGGCGAGGGCGGCGTCCAGATGGAGTTCCAGTCCACGCCCACCGGAACCAACTCCAACAACGGTCCCGAGATCCGGTCACGCCTGATCCCCACCGCCGGGGGCAACGTGCCGCTGACGACGGACCTCGAGGTTCCCGATGGCTCCAAGGTCGCTGCCTGGCACATGTCCGTGTTCGGGCAGAACCCCGTCGACGCCCCCCAGATGTTCACCCAGGCCGTGGAGAACGACAGCACCGGCATCGGCGGCGCGCTGGCGCAGTGGGTGGTCGGCGGCGCGCCGCCCCCCGCTGGGCACATCGGGCCCCTGGGTGACGGCGACGACGACGACAGCGCGGGGGACGACGACGACAGCGCCGGCTCGGGCGGCGGTCCGGCCTTGAGCGGCGCGCGCTACGTCGCCGCAGCCTGGTGGGACGGCCTGGACCAGGACGGTGGCTTCGGGCCGGGCACCTGCGACCTGCTCCTGGGCGCCGGAACCAACCGCACACTGTTCTACCTGAGCCCCCCCGGACCGGACCTGGAGCTCGCGTACTTCATGTTCCTGCGGGACGTGCGGCCCGGTTGGCAGCTGCTCGAAGGGCAGACGCCCCGCCTGCTCGCGGCGGGCATCAGCCTGGGCGAGGCCGACCTTGGCGGCGGCGACGACGACGACAGCGCGGGGGACGACGACGACAGCGCCGGGGGGTCGGTCCTGGACCAGCTGCCCGGGGAGTGCCTGCCCGGGGATGACGACGACAGCGGGGACGACGACGACAGCGCTGGGAGCTGACGGCAAATCCTGACAAGCCCGCGACATGCGGCGGACGGCCGGGTGCTATATCCCTGCGCCGTGCTTCGCTTCATCCAGATCTCGTTGATCCTCCTGCTGGCTGCGCCCGCGCTGACCCCGCCCGCGTTCGCCGCGCCACCCCTGCCGGCCCTGACCGTCGATGACATCGACACCCAGGGGTATCGATGGATGTTCGGGTCCCAGCAGCCGGTTCCCCACACCGGGGCGTCGTTCAAGACCTGGCGTGCCACGTTGCTGCTCGATGAGATCGAGAGCATCGAGCTGACCCTGGCCTTCGACCTGCGGGTCGGCCGTCCCCGCGGCAGCGCGTCAGCCGAGCCGACGTTGCCGTTGCTCGTGATCGACGCGTCCCTTGGCACCTGGTGCGAGGGCCAGGGGGTGGTGGTCCAGGAGGTGCCGGCTCCGGCGGGCTACGAGCACCTGGGGGCTCCGCGAGGCTGCGCCGTGACGATCCCCGAGGCCACGCTCAAGCGCGGCGGCACGGTGATCGGCACGCTCGTGGCCCACACCCCGCGGGTGGAGTACGTCGAGGACCGGTTCGCCATCGCGCTGCCCGTGCAGCCCCTGGTGCACCCCGCCGACCGGGTGGAGATCGCGGTGGAGTACGCGATCGCCGACAACCCGCGGATCCGCGCCGACCGGTGGGGCGTCGCGCTGGGTCGGCAGGTGATCGACAAGGACCGGGAGCGCATCTTCGTGGCGCTGCAGGACGTGTCGCCGGTGCCCCTGGCGGGCGGCGCGAGCTCCATCGTCGGCCGCGTGCCCACGCTGCTCGTGGACTCGGGCGAGTCCTGGGACGAGGTGGCCACGTTCCACTCGGTGTTCTACGACAACGCCGCGCGGGCCAAGGGCGCGGTGCTGCGCATGGCCGGCGCCGTGTTCGCCCAGCCCGACGTGCCCTCCGCCGCGGTGGAGGCCGTGATCCAGGCGCTGGACGGCACCGCGCTCGACACCTCGGGCGGCACCGGGGGGGCCTGGCGGCTGCCCCTGCCGGCCATCACCACCGCCGAGGAGGGCAAGGGCACCGCCGCGGACCGGGCTGCGCTGCTGGTGGCCCTGCTTCGCACCGCCGAGGTGAAGGCCGAGGTGCTGCTCCTGAGCGGCAGCTCCGTCCGGGTGGGGCCCGACGAGCCCATGCCGCTGCTGGACACAACCCTCGTCGTGGTGCCGCACGGCGCCCAGGACGGGACCGATCTGTACGTGGATCCGAGCCGGGGCAGCCTGTGGCTCGGCAGCCTGCCCGAGGAACTGCTCGATCGAGACGCCCTGCTGCTGGCCCGCTCCGGCGCCCGGTGGGCCCGCACCCCCAGCGCCGTTCCCCGTCGATCCTGGACCCTGAACGCCTCCGAGCGCACCGACGGCGGCTTCGACGTCGCCGTGCGGGGAGAGCTGACGGGGGCTCCTGCGGCCCGGCTGCGGGAGTGGCTGGTGGCCGGCCGCGACCCCGCCAGCTTCCCGTCGCCTGACCTCGCGTGGCTCGGGACCTGGGCCGAGCACCTGACGCCGCAGTTCCACAGCCCCGACGGGACCCGCCTCATCGTGCGCGCCACGGGCACTCTCCCGCGGGAGGTCGCGGTGCCGGCCGGCTCCCTGGCGGGGGCCCGGGTGCCCCTCGTGGCGCCGGATCTGGGGGTGTCCCGGTGGCCGTACCCGCGGGACGCCCGTCGAATGGAGTTCGAGCTGCTGGAGAGCTGGACGTTTCGGGGGATCCTGTCGGGATCGGCGCTGCCCCCGGGCAACAAGGTCACGCCGTTCTGGTCGGTGCAGAGCGAGGGCGCGTGGTCCGGTCCGGTGCTGACGCGCCACAGCCAGATCCGGTTCTCGTCCCGGGAGCTGCCCCGGGATGCTGCGGTGGAGGTCGAGCGATTCGACGAGTTCCTCGCGCGCATGCTGGGCGAGGTCCGCGCCCCGGCGACGTCTCCCGAGCGGTGAAGCACGCCGGCTGCTAGCCTCAGGGGCCGGGACGAAGGGGACACGCAGACCGTTCACGACAGATTCGAGGGACCGGCTTGAGCACGGCGGATCCACAGAGCGAATCGCTGCACAAGGACGTGCGAAGAGGGTTGGAGGGCCCCGCTCGCGACGTCGCGCAGGTGCTCTTCAACCTCGCCAAGACCACGCGCTCCTTCGGCTTCTACGCCCGCGACAACGCCGCGATCTCCAAGTTCCTGGAAGAGCTGCAGCGCGGGTTCCAGGAGCTGCTGGACAGCAACGGCGCCATCCGCCTGGTGGTGGGCGCGGACCGCTTCGTCTGGAAGGGGCAGGAGGTCTACCTCGACGCGGATCGCGAGAAGGGGTTGCCGTTCCGCCTGTACCGCGACGGCATCCGCGGGTTCGTATTCAAGCCGGGGCTCACCACCGAGGAACTCATGGCCCTGCTCGACGTGCTGAGCCGGCGCATGAGCACCGGGCGCGGGGCCGAGGAGGAGGACGTCGTCACCCTGCTGTGGAAGATGACCCTCAACTTCATCTCCTACGAAGCGGTCGAGGGCTTCACCCACGAGCTGCACGGCGGCGGCGACTACGAGGGCGAGGGCGAGGACGGGGAGCGACACCGCGGGGACTCGGGCCAGGCCCTGCCGCGCATGATGGAGCGGATCTCCGGCCGCCGCTCCACCTTGATGGAGCGCGGTCGCGCGGCGCGCTCCTTCGTGGACAAGGAGGCCGAGGAGCTGATCCAGGCGGCCCTGGGGGCGGCGGACGCCGATCTCGTGGGCATCGGCGACGGCGCGGCGGCCGACGGCGGCTCGGGGGAGGGGCGGCGTCGGCGCGCCGG
>CALAGR010000260.1 GCA_937891735.1 uncultured Pseudomonadota bacterium | reverse complement strand
GACGCCGACGGCGACGGCTGGCTGGCCTGCGCCGGCGACTGCGCCGACAACGACGCGTCGCGCCACCCCGCGGCGCCCGAGGGCTGCGACGGCGTGGACACGGACTGCGACGGCGACCTTCCCGCCGTCGAGCGCGACTCCGACGGCGATCTGCAGAGCCCGTGCCGCGGCGACTGCGACGACTCGACCTCGTCGGTGAGCCTGGGCGGCCTCGAGACCTGCGGGGACGCCGTGGACAACGACTGCGACGGCGTGATCGACGAGGGCTGCACGCCCCCCGGGGACGACGACGACGCGACGGGAAGTGGCTGCGCCAACCGGGGCTGCGGCTGGTCGTTCGGAGAGCCCGGCGGGGCCTCCTTCCTGGTGCTCCTCCTGGGCGGACTTGCGCGCCGACGGGTGGACGGAGCGGGCCCCCCACGGCGATGATTGCGCCATGCGCATCGACCTGTCCGATCCCCTGCCGCTGTCCGCCGAGGCCGTCTTCCACCTGATCCGCGACGACATGCCCTCCCTGGTCCCCTACATGGAGGGGGCGGACTCCATCACGGTGACCTCGCGGGTCGAGACCGAAGACCAGGTGACGCTGGTGAACCGCTGGATCGGCTCGATGGACGCGGTGCCCGCCGCGGTGCAGAAGTTCGCCAGCCGGGAGCTGATCAGCTGGGACGACCACGCCACCTGGACCACCTCCACGAAGTCGTGCCGGTGGCGGCTGGAGCCCCTGAAGCAGATCGGGATCTTCTCCTGCTCGGGCACCACGACCGTCACGGCCGTCGGCGAGGACACCGCGACCCTGTCCATGGCCATCGATCTCGACATCTACCCGGACAAGGTGCCGGGCGTGCCCAAGTTCCTGGCTCGCCGGATCCGACCCCAGATCGAGAAGTTCATCTCGGGCCACCTGACGAAGAGCATGCGCAACCTGGCCCTGTCGATCCGAGCCTACGCGGCGGCGAACCCGTCCTGATCAGTCCGCGTCTGAGTCCGCGGCGCCGGCGATGTGCTCGGTGAGGTACTCGGCGCGGCTCTTGCGCGGCAGGTCCGGCACCTGACAGCCCTGAACGGGGTAGCCCACCGGCAGCAGCAGGAACGGCCGCTCGTTGCGCGGTCGCCCCAGGATCTCCGACAGGAAGTTCATCGGACTCGGCGTGTGGGTGAGGGTGGCGAGCCCCGCGTCGTGCAGCGCGGTGATCAGGACCCCGCAGGCCAGACCCACGGACGTCTGCACGTAGTAGTGCTGCTCGTCGGCCGTGCCCTGGCGCTGGGCGAACACCGCGATCAGCACCGGCGCGTCCACCAGGAACGGCTTGTGTGCGTCGGTCGCCAGGGGCGCCAGGTCGTCCAGCCAGCGCTGGTTCGCGCGCCCCTCGTAGAACGCGCGTTCCTCCTCCTCGGCGCCCTCCCGGATCCGCTTCTGCAGCGACGGATCCGACACGATCACGAACGACCAGGGCTGCTTGTTGGCGCCCGACGGGGCCTGCGCGGCCGCGTCGATGCACCGCCGCACCACGTCCAGGGGCACCGGATCGGTGCTGAAGTGGCGGACCGAGCGCCGGGTGCGCACCCTGCCCAGGAACGCGATGGACCGCTCCTCCATCTGCTCTTCGGGCAGGCGCTCGAACCCCAAAGGGATGAGGGGGATGAGCTCGGTCATGCCTTCGCGCCGGTCGCCTGTTCCACGAGAAACGGGCCCAGGATGAGGTAGTCGAGGCCGGCCGCCACGAACGCCCGCACCGCGTCGCGAGGGGACCGGACGATGGGCTCCTCGTGCATGTTGAACGAGGTGTTGATGACGCTGGGGATCCCCGTCTTGCGGAAGAACGCCGCGACGATGTCGTAGTAGTCGGGATTGTCCTGCCGCTGGAGCAGCTGCGGCCGCGCCGTGCCGTCGATGTGCACCACGCCGGGGGAGTGCTTCTTCATGGCGTCGGTGCAGTCGAAGCACACGGTCATGAAGCGCGCGGCGTCCTCGGCGCCCTGCAGCCCGAGGTAGCAGCTGTCCCGCTCCTCCCACAGGGTCACCGGCGCGAAGGGCATGAACTCGGTGCGCTGCAGCTTCTTGTTGAGCCAGTCGTTCACGGCCGGATCGTCGGGGCGGAACATGACGGTGCGGTTGCCCAGGGCCCGGGGGCCCCACTCCATGCGTCCCGCCGAGCGCGCCACGACCTTGCCTTCGATCAGCCGGTCCGCGACCTGCTCGGCGAGGTCATCGGGCCGACTGAAGGGCAGGCCGGAGTCCTGCAGCACCCGCAGGCACTCCTCATCGGAGAAGTCCCGGCCCAGGTACACGTCGCGGAGCCGGTGTGGGGTCACCGCCGACAGGGCGAGGGCCGCGCCGGCCGCCAGGCCGCCGTCCCCCATGTTGGGGTACACGAAGATGCTGGTGACCTCGGGGATCTCGTGGATCCGCTGGTTCAGCTTCACGTTGGCGAAGATGCCGCCGGCGAGGGCCACCGCGCCCCGCCCCGTCTTGCTCACCCAGTGCTGGATGAAGGCGCAGACCTGCTTCTCCAGGTTGCGCTGCAGCGACGCCGCGATCTGCTCGCGGTTGTACCCCTCCAGGAAGGTGTGCCACCGATCCGTCTTGCTCTGGGGGCGCAGGTAGTTGATGAGCGAGAACCCGCCGCGCTTCGGATCGAAGCGCAGCTGCCTGGCGAAGTGGGCCTCCAGCTCCGGGGGGGACGGGGTGTAGGCCGCCAGACCCGTGATCTTCCCCTCGTGCCGCAGCGCCCGGAAGCCCAGGTACTCCGTGATCCGCGAGTAGTAGGTGTTCACGGCGCTGAAGCCGCTCTGCCGGTACACGAGCTTGAGGTCGCCGCCGTGGCCCTCGGAGACCGTGACGGACGTGCCGTCCCCCATCGCGTCCACCGTGATGGCCAGCGCGTTGAGGTGGGGCTGGCTGCGGTAGGCGGAGTAGGCGTGGGCGGCGTGGTGGTCCAGCGTGGTGACGGGGGCGCCGAAGCCGCGGTCGCGCATGCGCCGCTGGAGCAGACGACGGCCCAGATCGGCCTCGATGGGCCACAGGCCCGCCTCCTTCACGGCCACCTGGTAGGCGACGTAGGCGTTGAGCAGGGGGCTGTACTGGGACGCCGTGGCCTTGGTGTTGTGGTGCAGCTGGGCGAAGCGGCGCAGCACCGTGGCCGGGGTGAAGTGGCTGCCGAACACGATCCTGTCGATGTCCTTGGGCTCGAGCCCGGCGTGGTACAGGCAGTCATAGATCGCGTCCCAGGGGAACGCGCCGCTGTTCTTGTTGCGGTCGATCCGCTCCTGGCCCACGGCGGCGATCAGCTCTCCGTCGATGACGAGAGCCGCGCCGGCGTCGTGGTTGTCGTTGATGCCGAGGATCTTCACGGAGCGGGGAGTGTACCCGCTGTGGATCCGCCTCCGCAGGGCAGGGGCCCACTCAGGGGCGCAGGGCGCAGACCATGCCGAGGTTCAGGTAGCTGCTGGTGCAGGGCAGATCCGACCAACCGCCCTGCCAGGTGATCTCTGCGCAGGCGGGGAACGTGGCCAGATCCGGCTGTCCTGGGATCCAGGGCCGATAGAAGCTGCTGGACCCATCGCCCCACGACCACCACGCCCCCGACGCGTTCTTCAGGCCGATCCACAGGCGCCCGTTGGGCAGCGGCGCGGCGAGGTCCACGACGAGCTGCTCCTCGACGGCGTTGCGGACCGAGGCGAGGCCGCCATACCCGGCGTCCACGCACGCCTGATCGCTGGCGGCGTGATCCAGGATCGGAAAGCACGCGGCGAAGTAGGTGCCGTCGGATCCAAACCCGGCGCCGCAGTCCATGCCGTCGCAGTCCGCGTCGACGCCGTCGCCGTAGACGTCCCCGACGAAGGGCGCCACGGACGGATCGCCGTCGTTGCAGTCGCCGCCGCCGCACGCCGTCGCCACCGAGCCGTCCAGATCGAGATCGCAGTCGCGCATGGTCACGGCCGCGTTGGTGGTGCATTCGCCCCCGAAGCCATCCTGGACGGTGAGCGTCACCAGGTGGCCGTCCTCACTGAGGGCCAGCGCGCGCTCGATGGGCCCGTCCTGCCCCGCGCCCGTGGCCAGCAGCCCATCCACGTTGGACTCCAGGCGCCAGCTCAGGTCTGAGGCGGGCGTCTCCGCGTCGGACACCCCCAGCCGGAAGAGCACCTCGGTGCCCCGGTGGCGCTCCGCGGGGCTGACCGGCTCGTCGATGGAGCAGGACGGCGCCGTGTTGGGCGGGCCCACCTGGATCGACACGGAGTCCGACGTGCTCTGGCCGTCGGGATCCACCACCGTGGCCGCGTAGACGTGCGCGCCCTCCGTGCTCGTCACGACGCCGCCCGCGACACCGAAGGCGTCGGGCACGAGATCGATGAGCAGCGGCACGTCGTCCTCGGTCCAGGTGATCCGCAGCGCGCTTGCCTCGTGCTCCACGTCCTGCACCTCGGCCTCGAGCAGGACCGCGTCGGCGAACCAGATGCCAGCGCCCCAGGGCGAGTTGATGCTCAGGAAGGGAGCGGTGGCGGTGCGCACCCGGACCGCGGCTGAGTCCGTGCCCTCGCCACCGACCCGGTCGTAGGCGGTCACCGTGATGACGTGCTCCCCGACGGTGCTGAACGCGGCCGTGGTCGCTGCGATCCCGTTGTCGTCGGGCTCCGCGAAGGCCAGCTCCCCGTCCCGGTCGGAGATCCAGCCCACCGCCACCACCGGGCCCCCACCGCCGGCGACCACCTGGGCCTGCAGCGCCACGTCGATCCCGACGGGGATCGAAGCGTCCACCAGGGGCTGCATGAGGGTCGCGGAGGGCGGCGCTCCGGGCGGCCCGCTGGGGCAACCGACCAGCAGCAGGACAGCGAAGGGGGCGAGCCGATCCATCGAAGTCCAGAGTACCGCGGACCCGCTGCTACGATGACCCGGTCTTGAACGAGCCAGAAGGCCCCGAGCCCGAAGAGGGTGACCAACCACCGCCAGACCCGGAGCCCGCGGCCCTGGTGCTCCCGGCCGCGCGCGACTCGGTGCAACGCTCCCATCGGGTGCCCCGCGGGTTCCCCGAACGACAGAGCTTCCTGCGGCTGGACCTGGGAGAGGACGACTCGCCCGCGTCGCCCCGGGTCGCCGAGGTCCTGTCGGCGCTCGACCCCGCGGCCTACGCGCACTACCCCAACGAGTGGCCGCTGCGGGAACGCCTGGCCGCGCTGCACGACGTGCCTGTGGACTGGACGTCCGTCACGGCGGGCACCGACGAGGCCATCCGGCTGGCCTTTCGCTGCTTCGTGGAGGAGGGGGCCCGGGTGCTCCTGCCCCGGCCGTCGGCGGGGGCGTACCTCGCGGCGGCGGAGTCCGGGGGCGCCTTCGTGGAG
The DNA here is from genome assembly GCA_937891735.1 of uncultured Pseudomonadota bacterium. Classification (GTDB taxonomy): domain Bacteria; phylum Myxococcota_A; class UBA796; order UBA9615; family UBA9615; genus JAGSHC01. Next base: position 32,883 of record CALAGR010000260.1, on the reverse strand, counting down.
CGCGTGGACTACAACGACGATCTGAGCTTCCCCGTGGAGCAGCTCCGCAGGCAGATGCTCGCGCGCACCCCCCGGCTGACGGTGCTCGGCAACCCCAGCTCCCCCGTGGGCACCGCGGTCCCCATCGAGACCCTGCTGTCCCTGCCCATGGAGTCGCCGCGCACGCTGTTCCTCGTGGACGAGGTGTACGTGGCCTACCACGGGTGTTCGATCCTGGACCCCGCGTTCCGCGACCGGCTGCCTCCCAACGTGATCGTGCTTCGCTCCTTCTCGAAGGACTACGGCCTCGCCGGCCTGCGGATCGGCTACCTGATCGGCCGCTCGGAGCTGCTGCGCGCCATCGACGTGGTCAAGCCGAGCTACACCATCGCCTCGCCGAGCCTGCACGCGGCGGTGGCCTCCCTCGACGACAGCGACTCGATGCTGCGGCGGGTGGCGAACCGTCGGTCCCTGTCCGCGCGTCTCCTGGCGGCGCTGAGCATGCGCGGCATCGAAGCCCGCGCCACCCAGAGCGCGTTCGTCCTCATCAAGCTCAGCGCGCCGGTCCGCAACTGGGCGGCGGCGTTCGCGGCCCACCGGGTCCTCATCGGCACCCGAGGCCACGTCGGCGCGCTGGCGCCCTGGGTGAGGGTGACCGTGACGACCGACGCGGACATCGAACGCTTCCTTCACGTGCTCGACCTGGTCGTGCGACAGGGGGTGGCTGGGGCGGCGCGGGTGGACGGCGTGCCCGGCGACTGGGACGAGAAGCTCGAGGGCATGGCGTAAGGCGAACGTCATGCGGGTTGGTCCGCCGCGGCTGGTAGGCTCGAAGGTCCAGCCCCGGAAAGGGTGAGCTCCGCCGTCCATGTTCTTCAACCCGACGAACCCGCTGATCGTCCAAGGGGACGGCACCCTGCTGCTCGAGGTGCACAACGCCCTGTACGAGGACGGCCGCGACTTCCTGGCCCGTTTCGCCGAGCTCGAGAAGTCCCCCGAGCACATGCACACCTACCGGATCACGGCGCTGTCGCTGTGGAACGCGGCGGCGGCGGGGCTCGCGGCCGACGAGATCGTGCAGGGCCTGCAGCGGCTCACGAAGTACGAGCTGCCCCCGAACGTGGGCAGCGACATCAAGGAGAAGGTCGCCCGGTTCGGCAAGGTGGTGCTGCTTCAAGGCGAGCCGAACGACGAGGGCGAAGCGACCCTGCTGCTCGAGGTGTTCGACGACTCCGTGGCCCGCAAGATCGCGTCCACCCCGAAGGTGTACCGGGAGACCGCCGGAGCCGTACGGGAGGGGCTGTTCCGGGTCCCCCTCGCCAACCGCGGCACCCTCAAGCAGGCCCTGCTCAAGCTGGGCTACCCGGTCGATGATCGCGCCGGCTTCGTGCAGGGCGCGCCCCTGGCGATCGAGCTGCGCAACACCTGCCTCGCCGGCGGGCCCTTCGCCCTGCGGCGCTACCAGCGGCTCTCCGTCGCCGCGTGGCACAAGGACGGCAGCTGGGAAGGCGGGCACGGGGTGGTCGTGCTGCCCTGCGGCGCGGGCAAGACGATCGTGGGCATGGCCACCATGGCCCAGGCGGGCTGCGAGACGCTGATCCTCGCTACCGGCGTGTCCGCCGTGCGCCAGTGGATCGACGAGCTGCTGGACAAGACCAACCTGACGGCCGAGCAGGTGGGCGAATACAGCGGCGCCCACAAGCAGATCCGCCCCGTGACGGTCACGACCTACCAGATGCTGACCCACCGACCGAGCCGGGACGCCGCCTTCACGCACCTGGGCCTGTTCTCCGCCAACGACTGGGGGCTGATCATCTACGACGAGGTGCACCTGCTGCCCGCTCCGGTCTTCCGCATCACGGCGGACATCCAGGCGCGCCGCCGGCTCGGCCTCACCGCGACCCTGGTGCGCGAGGACGGCCGCGAGGGCGACGTGTTCTCGCTGATCGGGCCGAAGCGGTTCGACGTGCCCTGGCGCGAGCTGGAGCGAAAGGGCTTCGTGGCCGAAGCGCACTGCGTCGAGATCCGGGTGCCCCTGGCGCCGGAGCTGGGGGTCCAATACGAGCTGGCGGAGACCCGACACAAGATCCGCCTCGCCGCCGAGAACCCGGCCAAGCTGGCGGTGGTCGAGGAACTCCTGCGCAAGCACCGGACCGACAAGGTCCTCATCATCGGGATGTACCTCGACCAGCTCGAGATCGTGGCGAAGCTGTTCGGAGCCCCGCTGATCACCGGCAAGACCCACAACGACGAGCGCGACCGGCTCTACGGGGACTTCCGCGCAGGCCGGATCAACGTCCTGACCGTGAGCAAGGTCGCCAACTTCTCCATCAACCTGCCCGACGCGAACGTCGCCATCCAGCTGTCCGGCACGTTCGGTTCCCGTCAGGAGGAGGCCCAGCGCCTCGGCAGGATCCTGCGCCCCAGCGGCAAGCACTCCCACTTCTACTCGGTCGTCACGGGAGCCAGCCGGGAGCAGGAGTTCGCCCACAACCGCCAGTTGTTCTTGACCGAACAGGGGTACAGTTACTCGATCGAGGAGTGGGACCCGGCCGGGTAGGTACGTACCGCCCCGGGCAGGTCGAGCGCGCCGGGAGGGCGCGGGCAAGGGGATGGATCCAGGATGGACCTGAAGGGCTTCTTCAGGAGCCTCCCTCCGGAGGTGCTCCTCGCGTACCGGAATCGGTACGAGTCGGATGGATCCGCCTCCCACACCCCCGCCGAGGCCACGGACATGAGCGCCCTGGCGGAGCGTCTGGGCGAGCACCTCAGCGACCGGCACAAGCTCCGGCAGATCCTCAAGACCATGGACCGCAGCCACCACGCGGCGCTGCTCGCGCTGATCCAGTGCCGCGGCGTGGCCGGGGGGACGTGGCTGCTCCAGGAGCTGACGCAGACCCAGGGCCTGTCCGAGGATCTGTGGGCCGAGGTGCTGCACCGCCTGGGCACGGACCTGCTCGTGTTCGGCAACTCGCGGCAGAGCCCTCCACTCTTCTACATCGTCCCCCTGCCGATCCAGCGCGAGCTGGAGCACCAGTTCCGCAAGCGGCTCGGGCTCGTGCCGAGCGCCAACCCCGACGACATCCGGCTGAGCAAGGACACGAACCACCGACACCCCGTCGGCTTCTCGCTGATCTCCCTGCTGTCCTACATCCGGCAGCACCGCCCGCGGATGACCCGCAGCGACGAGATCTTCAAGAAGAGCTACGAGGACATGCTGGCGTTCTTCGGCTCGCTGTGGGGTGATGGCGCCCTTGAGAAGGTGCTGGAGTGGCACCTGGACATGGCCAAGGAGCTGGGGCTGGTCCAGCACCGCGGGGGCCACGTCGAGGTGGACGACCTCACGCTGGCCGAGTTCCTGGCCATGCAGGCGGGGCAGCGCCGCGACCTGTACCTGATGTCGTTCCTGCGCCGGGAGCCCCTGCTGGGGTGGATGCTGGATGCCCTGCGGGGCGTGCCCGAGCCCGGCTGGGTGCCCCTGAGCCGGCTGCGCACCCTGTACCGACGCCGGTACATGGGCAACGTGTTCCACCGGCGGTATGTGCGCAAGTCGTACTACCTGCCCCCGTCCGGCTTCCACGATCCCAACCCCCCGCTGGAGATCCTGCAGCTCGCGGGCCTGCTGGAGTCCGGGCTCAACACCGACGGATCGCACGTGCGCCTGAGCGAGGCGGGCCGCGTGTTCGTCTCGGGAGAGGGCTACGAGCAGCTGGAGTCCAACGACTCGGTGCGCTTCCTGCTCCAGCCCACGTTCGATGTCCTGGCGCCGGTGGGGCTGCCCTTGGGGATCCTGTGGAAGCTCGGCGAGATCGCGGAGCTGCGCCGCGTGGACCGCGCCAGCACCTACACGCTGACCCGGGAGTCGGTGCGCGGCGCCCTGGACGAGGGCTGGCGGGCGGACGAGCTGATCGGCTTCCTGCGGGACGCGTCCGCCGTCGGGCTGCCGCAGAACGTCGAGTCCACGGTGCGGGACTGGGTCGGGCGCCACGGCGAGATCGAGTTCCACGACGCGCTGGTGGTGACGGCGGCACCCGAGCGGCTGGCCGCCCTGCGCAAGGTGATCGACAAGCTCGGCATGCCCCACGAGGAACTCGGCAACCGCGCCTTCGCCGTGCCCCGCGAGCTGCGGGAGGACCTGCTCGCGGCCCTGCGGGAGGGCAACCTGGATCCGGCTCCCAAGGTCCGCGGCCACGATCTCAGCGACGACCCCGCCCGGCGGCAGGGCACGTTGAGCGCGCTGCTCGCGGAGGCGCCCGAGCACATGCAGGAAGAGGGGGTCGACGCCCACTTCCCGCTGCGCTCGCTGGTGATGCTGGGCGCGCCGGCGGCCGAGGGGGGAACGGAGGCCATGGCCCTGCGCGGGCGACGCGGAGGGCGCACCGGCAGCAACCGGGTCGGCGCGGATCTGTCCCTGAAGCCAGCCGCCGCGGGCGCGGGCGACCTGCTGCGCCTGTCTCCGTCAAAGACGATCAGCGTGATCAAGGCGGCGATCCGACTCAACCTGGATCTGGAGGTGCTCTACCCCTCCACCGGCGACGACGATCCCGGCGGCCTGACCCGGGTGACCCCCGCGGAGGTCAAGGAGCTGGGGGGCGGGTCGTGGTTCTCGGGCCAGAACCAGCGGCTGGAGCGCGACCAGAGGTTCCAGATCAGCCAGATCCAGGGGATCCGTCTGGCGAACTGACGAGGGCGATGGTGCGCAGCGCGACCCGCTCCGGGGCGCTGCCGGTGGACCGCACCCAGGCCGCGTTCACGGCCGCGAGGATGACGTTGAGCGTGTCGATCACGAGGAACTCGTCCTCCTCGAGCTCCGCCAGCCCCTCCCCCCCATCAAAGCTCAGCGGGCACACGTCGGCGTACGTGCCCTCCTCGTCGACCACCGCCAGGGGCAGCCCGTGGCTCCGGCAGATCAGCGGGCGCACGGGGTAGATCCGGCACTGCCCGGCCCCGTCGAGCATCGCGCAGGGGGTGGTGGTCGGGTCCAACTCCAGGACCTGCAGGACCCTCGGAGGGAGCGCAGGAACGGGCACCGCGGCCAGGCTGCGCCCCCCCAGCCAGTCGCGGACCACCGCCGCTTCGACCGGGAACACGCTCAGCTCCCGGTGGCAGCAGCCGGTGCAGGCCACGGCGCAAGCCATGGACGTGGCGTGCGCCGCGGTCACCTCCGCGGCGTGCTGGTCCACCTTGCCCACGAGCCGGAGGTAGTCCGCGAACGGCCCCTCTGTCGCTTGATTCACGTTCAATTCCGTCACCTTGTCCTCTGGTAGGATGCGCTCTCCGTCGCCGCCGACGAGCAACCTCCGTTTCCGCCCCGGAGGCCCCCTTGACCACCGCCGCTGACAAGAGCCCCCCGGACTCACCCCGCCGCGTGCTGGTGGTGGATGACGACCACCACGCCGTTCGCATCGTGGGCGACTTCCTGGAAGCCCATGGGTTCGTCACCGTTGGCGCCGTCGATGGGCACGAGGCCCTGGCCCGGTTCCACGACGATGGCCCCTTCGACGTCATCGTCCTGGACGTCATGATGCCCGGCATCGACGGGCTGGAGGTCTGCCGGCGCCTCAAGGCGTCCCCGCAGGGCCAGCTGACGCCGATCCTGCTGCTGTCCGCGCGCTCCGACACCCGCAGCCGGGTGGCGGGACTGTACGGCGGCGCCGACGACTACATGACCAAGCCGGTCGATCTGATGGAGCTGGAGGCCCGTCTGGACGCGCTGATCCGCGTGCGCGACCGGTACATGGAGCTGGCCAGCCGCAAGCGCATCGGCGTCGAGGCGGCCCTGACCGACGGCCTGAGCGGGGTGGCCAACAACGAGTACTTCGTGCGGCGCCTGACCGAGGAGATCGCGCGCTGCGACCGGCACAGCCTGCCCATGACCGTGCTCGTGGCGGACCTGGACGGGCTGCCCGAGCCGCAGGTCGAAGGCGCCGAGGAGGACGGCTTCGGGGCGGTGGACGAGGTGCAGTTCGGGGGGCCTGCGGACCGTCTGATGGCGGCGGTCGGCGAGACGCTGCGGGGCCACGTCCGGGTCATCGACCTCGTGGCGCGGATCCGCCGGTCCCGGTTCGCCGTCATGCTGCCGCACACCTCGCGCCGGTCGGTGGAGCCCCTCGTGGCTCGACTTCGCGCCAAGGTGGCGGCGCTCCCCGCAGATCCGGACCGTGCCGACAGCCCCAGCGCAGGGCTGCAGCTGCGCGTGGGCGTCGCGGAGCTGGGGCCGCGCATGGACGCCGTCACGCTGCTCGCCCGGGCCGAGCCCCAATGACGGCGAGGCTGCCGCTCGCGGCGCTGCTGTTGCTGCTGTGTGTCGCTGGCTGCCCCTCCGAGGAGGAGCCGGTGGCCCTGGCTGATCAGCCCAAGGGAATCAGGGCGCCGGCCCCGGATCTGGAGGCGCTCGCGGCCATGCGGGAGGCCTCGTCGGGGAGCGCCATCGAGGAGGAGCTTCAAGCCGCGCGCAGCCTGACCGCGCAGAAGGCGTACGTGAACAAGGAGGGCGAGCCCAGCCTCGCCGACGTCAACGCGGCCGGGGGTGTGCCCGCCCCGGAGGTGGAGATCGCGGCGGGCTCGAACGCCGGCGCCAGCGCTCCCTCGGACCTGGACACGCTGGACGACGCCGTGGCCACCCCGTGGATCAACATGGAGGTCGTCGAGCTGAAGATCCGGTCCCGGGATCGCTCGCTGAAGTCGTGCTGGGACACCCACGGGCCCGGCGGGCCGGGGCGGGTCGAGATGAAGATGACGATCAGCCCGGGGGGACGCGCGAGCAGCGTGAAGCTGGCGCCCGACTCGCCGGTGCGGGACCCCGACGTCGCCTCGTGCATCGCCCGCGCCCTGCAGAACGTGAAGTACCCCGAGCCCAAGAATGGCTCGGTGACCTTCGTGTACCCCGTCAAGTTCTAGTTCCCGGCCGTGGGAACTCCCGGCCGGCAGATCGCGGTGTTCCCTCGCAACGCGGGGGAGCTCGGAGAGCTGGGCGGGTTCAGGGGCACTTCGGCCCGCTTACAGGCGACTGCCCTCGACGAGGCGTGACCACGGGCGCAGCACGATCAGGCACACCGGCAGGATCAGCAGGTCGCCGAGCAGCGCCGCGAACAGCGTCACGCTGCCCAGCACGCCCATCTGGAAGATGCCGACGAAGTGCGTCGTCATCATCGTCAGGAAGCCGAACACCAGCAGCACCGACGTGAAGATGATCGCGCGCCCGGTGCTGAGCATCGTGCGGCGCACGGCCTCCGCCCTGTCCTTCGTGAGCAGCAGTTCCTCCTTGTAGCGCATGAGGAAGTGCACCGTGTCGTTGGCCGCGACCCCCAGCGACACCGAGAAGATCAGCGCGGTGGACGTGCGGATGGGGATCCCCGTCCAGCCCATGAACCCGATGGTCACGAGCAGCGGCAAGACGTTGGGGATCATCGCGATCAACCCCACCCGGAAGCTCCGAAGCAGCACCATCATCAGCACGGAGATGACCAGGAAGGCCGTGCCCAGCGACCACAGCATGTCCGCCACGAGCTTGCCCAGGGCGTTGGCCGCCACCATGTTCCCGCCCGTCACCCGGACGTCGGCGGTTCGGGCAGAAGAGCCTGTGGGCTGGCTCTCGCCGAAGTTGGCGGCGATCAGGTCGACCATCGGCGTGCCGCACTTCGCGCGCGGGTCGCAGTCGCCGGACCCGTCGTACCAGCCGAAGAAGTTGCTCGTCCCCCAGTCCCGCTGCGTCGCGGTGATCCGGGCGCGCCGCCGCTCCACGTCCACCATCGAGTCCAGCACCGAGGGGTCGTCGCTCATCTCGAACAGCGCGACGTACTGGGCCACCTTCTGGCGGGTGTCGGGGATCTTGCGCTCGCCCTCCATCACGAAGGTGATCTCCATGACGAGGTCTGCGATGGAGATGGTGTGGCCGATGAACGGATCCGACTCCAGGTGCACCTGCAGCGCGCGAATGCCCCGCAGGACCTCGGGCTCGAAGATGCCGGACTCCACGTCCGTGGTGATGGCGATCTCCACCGGCATCACGCCGGTCATCACGTCCTCGGTGTGCTTGAGCGCCTGGCTGACCGGGTGCTGCGGAAACAGCTCCTCGAGCAGGAAGTTGTCGGAGCGGACCCGGAACGCGCCAGCGATGCACAGGATCGAGACCCCGCCGGCCACCAGCACCACGAGCCCCTTGCGCTGGATCGTCAGCTCCGCCACCCAGGCCAGCAGCACGCCGATGGGGCCCTTGCGCGGGTCATCGCTCAGGCCCGACACAGGCGCCTTCGCGATCGACAAGATCGCAGGCATCACCACCAGGATCACGATGTAGCTGAGCATCAGGCCCACCGCGGCGACCCGTCCCATGCCCTTGATGATGTCGATGCGCGCCACGGTCAGGGACGCGAAGCCCACCGCCGCCGTCACCGACGTCAGGAGGCACGCCGCGCCGACCCGCACGACCATGCGCCGCACCGCCTCCCGTTGCTCCGCTCCAGCGCCGAGCTCCTGATAGTAGGTGGTCAGGAAGTGCACCGCGTCGCCGACCCCGATGACCAGCAGCAGCGTCGGCACGATCGAGTTGATGATGTTGAAGCCGTCGCCGACGACCACCATGTAGGCCACCGTCCAGCTGACCGCGATGCCCACGCAGGTGCCGGGCAGGATCACGCTGTAGGCGTTTCGGAACAGCAGGAACAGCACGAACGACAGCAGCACGAACGACCCGATGATCGTCCGGGCCATGTCCGAGGCGAGCAGGGTCGCGTAGGTCCGATTGACGATGGGCAGGCCCACCATCAACAGCTGGACCCCCTCGTGCTCCGGCGCCGCGAGCAGCTGCTCGATGGACGCGAGCAGGGGACGCCGGTTCAGCTCCTCGTCGTGCTCGCCATCGATCTGCGCGACGATCACCGCCGCCGTCGAGTCGTGGTTGACGAAGCGGTTGACGAACAGCCGGTTGCCTACGGCCCGTTGGCGCAGCGCGTCCTTCTCCTCGTCGTTGGTGGGCAGTTCCTCCAGGAGCTCGCGGACCTCGATGAAGCCCGGGGAGCCCCCGATCTCGGCCATCGTGGACAGCGACAGGACCCGCTCGATCCCCTCGACCTTCGCGATCTCGTCGGACAGGGTCGTGATCTGCGCCAGCACCGCCGGCTCGAAGACGTCCGGCGCCTCGACGAGGATGCTGACGAAGGCGTCTTCGTCTCCGAACAGCTCGCGGTGGTTGGCCAGAAACGAGACATGCTCGTCGCGGGTGAGGAAGATGGACCGCGGCGAGAAGTCGAACTTGACGCCGAGCGCGGTCCAGTCCGCCGCGATGGTGACGAGCACGACCAGCACCAGCAGGGGCCAGCGAAGGCGGATCAGAACTGGGGCTAGGCGCTCGAACATGGTCCCGAAGGCGTCGGAGCCTACCAGGGAGCGTGGCTCGCCCGGAGCCCGAACACCGCTCCAGCCACGCTACTCGTCCTGATCCACGAACCGGAGCACGTGGCTGTAGATGCTGGTCGTGCCCACCTGGCCCTGAAGCCAGGAGATGTCGAGGTCCCCGTCGATGGGCGAGCTGTAGTTGTAGATGAGGAAGGCCGCCTCCTCGCCGTAGGGCACGACCCCCGGAAAGCAGGTGTCGCCGGCCGACGGCAGATCCAGGAGCCACTCCACCGTCAGGGCGACCCCGTCCACCTCCCACAAGGCGCAGCGCTTCGGCTTCGCCCAGTAGTCCGTCTGATACTCGAAGTACTTCTGGGATTGAGTCAGATCATCCCGGCCCAGGTCGTAGTTGCCGGTGTCCGTGACGTTGCGGCGGGCCAGCAGGAAGACCCGCCCATCGAACGTGAAGACGAGGGGCGAGTCGTACTTGCGGGGGTCGTACGAGCAGCGCCAGTTCCCCCAGGAGCCGGCCTCGGCCCGGCAGATCTTGCTGCCGAAGCCCCCGGGATCCCCCAACTCGTTGCGCATCACGGCCACCAGGGTGCCGTCCTCGAGGACGGCGACGTCGGTCTCCGATCCGCCCCCGGTGTGCACCACGGGCTGGCCCCCAGCGACGGGGGACCACGCGTAGCCGTCGGTCGTGGTCAGGAAGTGCACCTGCACCGGGTCCGGCTCGACGTCCTCACCGAGGGCGTAGATGTTCTCGCCCCCGACGTAGCCGAGCATGTACGGAACGTCATCGATGACCTTCGTGCGCCAGGGGATGAAGCCCTGCTCGTGGATCTGCACCTCGTCGGTCCAGTCCCCCAGGGCGTTGCGCTCGGACACGAAGGCCTGCCCGGGCTCGAAGGCCGACGGGTTGTCCCCCAGCTCCGCGAAGTACAGCCACAGCTGCCCGCTCCAGGACAGGAAGCGCGGCTCCCGCAGGTCGGTCTCGTGGTGGAAGCTGGCCTCGAGCTCCCAGGCCCCGCCCGGGGCGCGCGACACCACGTACATCCACACGTCCGGTGACGCGAAGTGCGAGGGGCCGGTGCGCCACGCGAAGAACAGGCGCCCGTCGTGGTGCACGATGTCGAGGTTGTTGTTGGACGCCTGGGCCGCGACCCCGGCGGGCATGCCGGCCCGGGGCACGATGGTCTCCGGATCGTCGTCGAGGCGCGGCACGAGCCAGGGATCCGACGCGCACCCCCCGAGCGCGACGCCCAGGGCGATCAGCGCGAGCGCACTCCGGAGAGCATCGTCGCCGAGATGACCTCGATGGCTTCGCGCCAGGCTTCTTCGACCTTGTGGTTCCATGCATCCCCAGAGACTTCGGCCAAGGAGGCCAGCAGGGTATCTCCGACGATCGGGTAGTGCTCGGGCTTCGCGCCGTAGCGCGCGTGGCGGTCGCCCATCTCCATCAAGGCCGGAGCGACCGAGTCGAGCGAGCGGAGGTGCGCGATGACCACCTCGAGCGTGTCCGCGAGCTTCATGGCCTGGTGGCTGATGTCGTCGGGGAACAGCCCCCGAACGCCGGGCGCGCGGGCGAAGAGCCGGTCGTAGAACAAGGGGGTGAGCTCGGTGCGGCGGTCGCCGATGGCGGCGAAGGAGGCTTCGAGTGCGGCGATCGTCTCTGGCGTCATGTCACGCTCCGTGGTGGCGCAGTCTAGTGTTCCGGCTCCTGACCCGCGACTCCTGACGCAAAGACCCTGTCAGGTTGTGCCAAGCCCTCCCCATGCCCGCTCCTTCGGGGGCCGGGGTGTGATAGATGCCCTGTTCGCCCATGCGTGTGCTCCTCCCCCTCCTCGCCGCCCTCCTGCTCCTGCAGCCGGCCACCGCCTTCGCCCAGCAGGTGGTGGTGGGTCCGCTCACGCTGGATCCCGTCACCCTCGCCGAGGAACTGGAGCTGCCCGGCACCGGCGAGGCCGCCCTCCTGGTGATCGCCGGGCTCGGCCTGACCGCGCTCGAGATCGGGTTCGAGCCCATCGCGCTGGACGCCCTGCATCTGTCCAAGAACCCGCCCCTGCTCGTGCGCGGGCTCGAGGAGGGCCTCGTCGGGGTGGCGGTGAAGCGGGGCGATCAGACCTGGGACGGGCAGCTCCGGCTGTTCGGCGGGCGGGTCACGAAGCTCGACGTCGACGCGGTGCTGCGCGCCGCCAGGAGCCGGACCGATGGAGAGGCGCCGACGGCGCCGGAGTTCGACCTGTTCGCGTTCTACGACGCAGTGGACGAGGCCCCCGACTGGGCCGACAAGGTGGCCGTCTGCGCAAACGCCCTGGCCTCGCTCGATCCCGAAGGCCCCGACCACCGCATGGTGCAGCAGAGCTGCGCGCGGGTGGAGGCCGACAAGGCGCGGGCGGACGCCGAAGAGCAGCGCGTGCTCCTGAGCGCGGATGGGCTCGCCATGGACCTGGACGCGGCCGCGCAGGAGGGCCCGGTCTCGGTGGGCCTGGTGTATCGCCGGGATGGGCGCCCCCGCCTGAGCGCCCGGGGCAGCGGGGCGCGGTGGGCGATGGTGGGGGCCGGTCTGCTCGGCACCTCGATCTTCACCTACTCGTCGCTGTTCTGGGAGACCCAGGCCCAGCAGGAGTATCTGGCGTATCGGGACGCGGAGCGGCTCGGCGACACGGTGGCCATGTCCAGGCACCTCTTCTTCACCAGGAGCTTCGACCAGCGGCGCGATGGATCGGTGATCGGCGCCTCGGTGTTCCTCACGGGCACCCTGAGCATGCTGGTCGTGCAGGCCATCGAAGGCGCCCGGTTCCGCGAGGCGCGCCGCAAGCTCATCGGGGAGGCGCGACGATGACCCGGCCCACCACCGCCCTGCTCACCGTCGTCCTGCTCTGCGCCAGCGGCGGGCTCAGCTCCTGCGACGACGAATACAGCTACGTCACCGCGGTCGAGTATCGACCGGACATCCACGACGTCGTGGACTGCGACTTCGAGCCCACCGAGCAAGGTTGGGAGCGGTACACCTGCCTGCCCGTGTTCAGCGACCGGGATCCCGAGGCCGCGGCCTGGGAGTCCAGTGGAATCGGGGACTTCGACATCATCCAGCGGGAGATCTTCGGGGCTCCGTTCTATCAGATGTGGTACTCGGGCCGCGGTCCGACGAGCGGCTCCGAGGAGATCGGCTACGCGGTCTCGATGGACGCGACCACCTGGAGGCGCCACCCGTACAACCCCGTGCTGCGGGTGGGGGAGCGCGACAGCGACTTCGACAAGGACGGCGCGAGCGTCGGCTGCATGGCGTTCGATGGACGCCTGGGGCGCTACCACCTCTGGTACACCGGCACGAACTCGGTCGCCTCGGGCACGACCTTCGGGCACGCGACGTCCGTGGACGGCCTGGTGTGGCTCAAGGACCTGCAGAACCCCCTGGATCCCTTCGCGGAGGTCACCGATCCCCGTTCCATCTCGCGGGTCTGGGGCTGCGACGCCCTGTACGAGGACGGCGTGTTCCACCTGTGGGTGGGCGGGATCACCCGACCGGGGGAGACCACCAACCTGCAGGAGCTCCTGGAACAGACCCACTACAACATCGGCTACATGAGCACCGTCGACGGGGTGAACTTCGAGGTGCGCAACGATCCGGTGCTGCTGCACTCCGAGCACCGCGGCCCGCAGTTCGACGCCGAAGGGGTGCACAAGCCCTCGGTGTTCACGTTCGGGGATGGCGTCGATCAGGACCGCTACTGGATGCTGTACGCCGGATACGAAGACGTGATCGCCACCGATGACCCGGGCAGCAACCTGATCTTCATCGGCCAGGACGGCCAGGAGCTCGGCCTGGCCAGCTCCAACTCGCCGGACGCCGACTGGCAGCGGGTCAGCAGCGAGCCCGTGGCGCTGGACACGGCATCCACCCGCACCCTGGACAGCCCCCGGGCGCTGTTCATCAACGGCCGCGTGCACGTGTTCTTCACCGACACGTTCGAAGACCCGGACTCCGGCGAGGAGTTCAGCGGGATCGGGCTCGGGATCGCGCCGTTCCCCCGGGAGGAGACGGAATGAAGCGGTTCGCGATCCTCTGGTTCGCCGTGGCCCTCGTGGGATGCGGCAGCGGCGACAACGGCCCCCGCTGCGAGCAGATCTGCCGCAAGTTCGTCACCGTGTGCGAGTGGCCCGCCTGGACCTCGGTCGAGCAGTGCAAGCGCGGGTGCCTGGACGACATGTACCGGCGCGCCGACGCCGCCGAGGTGCTCGACTGCTACGCCGCCGCGGCCGACGCGCCCACCGCCGAGCTGGTCCAGCAGACCCTCGATGAGGCCATCGCGCTGGGGGTGTACGACGTCGCCGTCGCCCAGGGCACCTTCGATCGCGCGCAGGCCGCGATCCAGATGACGGAGCAGATGACCTGTGACCCGTTCGCGGCGGTGCAGTGCAAGACCTCCGCCGTGCTCGTGCGCCCGGATCTGCCGCTCGTGAACGAAGACACCCCGCGCTGAGCGCGAAATGGTCATCTGAGCCGCTCAAGTCCCCGGCCCTGCCGCCGTTAGAGACAAGACGGCTCCACAGTGCGGGGGGCCGAGACGCTCTGGAGCGTCCGTTCGAGCACGCAGGAGTGGATATGTTGATCGGCCGCGTTCATCGGTCCCCAGCCCTGCCGGCTGCCTCCTCTTCCGGGGGCGGACGGGAGCTCCGTGCGGCGCCCCGCATCGCGTGTCGGATCGCCGTGAAGCTGAGCCTGGACGGCGTCACCGCGACGAGCGTGTTCCAGGACATCTCGTCCAGCGGCGCGGCGGCGGCGGTCCCGATGGAGGTGGAGCTCGGGCAGGTCGTGCAGCTGACGTTCGCGATGCCCCAGCACCATGAAGACGAGATCACCTGCGCGGGTCTGGTGCGCTCGGTGCGGGAAAAGGACGGCGAGCGCGTCTGCGGCCTCGAGTTCCACAACCTGGATCCCGTCAAGCGGCGCTTCATCGCGAAGTGGGTGCGCAACGAGATCAACCCCGAGCCCGGCGACATCGCGCGCAACCACTGGGCCGGCCCGGTGCACTCGGGCGAGGCCTATCTGGTGCCCGCCGACGAGAAGGCGCGCCCCGCGCTGCGGTGGTCACCGGGCATGGCGTCCCTGTTCCAGCAGGTCGCCAAGCACCTGCTCGAGCAGGACGGCGTGTTCGTCCCCTACGCCGGCAGCGAGCTCGCGGAGGGAGACCGCATCTACCTGGAGGTGGTGCCGCCCTCGTCCCACTGCGTGCTGCGGCTGCTCGCCGAGGTGGTGTGGGTGCAGACGCCGGCCGACGGCGGCTTCGAGCACGGGATCGGGCTGCGCACCGCGGGCCTGTCGCCGATGGACCGCCACGTGGTCAAGTCGATCCTCAAGTTCTTCAAGCAAGAGGCCGAGCGGTACCGATAGGCCCTACTCGGACTGCACGATGATGAACTCGACGCGCCGGTTGCGACGGCGTCCCGCGTCGGTGCGGTTCGTGTCCACCGGCTGCGCTTCGCCGTACCCCACCGCCATCAGCCGCAGGGCGTCCACACCCCGCTGGGCGAGGTAGTTGCGCACCGACTCGGCGCGGCGCTGGCTCAGCTGCAGGTTGTAGGCGTCGTCCCCCTCGCTGCTGGCGTGCCCCTGGATCTCGATGCGCACGCTCTTGTACTCGAGCAGCACGGAGGCGGCCTGGTTCAAGGTCGGGTAGCTCGTGGGCAGGAGCTCGTCGCTGTCCACCTTGAACTGGATGTCGGGGATGGCCCCGGTGAACTTCTGGAGCTCCACGGGGATCTCGTCCGGGCAGCCGTCCTCGTCCGCGAACCCGTTGAACGTCTCGGCCACCATCGGACAGTTGTCCTTGCCGTCGAGCACGCCGTCCTGGTCGTTGTCGTAGTCGGGGCAGCCGTCCTCGTCCTCGAACCCGTCGTCGTCCTCGGCCTTGCCCGGGCACTTGTCCTTGTCGTCGGCGATGCCGTCCTCGTCGTTGTCGAGGTCGGGGCAGCCGTCGCCGTCCTCGTAGCCGTCGTTGTCCTCGGGCTGCATCGGGCAGAAGTCGTTGGCGTCGGGCAGGCCGTCGCCGTCGTTGTCCGTGTCGGGGCAGCCGTCCGCGTCCTCGAACCCGTCCAGGTCCTCCGCCTCACCGGGGCAGCGGTCGCGGTCGTCGTAGACCCCGTCGCCGTCTGAGTCCATCTCGGGGCAGCCGTCGGCGTCCTCGATGCCGTTGATCTCCTCGGCGGCGTTGGGGCAGAGGTCGTCCGTGTCGAGCACGCCGTCGCCGTCGTTGTCCGGCTCGGGGCAGCCGTCGTCGTCGCGGAAGCCGTCCTTGTCCTCCGCCTCCAGCGGGCAGCGGTCCCGCAGATCCGGGATGCCGTCCTGGTCGTTGTCGGCCTCGGGGCAGCCGTCCGTGTCCTGGAACCCGTCCATGTCTTCGGCCTGATCCGGGCAGCCGTCCTCGGCGTCCTTGATGCCGTCGCCGTCGTTGTCGAACTCGGGGCAGCCGTCCGAGTCGCGCCAGCCGTCCCGGTCCTCCGCCACGAGGGGGCACTGGTCCTCGGTGTCGCTGACGCCGTCGCCGTCGTTGTCCCGGTCCGGACAGCCGTCCTCGTCGTCGTAGCCGTCGGCGTCCTCGGGGGAGTCGGGGCACTGGTCTTCCTTGTCCGGCACGCCGTCGCCGTCGGAGTCCTTGCCGGGGCCGCCGCCGAGCAGCACGAAGAACGAGCCGGTGAGCTCCACGTGATGGAACTGGTCGTTGTAGACGACGTTGGTCGGATCCCCCTCCACCCAGGCGGGCACGGCGTCCTCCTGGCTGCCCTCACCGATGGACAGGATGTAGCGGGCGTCGATCCGCAGGCCGCCGCGATCGAACACCAGGAACTTGAGCCCGCCGCCCACGTTGAACGTGAAGTCGATGTCCCGAGCCTTGTACTTGAGGCTCCCCGCGGCCTCCTGCGCGGCGGTCAGGAACGGATCGCGCAGAAGCGTGTTGCCCGACGGCGGCACGCCCTTGCGGTAGTTCTCGCTGATGATGTAGGTCGCGAAGCCCGCTCCCACCTCGAAGTACGGGATGATCCGCCAGGGGGTGGTGTGGATCACCAGGTCGAAGTTCGGGTTGAGGTAGTGGGCCACGCGGCCGCCGTGCCACGTCGTTGACGGCACGTACCCCACAGACGCCTCGAAGCCGATGAACTCGACGAAGTTCACCCCCAGGCGCGCGCCGAAGATGGGCGCCGGGCGCAGGTTCTCCAGGTTGCTGACGAACCAGTAGTAGCCCCCGAAGAGATCGACCTCCATCGACTGCGGGACGATCTGCGCCTGCGCCGTGCGGGTGGAAGCCCCCAGCCCGCTGACGAGCAGGACGAGACCCAGGAGCAGCGGCAGGACATGTGGACGGGCGCGAGACATGGCCGCGCGGATCTACATGTCGGGCGACGGGCGCGCAAGGGCGAACCGCCCGGGGCGCGGCCGAAGCGGCGGGCGCGGCCCTCAGTCTCCGACGTCTTCCTCGTCGCCGTCTTCCTCGTCGGGCCGCAGGCCCTGGGCGATCTCGCGCAGCGCCTCGAACGCCCGGTACGCCGCCAGCGCGAAGAAGATCCAGCCGATCCAGCGCCGCGACCCGGTGCCGTCACCCAGGACGATCACGCCGATCAGCACCATCAATCCTGCCGTCACCAGCCCGAGCACCCCGCGAAGCGCCGGATGAAGCCCTGCTATAACCCGCCGCATGCTCGCGGTCTCCGTGGTGATGTACGCCTGGAACGAGGAGGAGAACGTCATCCCCTGCATGGAGGAGGCGCTCGACTTCCTCGCCGAGGCGACCGCTGATTATGAGCTGATTCTCGTCAGCGACGGGAGCAGCGATGGCACCGCTGCGGCCGCCAGGAGCGTACAGGAGCGGCACCCGGACCACGTCCAGGTCATCGAGTACCACCCCAACCGCGGCATCGGTGGCGCCTTGAAGACCGGGTTCGACGCGGCTCGTCACGAGTGGCTGTGTGGGCTCCCCGCCGACGGCCAGGTCCCTCCCAGCGGGTTGAAGAACCTGTTCGACGTGGTAGAGAGCGACCCCTGCATCGACCTGGTGACCTGCCACTTTCCGCACCGCTTCCAGGAGGCCGACAACCTCGCGCGCAAGGTCCTGAGCCGCGGGCTGCGGGGGCTCATGTGGCTCAGCACGGGGGTCAGCCGCAAGCTCGACGGCGTCTACCTGATCCGCCGCGCCGACTACGCGATGATCCCGACCTTCAGCGACACCTTCTTCTTCAACCTGGAGCTGCCCATCAAGGCCATCCGCAGCGGCCTCGCCCCCGCCGCCACGACCATGCACATCCGCCCCCGCCGGGCCGGCGAGAGCAAGGTGGTGAACCGGCGCCGGATCCAGCAGGTGCTCGTGGACATGCTGGGGCTGGGCATGGAGATCCGCCTCGGTCGGCGGCTGTGGTGAAGGCGACATGAGCGAGGCGAACAATCTCACCTGGCACGAGGGGCGGGTCAGCCGCCAGCAGCGGGCGACCCTGCTCGGCCACGACGCGGCGTGTCTGTGGTTCACGGGGCTCTCCGGCTCGGGCAAGTCCACGCTGAGCCGCGCCGTCGAAGAGGAACTCGTGATCCGCGGCGTGCACTCCTACGCGCTGGACGGCGACAACGTGCGCATGGGCCTGAACGGGGACCTGGGCTTCAGCGCGGCGGATCGCACCGAGAACATCCGGCGGGTGGGGGAGCTGGCCCGGCTCTTCGTGGACTCCGGGGCCGTCGTGCTCACCGCGTTCATCAGCCCCTATCGCGCCGACCGGGCCCGGGTCCGGGAGCTCATCGGCGACGGCTTCGTGGAGGTCTTCGTGAACCCGGGGCTGGCGGTGTGTGAGAGCCGGGATCCCAAGGGCCTGTACCGGAGCGCGCGGGCCGGAGAGATCCCGGAGTTCACGGGAGTCTCGGCCCCCTACGAGGAGCCCGAGGCCGCAGACCTGGTGATCGACACCGGCGCCCACAGCCTCGACGAGTCCGTGGCCCTGGTGGTCGCGTGGCTCGTGCAGCGGGGAGTGATCCCGGCGTGATCGACGAACCCACCCCCAGGCTCCCGCGCTGGCTCTGGATCGTCGGCCTGCTCGCCTTTGCGGGCGGCTGGTACTGGCTCCACGACGACCGGGGCGACAACCGGAGCTGGCGGATCGCCATGGCTCTGGGAGGCGCGGCCCTGATCCTGACCCGCGGCTTCCTGGCTGCGGCGCGACGGCGCTGGGTGTCGATCATCATCGTGGTGTGGGCGCTGATCGTCATCGGCGCGATGGTCGGTCGCCCCCTGCAGCGCCTCGCCACGAAGGGCTCCGTCAGCGACTGGTCGTTCTTCCACTACTACCTGGGCGCGAAGTACTTCAACGAGCTCGGCTACGACGGCCTGTACGAGCAGGCGGTGCTCGCCGACCACCAGAACAAGCAGCACTGGAAGAAGCTGGGGTACATCCGCAACCTGTACACCTACGCGTTCGAGCCCCCCGCCGCCGAGACCCGCACCCGCCGCGCCGAGTGGACCGACGCGCGCTGGCAGCAGTTCAGCAAGGACGTCGAGTACTTCTATCCGAAGCTCCGCCGCCGCTGGGAAGAGGTGCTGACCGACCGCGGCTACAACGCGACGCCCACCTGGAACACCACCGGCTGGATCCTGTCCCACCTCCCCGCCACGAGGTGGGGGCTGGCTGTGTACGGGTCCGTGGACGCGGTCCTGCTGCTGGCGGCGTTCGGGTTCTTCGCGTGGACCTTCGGGCCCGTGTGGGGACTGCTCGCCGCCGCGTGGTGCCTGCTGTTCTACGGCAACCAGGGCCACCTCATCGGACGGCCGTTCCTGCACGACTACCTCGCGGCCATGCTCGTCTTCGCCGCCGCGGTGCAGCGCGGACAGAACCGGCTCGCGGGGGTCAGCCTCGCCTACGCCGCGATGGTGCGGATCTTCCCGGGCTTCTTCCTGGGGGGGCTCGCGATCTGGACGGCGCTTCGGTGGCTGCGCACACGGCAGGTGCCGGTGTTCACCCGGCAGTTCATGCCCGCGTTCGCCCTGACCTGCGTGCTGCTGGCGGGCTACGGGTGCCTCAACGGGCGCGGGGCGCACGCCTGGCCCGAGTTCCTCAACGACATCTCGATGCACACCGACGACCACCGCTTCGGCGGACGCCGCATCGGCCTGCAGCACTTCTTCACCCACGACATGAGCGCCGGGTTCGAGTTCACCGCCAAGTACCGGCGGCGCGACGCGTGGAAGAAGCAGGAGACCCTGTGGACCGTGTGCGCCGGGCTGATGTGTCTGCTGTGGCTCGGCGCGACCCTCCGGATCAACGACAACGACCCGATGGACGCGATGCTGCTGTCCATGGCCGTGGTGTTCGCGGTGATCGTGCTGTCGCGGTACTACTGGGGCGCGGCGGCCCTGTTCTTCGTGCTGGGGGCGCGGGGACGGGATGGGCCGTGGCGCGCCGTGGTGACGGCGCTGCTGTTCGTGCAGATCGCGGTGTTCTACGGGATGAAGAACCTGGGCAGCGACACCTTCCCGTGGTTCGTGATCGCGGATCTGTCCTGGATCCTGTGGTTCGTGTTCGTGCTCGTGGGGCGCATGGCTGCGCCCCGCCCGGCCGAGCCGGTGGAGGAGCCCGAAGAGGTCGAGGAAACGGACGCGGTCGAGGTGCCGGACGCGGTCGAGGAAGCGGACGCGGTCGAGGACGAGGTCCCTACTGCTCCGCCGGACCCTGAACCTCCTCACAGCCTGTGAGGCCCTCGGCCTCCACCCGCCGGCCCGTGCCGAGCACGTAGCGGCCTGTCAGGTCCTCGGATGGCGCATCACAGCGGTCCCGGATCCGCAGCGCGAAGGCCATCTCGTAGCCCCCGATGCAGTCCGTGAGCTCCGCGATGCCGTTGCCGTTCAGGTCCGGACACTGGCTGAGGTCGGGCAGCGGCTCGCCGTTGAGGGGTAGCCACGCCGCGATGTCCTCCGGGTCCACCACGAGGCCTTCCCCGTTCATGTTCACCTGCAGGGATCCGCCGGCCGCGGTGGGGTCCACGTAGTCCTCGCTGAGCCACGAGCTGATCGTGACCACGCCCTGGAACTCGCTGGAGTACATGCCTCCGACCAGGTTGGGCGGGTCCGAGCCGACGTTGCCGGCGGCGTCGCGGCCCGGATCGATCCACTGGAACGACGCGCACAGCCCCCAGGCGAGCTGCTCCGGGAAGAACGCGGAGTTCAGCACCAGGTTGCCGATCTCCGGGGGCGTGTTCGCGTCGCAGACCGGGTCGTCGTCCCAGTCCGCAGTGGTGGGCACCGCCGTGCAGCCAGCGCCGCAGACGAGCAGCGCGAGCAGCCTGGCGGTCACTCCCCGCTGGACGTACACCCTGGGGCTCCTGCGCCGACCCACGTGACGGGGTTGCAGCCGTCGCCGCCCACGCCGGGGTTCTCGACCTGGTGGGCCTCGGCGCCGCCGCCGCCGATGTAGTAGTTGCCGGACTTCTCGTTGGACACGGCGTCGCAGCGGTCCCGCACGCGCACCTCGAAGTTGATGTCGCGATCCTCGACCAGGAAGTCACCGAAGTAACAACGCTCCAGCTCGCCGGAGTTGGCGCCGAGGGTGACCCCGAAGGGACTGGGGTTCTCATCGATCCATGAGGACGGCGTCGTCACGCCCAGGATCTCCATCGACCACATGCCACCGAAGATGTTCGGCGCGCCGGTGCCCGCCACCCCAGCGTCGTCCCGCCCCGGGTCGATCCAGTCCACGTGCACACAGAAGGACCACTGCTGGGTCTCTTCGTCCTGCCACGAGTTGACCTCTAGGTTGCCGATCTCCGGCGCGGTGTTGCCGACGCACTCCTCGGACTCACCGAGGCCACCCGGAACGGGCGTGCACCCAGCCAGCAGCAGGCACAACATCGGCGACAGGGCGATCAGGGACGCGCGCATCGGACTCTCCTGGGAACGGCATCGTACCAACGCTCCCCCCTGGATGGGGGGTGGCGAGCGGCCCGGTCAGCGGATGCTGATCTCTCCGAGGCCGTTCTGGCGGCCAGGACCCATCCCGAGCCAGCTCACGGCCCGGAGCAGGGGCCTGAGTCCTTCGAAGTCCCCCGAGAAGGTGGCGCTGCCGACCAGCAGGGGGAGCTGCTCCTCCGGCGGGGGCGTGGGCGAGCGACGGTCCAGGCGCGGCGGCTCGGCCCCCGCGATGGTGCTCGGCGTCTGCACCAGCCGGGTGTGGTTCGCCACCAGCCGGGCGCTCGCGGCGGCCCGCAGCAGGTCGTCGTCCGGCATGCGGGGACCGGTGTGGCCGCTCCGATCGAGCAGGGTCGACAGGGTGCGGCCCATCCGGTCCACGAGCAGCATGAAGTCGGGCCAGGGCTCACCGTCTTCGCCCCGCCGCGCGATGACGGTGGGTGACTGGAACGTGACCATCACCCGACGCGCGCGGATCTTCGGCTCCGTCAAGCGGTCCACGGCGAGCAGCGCCGCAGGCACCTTGGGGGCGCACGGACGCCACCGGGGCTCCTCGCCCTCGTCGCAGACCAGGTGCTGGACGGTTCGCCAACGAACGAAGCCGTCCGCCTTGGCGGCGCCGCCCGCGGGGTTCAGGAGCGCCCGGACCAGCTCGCCAGCGGCGTGGGCCGCGCGCCCGTGCAGCACGATCTCGATGCACACGTCGCTGTCCGGCTTGAGTCGGTCCTCACCCAGGGGAGACGTGCGAAGCGCGATGGGCGCCCAGGCGCCGCCATACACGCGGCCCGGCGTGTGCACCCCGAGCAGGGCCAGCCCCGCCTCCCGCGACAGGGTGCGGTCGATGATCTCGCCGATCTGGGACCGCAGCCACAGCCCCCGCCACTGACCCGGGCGCGCCTTGCCGTTCACGGTGCCCGTCGCCCGCAGCACCACCACGGGCCAGCCCGCCAGGGACGCGCGGATCCGCGCCGCGAGCACGTCCGCAGGCGGCGCATCACCCTTGGGCGCCTGCACCGTGATCCGTCCAGCGGGGGCGGCCGGCTCGGTGGGCGGCGCTGCGTCGCGCCTGCGCCAGGTTCGGGTCTCAACGATGTCGTCAGCCATGGCGCGCGACGTTAACACGCGGCTCGAACCCGTCAGCGGGCCGGTGATCCGAGCGCGCCTGCCAGGGGAACCGCGGACAGAAACCCGATCGTGCCTTCCAGGGTCTCCTCGGAGACGCTCGGGGCGCCCGCCACCACCACATGCACGCCCTGCGCGGCGCCGTCGGGGAGCCACGTCATCTCGCTTCGCGGCGGGCCCGGGCGTGCCTCCTCGGGCGAATCGTCCTGCCCATACCAGGGTCGGAAGCCCTCCTCCGGCGGCGGGTCGGCGCGCCCCCGCAGCACGAACGAGACCGTGAGCATCTGGCCCTGGTGGTCCACCACCGTGATCCGCCCCACCGAGCGGCACGGGGAGCCCGCTTCGCGACCCACGCGAGGCCACAGCACCACCAGCTCCGGAACTGCGGTCGGCAGGGAAGCCAACACCTCCTTGGCGGAGGCGTGCCCGCGGCAGGTGCCCGCGGCCAGGTCCGGATCCGACGGCCCCGACGGCGCAGACGGCGCAGACGGCGCAGCCTGGGCGGCAGCGGTGAGCGACAACGACAGAAGGAGGACCCAGCGGCGCACGCGCGGATCGTACCCTCCCGCCATGCGCACCATGTCCCTGTGCCTGTTCACCCTCCTGCTCGCCTGCCCGTCGGCGGACGACGGCCACGACGATCCGGTGGAGGCGATGACCCCGCAGCCCCCCTGCGCGCGCTGGAACCCCGCCGAGGTCGAGGCCCTGGTCCAGGACGAGGACCTGACGGAGATCTCCGGGCTCGTGCTGTCCCGCGCCAACCCCGGCGTCGCCTGGGTCCACGAGGACTCGGCGTCGGGCCCGCTGCTGACCGCGCTCGGCCCATCCGGCGACACGGTGGCCACGCTGCTGCTGGATGGCGCGTCCGCGGCGGACTGGGAGGACCTCGCCCTCGGCGCCTGCGGCGATGACCGCCCCTCCCCCGCCGCCGGGGGCCCGTGGTGCCTGGTGATGGCGGACATCGGCGACAACGTCAACGGGCGTCCGTGGGTGACCCTGCTGCGGGTGGACGAGCCGAGCATCGACCCGGCAGCGACCGAACAGGTCGATCTGACCGCCGTCGCCGAGTCCTTCCGGGGCACCTACCCCCAGGGCTCCCAGAACGCCGAGGCCCTCGTGCTCGAGCCCGACGGCACGCCGGTCGTCATCACGAAGCGCACCGACGGTGTCGCGCGGCTGTACCGCATGCCCACCGTGGAGGCGGAGCCGCCCCGGTCGGCCACGCTGATCGCGACCACCACCATCGGGTCCGACGGCGGCCTCATCGACACGGTCACCGGCGCGGACCTCACCCTGGACGGCACGCGGCTCCTCATTCGCACCTACACGGACGCGTACCTGTACGACCTCGGCGCCGACGGCCTGGAGGGGATCGAGCCGTCGCAGCAGCGGGCGCTTGCTGTGGCCGATGAGCCCCAGGGCGAGGCGATCGCCTGGAGCCGTGACGAGCGGGACATCCTGCATGTCTCCGAGGGCTCCGAGCCGCCTCTGTACCGGCTGACCTGCCGCGACTGAGGCGGCTCGATCAGGCCTCTGCGGGGGAACGCAACCCGCGACCCGGGGCGGTGGTCGAACCGGTCGGTCTGGTGTGTTAAACGTCGCCACCCGCCGGACGCGGGAGCGCAATCCTCTGCTGCGCTTTGCACGAAAGGTCCCATGCCATGCGCCTGATCACCGCCCTGTCCCTCGCCCTGCTGACCCTGCCCTTGTCCTCCAGCGCCTTCGGGGGGAAGGACGCCGACGAGGCCCCGACGAGAACGACCACGAGAACTGGCTCAAGGCCGACGACCTCGACACCGGCGACATCCTCGTCACCGCCAAGAAGGCCATCGCCCAGGGCAACAAGATCAACCTGAGCCTGGGCTTCAAGAACCAGACGAGCGATTGGATCTTCCTCAAGAAGCACGAGATGGTCCTGAACGCCGGTGGCCAGGAGCTGAAGCCCTACGACGGCAAGGAGAAGCCCTCCCTGGTGATCGAGCCCGACGGCAAGGCGACCCTGCCCCTCAAGTTCGGCGGCTCCGACCTGCACGTCGAGAAGATGACCCTGACGTTCTCGGGGCTGTACAAGGCCGCGGCCAAGGGTGAGGTCAAGAAGGCCGCCGACTTCCAGCTGCCGCCGTCGCAGAACAACGTGACCGCCGGCAACTTCGAGTGCGCCGTGCTCAACCACAAGCAGGAGACGAGCGACACCACCACGAAGTGGGAGTGCGAGTACACCGGCGACGGCATCGGGTACGTGGACGCGAGCCAGATCGGCGTCAAGCTGCAGACCGGCGCCGAGTACTCGAACACCTTCCGCAAGAACAAGGAAGCCCGGCTCCAGAAGGGGGAGAAGACCTCCTTCACCACGAGCTTCGTGATCGAGAAGCGGATCATCGACATGCAGTTCGCGACCATGACCATGCTCTGGCGCGACACCTTCGCCGAGTCCGAGATCGTGGCCCTCGACGCCGAGGACATGGACTTCGAGCTGGACGAGGCCACCACCACCGAGAAGAACGAGTAGCCGACCCATCGAACGGGTTCGGCCGGAGGACTCCTTGAGCTACGCCTTTCTGACTGCCCTGGGCCTCTCTGACATCGAGGAGGGCGCCTGGAACGGCTCCGGTCCCCTCGCGACCACGTCGGGCGAGACCGTCGATGTGTACACCCCCACCGACGGCAGCCGCATCGGCACCGTTCGGCTCGCGACGGTCGCGGACTACGAGTCCGTGCTGGCCACCGCCCAGGAGCGGTTCAAGGCGTGGCGCAGCGTGCCGGCCCCGCAGCGGGGCGAGGTGATCCGCCTGCTGGGCCTCGCGCTGAGGGAGCACAAGGCAGAGCTGGGCGCGCTGATCTCGCTGGAGATGGGGAAGATCCGCAGCGAGGGCGAAGGCGAGGTCCAGGAGGCCATCGACATCTGCGACTTCGCGGTGGGGCTGTCCCGGCAGCTGTACGGGCTCACGATGCACAGCGAGCGTGCGTCGCACCGGATGTACGAGCAGTGGCACCCCCTGGGGGTGATCGGGATCATCACCGCGTTCAACTTCCCCATGGCCGTGTGGGCGTGGAACGCGGCCCTCGCGGCGGTGTGCGGCGACACCATGATCTGGAAGCCGTCCCTCAAGACGCCGCTGTGCGCGATCGCGCTGCAGAAGATCGTGGACCGGGTGTTCGGTGAGGCCGGTCACCCGGGCGTGATGACCACGGTGGTCGGCACGGACGCCGGGGTCGGCACCACGATGATCAACGACAAGCGGCTCCCGCTGATCTCCGCCACCGGCTCGTGCCGGATGGGCAAGCTCGTGGGCACCGCGGTGGCCGCGCGGCTCGGGCGGTCGCTGCTGGAGCTCGGCGGCAACAACGCGATCATCGTGGATGCGACCGCGGATCTGGATCTGGTCTTCCGGGGCACGGTGTTCGGCGCCGTCGGCACGGCCGGGCAGCGCTGCACCTCCACCCGGCGGCTCATGGTCGAGCGCCCCATCGCCCGGGCCCTCGCGGAGCGCATGGCCCGCGCCTACGAGACGGTGCGCATCGGCGATCCCCTCGAGTCGGGGGTGCTGATGGGCCCGCTGATCGACGACGACGCCGTCCGCATGTTCGAAGCGGCGGTGGCCTCGGCGGTGGAGCAGGGCGGCGAGGTGCTCACGGGCGGCGTGGCCCTGCGGGACCGGCCCGGGCACTACGTGCGGCCCACCATCGTGTGGAGCGACAAGCGCCTGCCGATCTCGTTCGAGGAGACCTTCGCGCCGATCCTGTACATCACCCCCTGGGACCGGCTGGAGGACGCGATCGCCGACCAGAACGACGCCGACCAGGGCCTGAGCTCCGCGCTGTTCACCAACAACCTGCGGCACGCCGAGGGCTTCCTGAGCGCGGCGGGCAGCGACTGCGGCATCGCCAACATCAACATCGGCACGAGCGGCGCCGAGATCGGTGGCGCCTTCGGCGGCGAGAAGGAGACCGGCGGCGGCCGCGAGAGCGGGTCGGATGCGTGGCGGGCCTACATGCGGCGCCAGACCTGCACCATCAACTACGGCACGCAGATGCCCCTCGCCCAGGGCGTCGAGTTTCTGTAGGCAGCAGAGCGTCGGAGCCGCCGCTGTAGACTCTGCGCGTGAGTTCGATGATCCCTCCGCGGCTGCTCTTCGTGTGCACCGCGAACATGAATCGGTCCCCCACCGCGGCCGCGTGGGCGCTGAAGCTGTTCGCGGATCGGTTCGTCGGCGCCGAGATCCGGTCCGCCGGCACGCACGCCCATGACGGGGGGCTCGCTTCGGCGAGCGCGACCCAGGCGATGCTCGCCCTCGGGTTCGACCTGCGCACCCACCGCACGCGGCTGCTGACCGCCGAGGCGATCACCTGGGCCGACTCGGTGGTGGTGATGGAGCCAATGCACCGGGACAAGGTCCTGGGCCTCGCCCCGGACGCGGCCCACAAGATCGTGGCGATGTGGGAGTTCGTCGAGGACGGCGGCGACCACGTGCGCGATCCGCAGGGTCGTGCGTACGCGGAGTTCGAGCGCAGCGCCGTCGAGATCGGGACGGCCACGCAGAAGCTGGTCGCGCACGTCCTGGCCGAACGGCGGGCGAGGCGTCGGGCCCCCCAATGAGGGGCGTGCGCGCCGACGG
Source organism: uncultured Pseudomonadota bacterium (assembly GCA_937891735.1). Lineage (GTDB taxonomy): Bacteria > Myxococcota_A > UBA796 > UBA9615 > UBA9615 > JAGSHC01. The sequence continues at coordinate 5,891 of CALAGR010000260.1, read as the reverse complement.
GGCGACCCGCGGCGATCTGGCGGAGGCCGCGTCCCTGGTGGTGGCCGGCGGGGTGCTGCTGGCCCTGCCGGTGCTGTCGATCCTGGACCGGCTGGGCTCGGTCTGGAACTGGCTGTGCGTCGCCGGCGCCCTGGGGGGCGCGATCATCGCCGGCCTCGGCCTGCGCTGGTTCGTGGTGGATGGCCCCGCGCTCGTCGCCTTGAACGCCACCGAAGAGCCCGCGCTGCGGCGCCCCGAGCCCATCGCCCTGCCCGCCGGCGTGCGGCTGGTGGATGCACGCAGTCGACTGCGCGCCCACATCCTGCGGTTCGTGGCCATCGGATCGGGGGGGCTGCTGATCCTGTTCGACCTGGGCCCGATCAAGTGGGCGGTGCTGGGGTTGTTCTTCCTGAGCTTCGTGGCGGACCAGATCCTGCTGCGCCCCGTGCGCTGGATCCTCGATGAGCAGGGCCTGAGCCGCTCGACGTGGCTGGGCTCCACCCGCCTGCTGTGGAAGAACGTCTCGTCGCTGTACTGGCGCCACTACCCCGACGCGCAGCAGCCGCCGTTCCCTACCGGTGAGCGGGTGATCATCGAGCAGGAGGGCGAGGGCCGGGACCTGGAGTTCGTGTTCCACCGCCGCAGCACGGGGACCGACGGCACGCTGTTCGTGCAGGCGCTGGCCCCGATCGTGGGCACCCGCCTGCGCGTGCTTCGACCGCGGACCGCGGTGCGCGCCGACGCGCCTTCCTTCGCGTCCCTCGTGGAAAAGCAGGACGCCGAGCAGTGAACAACCCCCGCCGGATCGTCTCGCTGGCGGCGGGGCTGTACACCGGCATGCTCGCGGTGGGCATCGTGTGGGGCCTCGCCCGGGGCCACATCGACCTGTGGTGGGCGTTCCCGGGACCCTGGGACGAGCCGGGACCGACGCCGGTGGGCGCCGCGGTGCTGGGCACGGGGCTGGGCCTGGCGGGGGTCGTCCTGTCTGGGGTCATGGAGCGCACCGTCGAAGGGGTCCGGCAGCTGGGGGATCGCTTCGGCATGGTCCTCGCGGGCGTGGGCGTGCGCGAGGCGGTCCTGCTCGCGGGGTTCTCCGCGGTGGGCGAGGAGGTGCTGTTCCGCGGCTGCCTGCAGTCCGAGCTGGGGCTCCTGCCGGCGACGCTGCTGTTCGCGCTGGTGCACGTGGGCCCGGAGCGCGTGTACCTGTGGTGGACGGGCAGCGCGTTCGTGTTCGGCCTGGGCCTGGGCCTGCTCTACGACACGCAAGGCGGCCTGCTCGGCCCCATCGTCATGCACTTCGTGATCAACGTGATCAACATCGCGATGCTGGGCCGCAAGGCCGCCGCGAAGAACGCCGAAGCACTACCGACGCCCCTCAGCTGAGGGACAGAAGGGCCGTCGCGACCACCGCGGCGTCGCCGTCGAGCAGCGTGCGCAGGTCGATGAGCACCAGCCCCTCTTCGATGCGACCCACCACCGGCGGCTCGTGGGTGCGCAGGGCCGCGGCGAGCTGATCGGCGGACCGGTCCACGGCCCGCAGCGCGACGGCCCAGGAGTCCAGGGTGGTGCCCGGCAGGGTTCCCCCTCCCGGAGCGCTCTTCGACGGGACCACAAAGACCTCCAGGCCCGCGCGGCGAACGCGCGACGCGAGGTCTTCGGCCTGAACCTGAAGGTCCGCAGCCGGCGTGGCCATCATGCGCGCCGCCGGAACCGTGGCCCCGGTGGGATCCCTGTCCCACTCCCGGAGCGTCGCCTCCAGGGCGAGCAGGCACAGCTTCCCGGGGCGCACGAGGCGCATGACGGGGTGCTTGCGGATCCGCTCCAGGACGTCGGCGCGACCGGCCAGGATCCCCGCCTGGGGCCCGCCCAGCAGCTTGTCCCCGCTGAACAACACGACGTGCGCGCCGGCATCCAGGCTCCTGCGCACCGACTCGCCGGGCTGTCCCGAGTCCCGCGCGGTGCCGGGAGCGAGGTCGAGCACGCCCATGCCCAGGTCGTGCATCAGCAGCGCGCCGTGCTCCCGCGCCAGGGCGCCGAGCTCTTCGATGCTCACCTCGCTGGTGAAGCCCACCTGCGCGAAGTTGCTGCGGTGCACCTTCATCACGAGCCCCACGCCGTCCTCCAGGACCCGCTCGAAGTCCCGGGGGTGCGTGCAGTTGGTGGCGCCCACCTCGCGCAGGCGCGCGCCGCTCTGCTCCATGATCTCGGGCATGCGGAAGGAGCCGCCGATCTCCACGAGCTCGCCCCGGGACACCGCCACCTCGCGGCCGTCCCCCGCCAGCGCGCTCAAGGCCAGGAACACCGCGGCCGCGTTGTTGTTGCAGACCACCACGTCTTCGCAGCCGATGACGCGGGCGAACACCTCGCCGAGTCGCTCGTGGCGGCTGTCCCGCTGCCCGGACACGAGATCCATCTCCAGGTTCGTGTAGCCGCCGGCGACGCGGGCGATGGCCTCCAGCGCGGCGGCCGGCAGCGGCGCGCGTCCCAGGTTCGTGTGCAGGATGACGCCGGTCCCGTTCACCACCCGGCGCAGGGCCGGGATCGACGCGCCGCGGGCGTGCTCCACCGCCTGGGCGGCGAGCTCGGCGACGGTGGGGACCCCGACCCGGCGGCCCGACAGGATCTGGCCGCGCACCCGCTCCACCACCGCCCGACAGGCCCGCTTGCGTGCCACGCGGGAGGTGTCGGGCGCCTCGTGCCACGCTGCATCGCACAGGAGACGGTCGATCGAAGGCAGGTCCCGGAGCATGCGCAGAGGGTAGCCGCGGTAGGCTTCCCGCGTGGAGACCGTCGCGCCTCTGTTTACTGCGCTGATCGCCCTCTCCATGGCGATCTCGACAGTCATCCGCAATCCGCGCGACCGGCTCTTCCGGGTATACGCGTTCTGGGCCGCGGTGATCTCCGTGGTGTTCGCGAGCCTCTTCTTCCTGATCCTGACGAAGGACGAAGGCTGGCGGTACGCGCTCCTCGCGTCGGCCCTGCTCGTGGCCCCCGCCTCCTTCCGGGTCTACGACCAGCTCCTGACCCGGACCCAGCGTCGTGTCCAGCCAATCGTGGCCGGGCTCTCGGCCATCGCGGTGGTGCAGCTGGGGGTGGTCGCCTGGTTCGGAAGCCGGTCTCCCCTCACGATCACGTCCAACGGGGTGATCGTGTTCGGCGGACTCGCCGTCCAGCTGATCTGGGTGCTTCGGCTCGGGCGGAACCTGGAGCTGGAGAGCGAGCGGCGGCGCCTGAACCTGCTGTCCTGGGGCGGCGGCATCGCGATCCTGCTGATGGCGATCGAGATGCTGCTGTTCGACTGGAACCTGTGGCGCGGACAGCGCGGATCGCCGTTCCTGTTGCCCCCGGTCGGTTCCCTGGCGGTGGCCGCCTACGTCTACCTGCTCGGCACGGTGATCGGGAGCAACCGGCTGCTGGATCGCCGCGAGGTCGCGGGCCGGTTCGTGACCTTCGTCGCGCTCACCGTGGCGCTGGGATCGCTGTACGCGGTGTTGGCGCGGCTCGTCTCGCCGCGCACCGGCCCCTTCGCCGAGGGCGTCAACATCCTGCTGGCCACGGTGCTGCTGCTGATCCTGTACGAGCCCCTCAAGGACGTGATCGAGAGCCGCATCGGCAGGCTGTTCGCGCGAGAGAGGGCGGACTGGCTCGCCGCGCTGGCCGCCCTCAAGCGCAAGATCCCAGGGCTCATCGAGGAGGGTCCCCTGCTCGATGCGCTGCTTCACGGCAGCTACCTCGAAGGGCGCATCGACCTCGCCACGGTCTACCTGTACGACCGCGATCGGGGCTTCTACCGGCTCCGAGGCGCCCAGGGCCACCCCGAGCAGGACCCGATCCAGGCCATCCCCCACCGTCCCTTCATCGACGGCTTCCTGGAGGGGCGGCGGTGGTACGAGCTGCTGCAGCTGGAGGCGGAGGCGGTGGGCCGCGCTGGTGCGCCGCGCCCCGATTGGGTGGAGTCCGTGCAGGGCACGATGCAGGCGATGCAGTCCGAGCTGTGTCTGCCCCTGCAGATCGGCGCGACCGTGGTGGGCCTGTGGGGGCTGCGCACCCGACCCGGCGCCGCGGGTTTCTCCATGACGGAGCTGCTGGCGCTGCACGACATCGCCGACCAGCTCGCCGTGTCCCTGGACAACACCCGCGCCTTCGAGCGGATGAAGGAGCGTGACCGGCTGGCCGCCCTGGGCGAGATGTCCGCCGGCCTGGCCCACGAGATCCGCAATCCGCTGGGGGCCATCAAGGGCTCGGTGCAGGTGATGGCGCGGGCCGAGCTCTCGGAGATGCAGCAGGAGTTCCTGGGGATCATCGTGGAAGAGGTGGACCGGCTCAACGGGGTCGTCAGCCAGTTCCTGGACTACGCGCGCCCCATGCAGCTGCACGCCTTCGAGGTGCAGACGGACACGCTGATGCAGAGCGTGATGGCGCTGGTCGTCGCCGAGGGGCTGCCCCTCGGCGTGCACGTGGACTACGAGGCGGGGGTGGACCTGCCGCCGGTCTCCATGGACATCGAGAAGCTCAAGCAGGTGGTGTTGAACGTGCTGCGCAACGGGGTCGAGGCCATGTCCGAGGCCGGCGGCACCCTCACCGTGCGCACCACGACCCACCGAGGCGATCACGACGAGCGGGTCACCTCGCTGCGGGACGAGGAGCCTGCACGTGGCGTGGTGCGCGCGCGGCGGGGCGGGATCCAGTCCAAGGGGTGGGTCGAGATGTCGTTTCAGGACGAAGGCGGCGGGATCACGAAGGAAGACGCTCGAAAGCTCTTCATCCCGTTCTTCACCACCAAGTCGAGCGGGACCGGCCTCGGGCTCCCCATCTGCGAGCGGATCATGCGCGCCCACGGCGGCGACATCGAGATGGAGAGTCGCCCCGCGGGCGGAACGCGGTTCTCGCTGCGCCTCCCCCTCCCCGATGCGCCCGACGTGGACGAGACCCACGACCCGGACGCGCTCACGACGCTCGAAGGGCTCCAGGCTCCCGAGCCCCCGGATCCGACCGGCTGAGCGGAGCGACGGGCCTGTCCGCCCCGGCTTTCGACCCTCGGCGCATTTTCCCAAGAAGTTGTCCACCACACCTTCCACAGGTGTGGGTAACTGGTCCGAGGTTATCCACAGGCCGCCTGGAAAACGCTCTCGGGAAGGGCGATCCCAAAACATGTGTGCGAGCGAAGATGGACCTTGCGCCAACATGGCGCGCATGGTTCGATAGCGCCGTCCACCCCGCCAGGATCCGCTTCGCACAAGGCTCTGGGTGGAATGGGAATTTTCTTGGTGAGCCGTCTCCGCGCTCCAGTCATCGTCCCCGGCACCCGCCAGACCGTTCCGCGGCTTCGCGGAATCGCTGGCGGCGTCGTGAGCTCCGGACCGCGAACCTGGGCGTTCGCGAGCGGCTGCGGCGGCCTCGGACGCTCCACGCTGGCGGTCACCCTCGGCGCCCGTCTGGTCCGGCGGGGGCGTACGAGCTGCGTGATCGACGCGGACTGGACCAGCCCGACCCTCGGGTCCCTGCTCGACCTGCCTGGCGGCGCGGTGGACTGGCCCGGACGCGGCAAGAAGCTCGACCTGCTGCCCAGCGGCGTGCACGCGGATCTGATGGTCGTCCTCGGCGCCGCGCCCATGACGGGCGATCCCAGTCGGAAGAACGCCCTGCACCTCGGCAAGCTGATCACGCAGCTGTCCCAGAACGAGGTGCTGCTGGACCTGCCGGCGGGCACGAACGACGCCGCGCTGGACCTGTGGCTGCGCGCGGACCGCCCGGTGCTCGTGGCGGTGCCCGAGCGGCTGCCGCTGGAGTCCACGGCGCGGCTCCTGGGCCGGGTCTTCGCCCGCCTCGCCCGACCGTGGCTCGCCCGCCGGGTCGGGCCCGCGGAGGCGGACGACCTGCTCTCCCGAGCCTGGGCGGAGTGCGGCGCGCGC
>CALAGR010000259.1 GCA_937891735.1 uncultured Pseudomonadota bacterium | reverse complement strand
ATGCCCCCGAAGTCGGGGGAGCTCTGTGAGCTGGGCGCGCTGGGTGGGCTTCTTGGCCGGCGATGCCCCCGAAGTCGGGGGAGCTCTGTGAGCTGGGCGCGCTGGGTGGGCTTCTTGACCGGCGATGCCCCTGAAGTCGGGGGAGCTCTGTGAGCTGGGCGCGCTGGGTGGGCTTTTGGGCCCCCGATGCCCCCGATGCCCCCGATGCCCCTGAAGTCGGGGGAGCTCTGTGAGCTGGACGCGCTGGGTGGGCTTTTGGGCCCCCGATGCCCCCGATGCCCCCGATGCCTCCGAAGTCGCTGAAGTCGGGGGAGCTCTGTGAGCTGGGCGCGCTGGGTGGGGTTCGAAGGGGTTCTGGGGCGGCGACCCGCGTGGCGCGATACCCTTGCGCCATGGCACGCGCACGCGACTACGCCCCGGGGACCGAGCAGCCCGTCGAACCCGAGGTCGAGGAGGGAAGGGCCCACCTCACCCAGGGCCGTGGGCGCTCCAAGCGCAGCCGCGAGGCCGACGCCGTGCACGGCATGGCGGTGCACATGACCGGCCTGCCGCAGCACCAGCTGGACGAGCTCCCCCTGAGCCCCAACGTGGTGGAGGCCCTGGCCACCGCGCGCCGCCTCGGGGCGAAGAAGCGGGAGCGGGTCGGCCTTCGGCGCCAGATCCTGTTCGTGGCGGGGCTCCTTCGGAACCTGGACCCCGAGGATCTGGAGGTCCTGCGCGAGCTGCTCTCCCGGGCCCCGCAGAACTCGCCGCGCGAGCTCGCCTTGCAGCAGGTCGAGCGGTGGCGCGCGCGGATCCTCAAGGACGGTGACCCCGCCGTCGAGGAGCTGATGCTCGAGCATCCCGACGCTGATCGGCAGCGCCTCAAGCAGCTCGCCCGCGCCGCCCGCAAGCCCTTCGACCCGGAGAAGACCGTCGAGGCTGCCCGGGCGAAGAAGTCAGCGCGGGAGCTGTTTGCCGCCCTGCGGGAGGCTGTCGGCGTCTGAGGCCAGCTCCACCGGCCGGTGCGTGCCCGTGGTGAGGATGCCGGGCAGCTCCAGGGCCGGAAGGAACGGCCGCGGCGGCGCGTCCGGCACGTAGACCTCAGACCCCGGGTCCTTCCACTCGCGCAGCTCCGAGATCCGCGCGTCCCCCGCCGGATCGGGCTTGATCCACGCGAAGCACTTGCGGCCGTAGGGCTGCGTGCACTCCACGTCCTTGTACGCCGACGACCAGGTCCCGGTGTTGATGAGCTCCACGCCCCCGATGCCGATGTGACGCTCGCGGTGCGTGTGGCCGAGCACGACCCGCCGCACGTTCGCCGCCCGGCCCACGGTGGGCAGGCGCTTGTGGATGGCGCGCTCGGTGTCGTCCAGGTCCGAGCTCACCCGCGCCGAGTAGAAGATGAACGGCGGCATGAGCACCGCCAACGCCAGGGCCCACCACCACGGCGACAGGTTCACGAACACGTTGAAGAACGAGAACAGCTGGAAGCTGCCCGCCACCACCAGGGTCAGGAGCAGGGCGCGGTCGAGCCAGAGCTCCCGGGCGATCTTCCAGGGGCTGTAGATCGCGGAGTGCACCGACAGCGCCAGCAGCGTGCGGGCCACCCGAGGGGTCGAGTTGGCGCGGCGGGCGACGTCGTCCATGCGCTCTTCGAGGTGCAGCGCGTCCTTGACGGCGGGCAGGAAGCCCTCGCGCAGCGACATGAACAGGGTCATCGTCGCCGACCAGAGCCACGTCAGGATCAGCAGGGGCTGGGTCTTGACGATGTAGCGATAGAAGAAGACGACGTACTCCCACCCCGACCGGATGAAGGAGTCCTCCACGTAGGGGTTGAACAGCCCCATGCCGTTGAGCATGTAGCGCTCGGCGAGGTTGCCGAAGGGGAGCCGCACCCGGAGCTCGCTGCGCAGCTGCACGTAGGGGTTCACCGGATCGGTGCACAGGCAGTACCGGTCGAACTGGTTTCCGTGCTGGATCAGGGTGTCGCCGTTGGACACGTAGAACCACTCGCAGAAGCGCACGCTGCCCGCGGGATCCGGCAGATCGAGCACATCGAGGATCGCCTGCTGCACCGGGGGCCAGTGCAGCTCCAGATCGTGGTTGCCGATGACGAACACGAGCCGGTTTCCGGCCAGCAGGAACGCGCGCAGGGCGTCGAACCAGATGTGGTGGTCCCTCAGCACCAGCTGGATCTTCCACAGCGACTTGCGCTCTTCGGGGTGCAGCCCGCGCCGCCGCTCGAGCCAGCTCATGGGGAACGTGGGGTCCTCGGGGAGCGCGGTGACCGAGTCGAAGTCGAACAGGTCGCCGTTGAAGACGAGCTCGATGGGGCCGTCCGTGACGGTCTGGATGTAGTCCAGGAAGCGGGCGAAGCAGGGATCGACGAAGAGCTCCCGCTGCTTGAACCGCTTCCACAGGGGCCGCTTCGGGTCGACGGGCTCCGCCTCGCACAGGTGCACGTCGCTCAACACGATGGTGTGCGCCGCTGCGTCGAAGCTGGACCCTGGGGGGGCGCTGGGGGAGCTGTGCGCTGCCATGGTCGGCAGGATAGGCCGATCCTGTTTCTGGTCCACCGGCCCCCCCCTGGGGCGCTACCCCGGGAAGGGCGGCGGGATCGGCCCCGGGTGGCCCGGCGCCAGCTCGTTGATCACCAGCACCAGGAGCTGGAAGAAGGCCGTCTGGGCCTCGGTGTCGACCGCTCCCGCCGCGGCCGCGTTCTCCAACGGCGTCTGCAGGGCGCTCAGATCGAGGGCCTCGGCGCTGGTCAGCTCGCCCGTGGCGAACAGGGCCGCGATGAGCTCGAGCGCCTCGTCCACATCGCTCGTGGCCAGATCCTGGGCACCCAGGTCCACGCAGCGCTCGTCCCGGTTCGCGAAGATCGCGATGCCCTGGGCGATCGCCCCGAGGTGGTCACGCACCGAGCGGTAGTCGATGGTCTCCGCGGTGTCGGAGGTCGTGTGGTACCAGGTCATCCCCGGGCTCGCGAGCCAGGCCCCGGGCAGCGGATCCGGGTGATCCCAGAACGCATCCTGGTCGCTGCCGAACACCACCAAGGGCTCCCTGTTGATCTGCAGGATGGGGACGCCCGTCAGCGCCTCCACCCGGTCCCACAGCGCCCGCGCGCCTGGGCACCGCTCACTGCCCAGGGCTGCCAGAGGCGCGTAGTCACCCACCAGGGGCCGGCCGATGGGGTCGATGGACAAGGCCAGCGCGATCTCGCCCAGGGGCACGGTCGGATCGTCCACCCACGCGCGCGCCCCCTTCAGGCCGCCCTCCTCCATGTCGGTGATCAGGAACAGCAGCGAGCGCCGAAAGGAGACCCCCTGGTCCACGAGCACGGCCGCCAGCTCCAGCAGCGCGGACACGGCGGTGGCGTCATCGAACGCGCCGTTGAAGACCTCGCCCGCGGCGTTCACCCCCAGGTGGTCGTAGTGGGCCATCACCAGGATGTACTCGTCGGCGAGCACCGGATCCGTGCCCGGCAGCAGGCCGATGAACTGGCGTCCAGGCAGCTCCCCGGTGGGCGCCTGCACCACCGCTCCGGATTCGTCGAACATCCACCGCTGGTCTTCCTGGACGAGCGTGTGGGCCACCTCGAAGCCCCCATCGAGGGCCTCCAGACCCGTGTCGGCCATTGTCTGGGCGACCCAGTCCGCGGCTGCGGCGTGCCCGGGAGAGCCCGGTGTGCGGCCGCCCCAGGCGTCGTCGGCCAGCAGGTCCACGCCGTCCCGCACCCGCTCCATGGACAGCGCCGCCAGGACCGCCGCATCCAGGGTGTCCGAGACGGGCTCCGGGGCCGGTTCGCTGGGACAGCCGGTCAGGGCGGTGGCGGCGAGGAGAGAGAGCGCGAGAAGCCGAGCGGGTGGGTTCATCGCGGCAGGGTACCCGGGGATGGAGCGGTGATCCGCCTGCACGGCCTCACTGCCGGGCGGGCCCTCTCGGCAGCCACCGTCGGCCCAGCATGCCCATGCCCAGGCACATCAGCCCCACCGACAGCAGCATCAGGGGCGACCCTGGGCTGTGGCGCCCGCGCAGCACGAGCTGGGGCTCCTGCACGATCTCGCGCAGCGTGATGGCGGGACCCGTGCCCATCGTCTGGGCCCGACCCTGGCGCAGGAACACCTGCGCGCCGTCGGCCGTCCGCGCGATGAGCACCGGGTCCGGTCCCCAGTGGCCTCCCGCGGCCAGGAGCTGATCGGCGACCAGCGTGGCGCTGGGGAGTCGGCAGAGCCCACCCTGCACCACCCGGCAGGTTCCGGTGCCGTCGCTCACGATGGCCCGCTCGACGACCCCCTGATCGCGCAACAGCAACAGCTCCGAGCCGAGCCGACGGCTGAGGGGCTCGTTATAGGCGATCCGGGCGGTCCGCTCGCCCTGGCCGTCGCGCACCTGCACCGCAGCCCGCACCCGCTTCGGCGAGCCGTCCGGGTGAGGATCCGTGGACAGCTCGGCCACCCGCGCCTGCATGCCAGGCCAGTCCGCAGGCAGGTCCGCCCACTCCCCACCCAGCCGGACCGCGCCCCGCTCCGCGCCGCCCAGGCCGCCCACGAAGTGCGCGATCAAGCCCACCACGAACCCCACGTGCATCATCGCGGCGCCATAGGCGCCCAGGCTGCGCAGCCCCGCCCGCCACTTGCGGAGCACCGACCGGAGCGTGCAGAGGGCGGTGTTGAGCCCGTACAGGGCCAGCACCCCGAGCAGCAGGTACAGCCAGGTGTGCGCCGGGTGGGGGTCGGTGAAGAAGACGGTGATGTCGTCGCCCTGCACGCCGGCCGAGGCCCCGTCCCGGGTCCGGGCGAGGACGACCGACCCGACGGCGAGCAGCAGCACGGCCCCCTGCCCGCACAGGACGCCCAGGCCCTGCGACCACAGCCAGTCGAGCCGGCCCGGGCGCTCAGAAGGCATGGGTGGACTTGCCGAAGAAGAACGAGGTGCCGACCCACGCGACCAGGACCCAGGCGCACCCGAGCCACGTCAAGGCCACCCGCAGGCGGTGGGCCTCGAACAGCGACGGCGTCAGGCGCAGGTGCAGCAGCGAGACGTAGTGGAACCACAGGATCACCGACCAGATGAACTTCGGGTCCCACAGGAACCAGGCGCCCCACGCCACCGCCCCCCAGATCCCGCCGAACACCATCGACACGGTCCACAGCCCGAACCCCACCAGCGCCAGCTGGTCCATGCGGCGAAGGGTCGTCGGATCCCGGTCCATCCACCACTGCACGCCGGCGGCGCCCGCTGCGAACCACAGCCCGTAGCAGACAAACGAGCTCGGGACGTGCAGCGGATACCAGACGGTGCGCAGGATCGGCGGCGCGTAGCGCAGGTCCTGGGGGAAGGCCAGCGCGACCCCCAGGGTGGCGATGACGACCCCGAGCATCAGCAGGATCTCGGCCCGCCTGGGGCGCCACGACAGCAGGGCGACGAGGGCGAAGGCCGCAGCGGCGGTGGCGAAGCTGTCCATGCGGCCCATGGGCAGCCAGTCCACGACCAGCCCGCGGCCAACCATCGCGCTGGCGTGGGCCAGGAGCGCCGCGCCGAGGACCGGCCGACCCGCCCCGGGGCGCACCAGCGTGACCAGCGCCGCGAGGACGTACAGCCCCAGCGCCGCGATCAACAGCCCCCCCAGGGCGGGGTGTGGGGCAGCGGCGAGGGGGTCTGTGGACACGCTACTCGACGGTCAGCGTCGCGCCTTCCACCAGCAGGGCGTAGGCGTACCCGGCGCCGAAGTCCTTGTCGGTGGCGACCTTTCCGCGGGCCACGGCCACGTCTCCGGGCTTGACGGTCGCGGTGCCCATCGCGGTGGTCACGAGCAGATCGGCGGTCTCGTCGGCGGCCGAGCCCGTGCCGTCCTGCAGGTGGACCCAGTCGAACCCGAGGATCCCCCGGTTGACCTTCACCACGAGGCCGCGCACGGCGACGTCACTGCCCGCGGGCTGGCCGAACACCCCGGCGACGGTCAGGCCGCCCGCCAGGGGCTCGATGGACTTCGGGGGCATCGCCGGGGCCGGGTCCGCGCCACCATGGGGGGCCGCCGCGGGCGGAGCCGAAGCCATCGCGGCGGCGGGAGCGGTGCCCTCGGGCTGCAAGGAGGACACGAACCAGACGGTGTCGAAGGTGCGGTTCAAGGCCGTGGACTTGAAGTCCACCATGGCGCTGCCGATGGGGGTCTGCACCCGGGAGCCCACCTCGACGGAGGCGGCGGGGGCGGCGATCCACACATCCCCCTCGTCGGTGCCCATCAGCACGTACACGTAGCCGGCGGCGTCGGCCGTCTCCTTGACGACGCCGGTGCGCATCGCGCCTGCGGGAGCCATCGCCGCGGGCTGCGAGGCCTCGGCCGTGGCCCGGGGGGCGGCCGCGCTGGCCACGCCTTCGGTGAGCGACGAGGCGTGCGACTCGGGCGCCGGCGCCGGTGCGGGTTCGCCGCCGCAGCCCAGGATCGGGGCGGTGCAGGTCAGCAGGAGGGCGAAGAGGGAGGAAGGCATGTGCTTCATGGGCCGACCAGTAGCACGTCGTCACCGGCCCTTGCGCTGACGGTGGCCGCTCCCCGTACGGCGCTTGTTGAGGAACGCGGGGCGGACGGTGTTTCGGGCAGGATGGTGAGGCGATGGGTAATCACTCCAAGAGGCACTGGCGCAAGTTCGATGGCCGGTACTCCTTCGACTTGACCGTCGCCGACGGAGTGGTCTCACTCGACGAGGAAGACCACACCCCCGCCGGCGGGGGCGGGGTCACCACCTGCACCCTCGCCGAGTACGAGGAGTGGCACCACCGGTCGTGGATCGCGGAGCAGATGGGGGTTCGCATCGAGCAGGCGGCCACCCGGGCGGTCGCCGCGGCGCTGGGCCGAGCGGTCGGGGGGCTGCAGACGCTGTTGGAGTGCGGCGCGAGCCCGGATCCAGCGCCCGGTCGGTCGGCGCTGTGGCTGGCGGTCGAACGCGACGACCCGGAGGCGGTCGGGCTGTTGATCGCGGCCGGGGCCGAGCCGGACGCCGTCGTCGATGGGCGCACGGTGCGCGCGCTGGCCGCGGAGCGAGGGAACGCCGATGTGCTCGCGGCGCTGCACGGCGGCACCTGGAGGTCGCAACGCTGAGGAACGGCGCGATCTTCAGGAACCTCGACGATCCGTGTTCCATAGGACTAGAACATGTTCTAGTGTTCGCCAAATGACGCCCCAGAGCTCCACTTCCAGCCCCTCCCGGTCGATCACGAGCCCCTTCGGGGACTTCGACATCCTCGATCCGAAGACCCATGTGGCCCCGTGGCCGCTGTACACGTGGCTGCGCGAGCAGGCGCCGGTGTACTGGGAGCCGGTGAGCGAGCTGTGGGTCGTGTCGGGCTACGACGAGATCGTGGAGGTCGCCCAGCACCCCGGGCTGTACACGTCCACCGAAGGCAACGTGCCGAAGATGCCGCCGGACCCGTCGTTCATCAACCTGGACGGTCGCGCGCACCACCAGCGCCGCAAGCTCATTCACGCCTACTTCACGTCGAAGGCCATCAGCAAGATGACCGAGACGATCCGGCAGGCCATCGACAAGCTGCTCGACACCGTCATCGAGCAGGGTCACTGCGACTTCGTCCGGGACATCGCCCGGCCGCTGCCCCTCGCCATCATCTCCGGAATGCTCGGGATCCCCGAGGAGTACCAGGCGGACCTCACCGACTGGATGGACGACTTCGTCAAGGGCGGCAACGGCCCGGAGCACGTGACCGACGAGGTCAACGAGGCGTTCATCAACTTCGGCGCCATGCACTACGAGCTGGTGGACGCGCGCCGGGAGAACCCCCAGGACGATCTGCTGACCCTGTGGACCCAGGCCGAGATCGACGGCGTCCCGCTGGACGACGACCAGCTGCTCTTCGAGCACACCATGATGATCATCGGCGGCGGCGAGACCGCCCGGGCGGCCCTCGCGGGGGGAGTCGACCTGCTCGCCCGGCACCCAGACCAGCGGTCCTGGCTCGCTGACAACCCGTCGGGCCTCAAGGGCGCCGCCGAGGAGGCGACCCGCTACGTCACCCCGTTCGTGCGCATGTCCCGGACCGCCACGAAGGACTCGGACCTCTTCGGCCACGCGGTGCGGGAGGGAGAGGAGCTGATCATGCTCTACCCGCCCGCCAACCGGGACCCGGCCAGGTTCGCCAACCCGGACGCCTTCGACATCCGCCGGGAGTGGCCCCACAAGTCCCTCGCGTTCGGCCACGGGCACCACTTCTGCCTCGGCGCCTTCCTCGCCCGCAGCGAGATCGGCACCGCCTTCCAGCAGATGCTCCGGCGCATGCCGGACTGGCGCGTGGCCGAGGAGCCGGTGTGGACCGAGTCGTCGTTCCTGCGCGGCCTCAAGTCCCTGCAGCTGGAGTTCACGCCCGGCAGCAAGGTCCACTGAGGTGACCTTCGCCCCCAACATCCTGGCCGGCAAGGTCGCCTACGTCGCCGGCGGCACCCGCGGCATGAACCTCGCCATCGGCAAGCGCTACGCCGAGCACGGCGCCTCCGTCGCGGTCATGTCCCGCAACCCCGAGCGCTGCGCGGCGGCCGAGGAGGCGCTGCTGGCCCTGGGCGTCAAGGCGATCGGCGTGCCCTGCGATGCGCGGGACTACGACGCGGTGGCGGCCTCCCTGGCGCGCACCGCGGACGAGCTCGGCCCCATCGATCTGGTCGTCTCGGGCCAGGCCGGCAACTTCTACGCGCCGGTCTCGACCATGACGAACAAGGGGTTCCAGACCGTCATCGACATCGATCTGGTCGGCACCTTCAACGTCTTCAAGGCCAGCTTGGAGCACCTGACCAGGCCCGGCGCCAGCCTGCTCGCCATCACCGCGCCCGAGGCGGTGCGGCCCCTGCACTTCCAGGCCCATGTGTGTGCGGCGAAGGCCGGCGTGAACCAGCTGATCCGCGTGCTCGCCCAGGAGTGGGGGCCCGCCGGGATCCGCGTCAACGGCATCTCCCCCGGACCCATACAGGGCTCCTGGGGCATGGAGAACGTCGCCTCTCCGACCGCCGGGCTGGTGGAGATGATCCGCCGCGCTGTGCCCTTGAAGCGCTGGGGCACGGAGGGCGACATCGCTGATGCTGCCCTGTTCCTGGCGAGCGACGCCGCGAAGTGGATCACCGGGACCATCCTCGAGGTGGACGGCGGCATCACCGTCGCCAGCCCCGAGATGGCCCACTTCGACAGCCTGGAGGCCCTGGAGAAGGACCCCCGGGCGCGCCGCCAATAGCCCCGATCTGCAGCCCAACGCGAAGGACACCCCGATGAGCGAATGCGTCATCTACGACGCCGTGCGTACGCCGCGCGGAAAGGGCAGGGCCACCGGGTCCCTGCACACCATCCCCCCGATCGAGCTGGCAACCACGGTGCTCAAGGCCATCGCGGATCGGAACGACGTGCCCACCGAGCGGTTCGCTGACGTCATCCTCGGGTGCGTCGAGCCGGTCAAGGAGCAGGGCGGCAACCTGCCCCGCATCGCGGCGCTGTACGCGGGCTACGACCAGAGCGTGCCCGGCGTGCAGGTGAACCGGTTCTGCGCCTCGGGCCTCGTGGCCACGAACATGGCCGCGGCCCTGGTGATGAGCGGCCAGGCGGACTTCGCCGTGGGGGGCGGGGTGGAGAGCATGAGCCGCGTGCCCATGGGCGCGAGCCGAGGGCCCTGGGCGACGGATCCGCAGGTCGCGGCCGAGACGAAGTTCGTGCCCCAGGGCATCAGCGCCGACCTCATGGCGACCCTGTACGGCTACACCCGGCAGGACTGCGACGCCCTCGCCGTGCGCTCCCAGGAGCGCGCCGCCCAGGCCTGGGCCGAGGACCGCTTCAGCGGGTCGATCATCCCGGTCCTGGATCGGAACGGCGTGCTGATGCTGGATCGGGACGAGCACATGCGGCCGGGGGCCAGCCTGGACTCCCTCGGCGCCCTCAAGCCCGCCTTCACGGCCCTGGGCGAGCAGTACGGCTTCGACGCGGTGGCGCTGCAGCGCTACCCGACCCTGGAGCGCATCGAGCACATCCACCACGCCGGCAACAGCTCGGGGATCGTGGACGGCGCCGCGGCGGTGCTGGTGGGCACGCGGCAGGGCGGCCTGGACCACGGCCTGACCCCCCGGGCCCGGATCGTCAGCTTCGCCTCGATCGGAAGCGAGCCCACGATCATGCTGACGGGTCCTGCGGACGCGGCCCAGCGGGCCCTGGACCGGGCGGGCCTGACCGCCGCCGACATCGACCTGTGGGAGATCAACGAGGCCTTCGCGGCGGTGGTCCTGCGCTTCGCGGACGTGCTGGGCCTGGACCACGACCGGGTCAACGTCAACGGCGGCGCCATCGCCCTGGGCCACCCCCTGGGAGCCACGGGGGCGATGATCCTGGGGACCCTGCTGGACGAGATGGAGCGTCGGGATCTGCGGTTCGGCTGCGCGGCGCTGTGCGTCGGCGCCGGCATGGGCACGGCCACCATCATCGAGCGCATCGAGGCATGAAGATGATCACCAACACCCGGGACGCCGACGGCGTCCTCACCATGACCTGGGACCTGCCCGGCCGCAGCCAGAACGTCTTCAACACCGCGTCCATGGCGGCCTTCGCCGAGGCCCTCGCGGAGGCCATCGCGGACGAGCAGGCGGTGGGGATCATCGTCGCTTCGGCGAAGCAGACGTTCATCGCCGGCGCCGACCTGGACATGCTCGGAGACCTGACCGCCTCGGGCAAGACGGCCACCGAGCTCACCGCGTCCGCGGGTGCCCTGTCCGCGCTGCTGCGCCGGCTGGAGACCTGCGGCAAGCCCGTGGTGGCCGCGATCAACGGCACCGCGCTGGGGGGCGGCTTCGAGCTGGCGCTGGCCTGCCACCACCGGATCCTGGCGGATCACCCGGCGATCAAGGTCGGCCTGCCCGAGGCCACCCTGGGCCTGCTGCCCGGCGCCGGCGGCACCCAGCGCCTTCCCCGGCTGATCGGGGTGCAGGCGAGCCTGGGTCTGCTGATGGAGGGTGAGCAGCTGCGGCCCGACAAGGCCCTGAAGGCTGGCATCGTCGATGAGGTGGTGCCCGCCGCGGAGCTGCTGGACCGGGCGAAGGCCTGGATCCTGGCCAACCCCACCGCGAGCGTGCAGCCCTGGGACAGCAAGGGCTTCAAGGTGCCGGGGGGCGGCATGGACGAGGGCTCCACGCTGCAAACCCTCATGGTCGCCAACGCGATGTACGCCGCGAAGACCTACGGGAACTACCCCGCCGGCAGGGCGATCATGTCGTGCCTGTTCGAGGGACTGCGCACCACGCTGGACGCGGGGCTCATCATCGAGCGCCGCTACATGGTCGACCTGCTGCTCGATCCGACCGCCGGGGCCATGATCCGCACGCTGTTCCTGTCTCTGGGGGACGCCAACAAGCTCGTGCGCCGGCCCGCCGGGTTCGCACCGCGGCCGCCGAACACCATCGGCATCCTGGGGGCCGGCCTGATGGGCGCGGGCATTGGCCTGGTGGCCGCCAGGCGCGGGATCGACGTCGTGATCCTCGACCAGACCGCGGACAAGGCCGCCTGGGCGATCACCTACGCCACGGAGCGGCTCGACAAGGACATCGCCCGCAAGCGCTGCACCGAGGAGAAGAAGGCCGGGACCCTCTCCCACATCCGCACCACGGCGGACTATGCCGATCTCGCGGGGTGCGACCTCGTCATCGAGGCGGTGTTCGAGGATCGCGACGTCAAGGCGGCGGTGACGAAGGCCGCCGAGGCCGTCATCTCGACGGACGCGGTCTTCGGCACGAACACCTCCACGTTGCCCATCACGGGCCTCGCCGAGGCCTCCAGTCGCCCCGCGCGCTTCATCGGGTTGCACTTCTTCAGCCCCGTCGAGCGCATGCAGCTGGTGGAGGTGATCCGGGGGGCCGAGACCTCGGACGAGACGCTGGCCTGGGCCCTGGACGCGATCAAGGCCCTCGGCAAGACGCCCATCGTCGTCAACGACGCCCGGGGCTTCTACACCTCACGGGTCTTCGGCACGTACATCACCGAGGGCAGCGCGATGCTGGCGGAGGGCATCCTGCCGGCGCTGATCGAGAACGCCGGCAAGGCCTCTGGCATGCCCATGCCGCCCCTGCAGCTCGCCGACGAGGTGGGCCTGGGGCTGATGTACCAGGTGGGCATCCAGACGAAGAAGGACCTGGGGGACGCGGCGCCCGCCAACCCCTCCCAGCCCATCCTCGAGGAACTGGTGACGAAGCACGACCGCACCGGCAAGCGCTGCGGACGCGGCTTCTACGACTACAGCGAGGGCGGCAAGCGGCTCTGGCCGGGCCTGGGCGGCCTGTTCGCCGCGAAGGCCGAGCAGCCGACGGTCGAGGACCTCGTCGAGCGCTACCTGTACACCCAGGCGCTCGAAGCGGCGCGCTGCATGGATCAGGGGATCCTGCTCGCGGCCGCCGACGCGGACGTGGGGGCGGTGATGGGGTGGGGCTTCGCGCCCTGGTCCGGTGGGCCGCTGAGCTACATCGACCGGATCGGCCCGGCTGCGTTCGTGGCCCGCTCCGACGAGCTGGCTGCGGCTCTGGGCGAGCGCTTCGAGCCGCCCGCGCTGCTGCGCACGATGGCGAAAGAAGGCACCACCTTTTACGGCTGATTTGTCCTGCTGCAGTCGGGGCGCGCCGGAACCGTCCGGGCGCCCCGCCTTCAGCGCAGCTCAGTCGTCGTCGTCGTCCGCGGCCGGCGTGTCGTCGTCGTCGTCGTCGTCCGCGGTGTCGTCCGTGACGACCTCGTCGTCGCCGTCGTCCTCGTCGGGGTCGGCCAGGCTGGTCAGACGCACCGAGCGCTCCTTCTGATCATCGGCGAACAGGACACGAACCATCTTCGCGGTGGCTCCGACGACGGTGCCCGAGCCGTAGGTTGGGTGCGTGACCGTGGCGCCGTTGTTCGGCGCATCCGGGTTGCGCGTGCCTGGGGTGCTCGCGACCTTGACCACCCTCTTCCTCAGCGGTGGGAGCGGGGCTCCAAACTCCTGCCGGCCGTCCTTGAAGCCCGTGATGACCGCGCCGGAGGGCCCCTTCTCGACGTTCAATACCCGAACCCGGAGCAGAGGAGCGATCTCCTCGAGATCCTTGACCCGAGTAAACATGTACTGCTGGCCACCGTCGAGACGCACGACGCCTCGCTGGGTGTCCGGCCGGTACCAGATGACAGTTCCTTCAGAATCCATGCACCATACCTTTCGAAGGGCGCAGGATACCGGAGGAGGCGCCCGCCCGGGCGGGCAGGTTGTGAGTCAGGCGGTCGCGGCGGCCAGAAGCCGCTCGAAGACGGCCTCGGGGGCTCGAAGGCGGTAGCGCACACCGTCGTCCTCGAATTCCTCGGCCACCACCGTGGTGCCCCCGTGTACCTGGCCCATCACCGCAGCCTTCGACCAGGGCACGAACAGCTCGAACTCGGGGTCCCGTTCCGTGAACCACCGCACCACCCGGGCGTGCAGCGTGGCCAGGCGGGCGGGGTCGTGGGCCGCGGTGAACCAGGCGTCGGGCCGCTGCTCGAGGAGCAGGGCCTCCTCCTCGGGGCTGAGGCGGTCGCACTTGTTGAAGACCAGCACCCGAGGGATCACGTCGGCGCCGATCTCCTTCAGGACGGCGCTGGTGACCTCCTCCTGGGCCGGCCACGTCGGATCCGCGGCGTCCACCACGTGCAGCAGCAGCCCGGCCTCCAGCGCCGCATCCAGGGTGCTTCGGAAGGAGGCCACGAGGCTGTGGGGGAGGTCCTTGATGAAGCCGACCGTGTCCGTCACCAGGATCGCGGGGGTCGCCTTGGGCGACAGCCGGCGCACGGTGGTGTCCAGCGTCGCGAACAGCTGGTTGGCGACGTAGGGCTCCGCGCCGGTGAGGCCGCGCATGAGCGAGGACTTGCCGGCGTTGGTGTAGCCCACCAGGGCGACCTGACGCACGTTGGTGCGGGCCTCCCGGCGCACGCTCTGGGTGCCTTCGACGGCCTTGAGCTCCTTGCGGATCTCGGCGATGCGGTCGCGGACCTCGCGTCGCCCCAGCTCCAGCGCCGTCTCGCCCTGTCCCTTGCCGCCGATGCCGCCGCGCTGGCGCTCGGACGGTCCCCCGAGCTCCCGCAGCCGGGGGGCCAGGTACTGCAGGCGGGCCAGCTCGACCTGCAGCCGGGCCTCCACGGACTTCGCCCGGGAGTGGAAGATCTCGATGATCACGCCGTTGCGGTCGAGCACCTCCGCGTCGGTGGCGGCCTTGAGGTTGCGCAGCTGGCTCGGCGTGAGCTCGTGGTCCACGACCACCGTGTCCGCCCGCTCTCCAGGCGCCTCGGCGCTGCCCGAGTCCTCCTCGTCGTCGTCCTCCTCGAAGGGCTCGCTGAAGTCGCCGGTCGCCACCTTCTTCTGCTTGTCCGGCGGTCCGCGCTCCACCAGGCCGGTTCCCCCGGTCCACTCGGCGAGCTCCTTGAGGCGCCCACCGCCCAGCAGGCGCGCCCCGCGCAGGTTCGCCCGGCGCTGGATCAGCCGCCCCACGGGCTCGATGCCCAGGGTGTCGCAGAGGCGGCCGAGTTCATCCAGGCTCGCGTCGAGGTCGCTTTGAGCGCGGCCGGGCACGAGAACGCCGACGAGGATTGCGCGAGGTCGAGAGATGGCCAGCTCCAGCGTGGACGAGGAGGCGCCCTTGTATCACCCCTGCTGGTCGAGCGATCCGTCCGTCTTCCCAAGACCGGCGAGCGAGGTCACACGGAGAGGGGGAAGGCCTGCGCGTTTGTGCACGCCACGGGGTGGGATCTGCCCGAGGGAGGGGGCCCGGCGCGCACGTGAGAGGGGCGACGCGAGCGGATCCCGGTCCGCCGCGACCGCTCGGCACGGACCGTGCAGCGACCTTGGCTCGAATCCGCTCGAGAGGCACCGATGAAGCGCTTGATGGTGGTCGCCGGGGACGTGACGCGGGACATGTTCATGTGTCCGGTCGCTCCCGATCCGGATCGTCCCTGGCGCCGCTCGGCGGCCTGGGCCGACGCTGTGATGCGCGGGGGCGCCTGGCTGATGGAGGAACTGGCGCGAGAGCGCTGGGGGGATGCCTGTGTCGTCGGGCCGGCCGCCCGCCGGGCAGACGGCACCGAGTGGGCCGTGCTGCAGTCCCGCGCGCGCTTGATCCGCGATGGGGCGCCGGACCGGTACGTGATCGACGACCGGCTGGGCTTCCTGGAGCCGGCGGAGGGCGCGCTCGATGTGGTGGATGCGCTGGACTGGCCTGAACGGGGGCCGTCCCGCCCCGTGGATGTGCTGATCCTGATGCACCTCGGCCTCGGGTTTTCGACCCGGGCGAGGGCCCTGTGGGAGCGCCTGCTCCGGGACCGGCCGCGGGTGGTGCTCAACACGGCCCTTCGGTCCTCCGAGGAGGACCAGCACTGGTGGGACGATCCCCTGGCGCGCACGCTCCTGCGCGAGCACGGCGAGCGGCTGACCGTCGTGGTCGATGCCGAGACCCTGCGCGCCCAGCGCGACGTCGACATCAGCAGGCACCTGTCCTGGGAGCACTCGGCCCAGGACCTGCTGGTGGAGCTGGGCAGTGCAGAGGCGCTGGTCCGTCTGAGCGCCGCCTCGACCGTGGTGGTGAAGTTCGGCTCCGACGGGGTGGTCGTCGTCCAGGGAGACCGCGCGCACCTGGTGCTCGATCCCGAGCGCCTGGAGGGGGACTTCGCCGCCGAGGGGCGCACCCAGAACCACCACTCCACCCCCGTGTGGGGGCTCCAGAGCGCCCTGGCGACGGGCCTGGCCGGTGAGCGCGGCCGGGAGCTCCCCGTGGAGGCCGCGTTGCGGGGGCTGGCCGCTGCCCGATGCCTGGTGTCCTGCGGGCTCCGCTGGAGCGCGGAGGAGCGCACATTGAGCCGACGCAAGCCCGAGCTGGCGTGTCCCGCGTGCCGGGTCGAGGTGTTCCGGATGGTGCCCGTGCCGTCGCCCGATGCCGGCCGGCAGCTCTCCCCCACGGTCGATGGGCGTCCGCTCGAGAGCCCCGTCGGGTGGCAGATCCTCCGGCACCTGACGACGGGCCGCGTGGGCTACGCGGCGGAGGAGTTCGTCATCAAGGCGGAGAGCAGCCTGCTGGACGCGGTGCCCCGCGGGCGGTTCGGAAGGCTGCTCACCTTCGACCGGACGGAGATCGAGGCGCTCAACGCCACCGCGAACATCCTGCGGGAGTATCTGAGTCGGCCGTCGCCGGGGCGCCCGGTGAGCATCGCGGTGCTCGGCCCCCCCGGATCGGGCAAGTCCTTCGCGGCCCGCCAGATCAAGAACGCCGTCAGCGACCACCGACAGCTGGACATGCTCGAGTTCAACCTGTCGCAGATGACGGCCTACTCGGACCTCGTCACCGCCTTTCACCGGATCCGCGACGCCCACCTGCTCGGCAAGGTGCCGTTCGTCTTCCTCGACGAGTTCGACGCGCCGCTCCAGGGGAAGCCGCTGGGGTGGCTGCGCATGCTGCTCGCTCCGATGCAGGACGGCGTGTTCCGCGACGCCGGTGGGGATCACCCCCTGGGTACCCCGCTGGTGCTGGTCATGGCGGGGAGCACCGCCCACCGGTACGCAGACTTCCTCAAGGACTCGCCCGCGTTCGTGCTGGCCAAGGGGCCGGACTTCGCGAGCCGGCTTCGCGGCCGGATCGACGTCCTCGGCCCCGACCCCACGGGCCTCGATGACTGCGCCTACCCCCTGCGTCGCGCGGTGCTGATCCGCCAGCTGCTCGAGAACCGGTCGGACGCCCAGCAGCTCTTCGCGCCGGGGGATCCGCCGGAGCTGCAGGTCGATCCCGGCGTGCTGCGGGCCTTGCTGCACACCCGGCGGTACCACCACGGCGCGCGCTCCGTCGAGGCGGTGCTGGACATGAGCCAGCTGGCCCACCGCACCCAGTACGACCGGGCCGCCCTGCCCCCTCCCGATCAGCTCGAGCTGCACGCAGACTGGCACGAGCTCCAATGGCTCGCGGCCTCCGAGAGGTTCTGTTCGATGCTGGACTGGCCCCTGCTGGTGACGGTCCGAGATCGCCTCGTCGGCACGGTCCTGGAGGAGGACCGTGACCACACCCTGTGGCACGTGGACGGGGTGCTGAGAGCGGAGGCCGGGCGAGCCGGCCGTCCGCAGGGGGCCAAGACCGACGGCAACCCCACCAGCCTGCTGGCCGTCGAGAACCTCATCGTGCAGTACGCCGCGCGACTGTTTCACCACGAGGTGGCCCAGGACCCGACCCCGTGGGAGGCTCTGTCCCGCTCTCGACAGCAGGCCCTGCTGGACATGTCGGCCCGGATCCCCCGTGTCCTGAGGGCGCTGGAGCTGTACTTCGCGCCCCTGGACGACGGGTCCGGTCTCCCCGAGCCGCCGATGGCCGAGCTCGCGAGCCGCTGCGGCGTCTCGAACGGGACCCTCGATCCAGTGCTCGCAGGCCTCGGACTGCAGGTGCGCCGCCTCCGGCCGCCGACGTCGGGCAAGGCGGCGACGCCGGTGGTCCCGATTCGGCCCCCGGGCCTTCGTCGGGAACCGTCCGGCGCAGCGTGAGGGTCTCGGAGCTCCTCAGCCCCGAATGAGCGACGCCGCCATCTCGCCGATCATGATGCAGGGCGCGTTGGTGTTGCCCCCCGTGACGCTGGGCATGATCGAGGCGTCGGCGACCCGCAGCCCCTGGATGCCGCGCACCTTCAGGGTGGGGTCCACCACCGCGCGCTCGTCGCTCCCCATCCGGGCCGTGCCGACGGGGTGGTAGACCGTCGCCACGCGGTTGGGCAGCTCACGGCGCATCGCGGCCGCGTCGAAGTAGCCCTGCCCGGGATGCAACTCCATGGCGATCTCGTCGCGGATCGAGCCGTGAGCCATGATCTCACGGCACAGGGCGATGCCCTTCATGAGCACCTCGATGTCCTCGGGCGCCGACAGGTACCCGGGATCGATGAACGGAGCGGCCTCCGGGTCCTTGCTGGTGATGCGGAGCTCGCCGCGGCTCTTGGGGTAGATGAGGGTGGGCTGCACCGTGAGGGCCGGACGGGTGTCCACGACGGGGCGCACCGTGTCGTCGTCCCGGTTGGGGGACGGGTAGGCCCAGGGCAGCACGTGGATCTGCAGATCCGGGAGCCGGGACGTGGCCTCCAGCTTGAGGAAGGCCACCACGTCGAACACGGACCGCCCGAACCAGGTGCCGCCGAACAGGGTCTCCTTGATCATCGCGCCGAAGAAGTGGCGCGCCGTGCCGGTGTGGGTGCCGTTGGGGGCCACGAAGGTCATGGGCACGAAGAGGTGGTCGTGCAGGTTCCTGCCCACCGGCAGATCGGCCACCACGTCGATGTCCAACGCGGCCAGATCGGCGGCCGGACCGATGCCCGAGCGCATCAGGATCGGCGGCGTGCCCACGGCCCCCGCGCACACGATCACCTCGGCGCTGGCGCTGGCCGTGACCTCCTTGCTGCCCTTGCGGTACACGACGCCGGTGGCGCGCCCCCCCTCGATGACCACCCGATCCACGAGGGCTTCGCTCACCAGGTCCAGGTTGGGCCGGCCCAGGTTGGGATGCAGGTAGCACTCCGAGGTGCTCTGCCGCACGCCGTCGGCGCAGGACGCCTGGAAGAGCCCGACCCCCTCCTGTTCGCCCGCGTTGTAGTCCGGGGTGATGGCGCAGCCCGTGGTGGCGGCGCAGGCGGTCTGGAACAGATCGCTGACGGGGTCGATCTTCTTGGGGCGGGTGACCTTGATGGGCCCGCTGCCACCGCGGAACTCGGACTCGCCGTCCTCGAAGCTCTCGAAGCGCTTGAAGTGGGGGAGCACGCTGTCGTACTCCCAGCCGGGGCAGCCGTCCGCGGCCCAGTCGTCGTAGTTGGCGCGGTTGCCGCGCACGAACACCATGCCGTTGACGGCGGAGCTGCCGCCCAGGGCCTTGCCCCGCACGTAGGGGAACTGCCGCCCCAGGGTCTCCTGCCGGGGCGCCGTCTTGTACCCCCAGTCGATCTGCTTCTTCACCTGGGGGATGACGTGCATGATCGACATCATTCCGGGCTTTCGATACAGGTACTTGCGGTCGGTTCCGCCCGCCTCGATGAGCAGCACCCGGCAGCTCGGATCCTCGCTGAGCCGCGCCGCGATCACGGCTCCGGCCGAGCCCGCGCCGATGACGATGTAGTCCCAGCGGCTCATCCTGCGAGCCCTGCCAGCCACGCCAGCCGCTGCTCGCACTCGGCCACGATGTCCGCCAGGACCTCGCCGGCGGGACGCACGGTGTTCATCCGGCCCACGATCTGGCCCACCGGGGTGCCCGCGAGGGCCTCGTTGCCGTGGTGGTAGATGCGCTCCACCGCCTCGGCCTGAACCATCCACATCAAGGGGATGGGCAGGTAGCCGGGGCTGCCCTCGGCTTCCCACGCCTCGGTCCAGGCGGTGCGCAGCTGGCGCGCCGGCTTGCCCGAGATGGCCCTGCTGCGCACCGTGTCCGTGGACTTCGCGGCGAGGAGCTTCCGGTTGACGATCTCGGGGTTGTAGGACTGGTGCTCGGCGGTGGTGAGCCAGATGCTGCCGGTCCACACGCCCTGGGCTCCCAGGGCCAGCGCCGCCGCCATCTGGCGGCCGCTGCCGATGCCACCGGCCATCAGCACCGGGGTGTCGCCCACCGCGTCCACCACCTCGGGGCACAGCACCATGCCCGCCACCTCGCCGGTGTGTCCGCCCGCCTCGGTGCCCTGGGCCACGATGATGTCGAGGCCCGCCGCCTTGTGGGCCACGGCCTGCTTGACCTTGCCGCACAGCGCCGCGACCTTGACGCCGTGAGCGTGAGCCCGGTCCACGACCTCGGGGGGCGGCGTGCCCAGCGCGTTGGCGATCAGGGCGATGGGGTACTTCAGGGCGACCTCGACGTGCTCCTTGCCCCGCTCAAGGCTCCAGCCGAGCAGGTCCTCCCCCTTGCGGGCGTAGCTGTCCGGGAGCTCGGGCACGCCGTGAGTGCTCAACAGGTCCGCGACGAAGCGGTGGTGCGCCGGCGTGATCATCGATCTGAGCTTCTCCTCGTCGAAGCCCTCACCCCGCCCCGCGTAGGACATGGGCATGACCGTGTCCACGCCGTAGGGCTTGCCGTCGATGCGCGCGTCGATCCACGCGAGGGCCTCGTCCAACTCCTCCGCGGACAGGTTGATCGCCCCGAGCACCCCCATGCCGCCACCACGGCTCACGGCCAGCACCACCTCCGGGCTGCGGGTGAAGGCGAAGACGGGGACCTGCAGGCCCAGGTCCTTCGCGAGCTTGGTCTTCATCATGGGCTCAGGCTCCGTAGACGGGGGCGGGGGTGGCGGCCTGGGCGATGAGGGAGGCGACAGCGTCACCGATCTCGGCAGGCTGCCAGCGGCGGGGCAGGGTTGCGTCCGGCCCGGGGTGCCAACCGTCCATGAGGCGGATGGTGCCGCCCTGCAGCTCGAACATCCGACCCGTAACATCTGCGCTCACGGTCGAACCGAGCCAGACGACGAGGGGGCTGATGTTCTCCGGCGCCCAGGCGTCGAAGCCGTCTTCTGGCTTCTGCATCATCGCGGCGAAGGGCCCCTCGGTCATGCGGGTGCGAGCCGCGGGGGCGATGGCGTTGGAGGTGACCCCGTAGCGCCGCAGCTCCGCCGCCTGCACGAGCGTGAGTGAGGCGATGCCGCCCTTGGCCGTGCTGTACGCGGCCTGCCCCACGCTGCCCTGGATCCCCGCGCCGGAGGAGGTGTTGATGATGCGCGCGTCGGGCATGCGCCCGGCCTTCGCCTCGTTCCGCCAGTACCCGCCCGCGTGCCGGCTTACGCAGAAGTGGCCGCGCAGGTGCACGCGCATGACGGCGTCCCACTCGTCCACGGTGGCGGACACGAACATGCGGTCCCGCAGGATCCCGGCGTTGTTGACCACCACGTCCAGCCCGCCGAAGGTGTCGATGGCGAGCTTCACGAGCGCACCTGCGGCGTCCCAGTCGGCGATGTCGTGGGTCGACGCGATCGCCACGCCGCCCGAAGCGACGATGGCCTCGGCCACGCGGGTGGCGGGCCCGTCGGAGCTGCCCTCCCCAGCACCCGAGGTGCCGATGTCGTTGACGACGACCTTGGCCCCGGCGGCGGCGAAGGCCTCTGCGTGAGCGCGGCCGATGCCCGCTCCCGCTCCTGTGACGATGACGACGCGTCCTTCGCAGATCACTTGCTCACTCCAGGTCGAAGGAAGGCCGGCCAGTCGCCGCCTCCGTCGAGCACGAGGTTGTTTCCGGTGGCGTACGCCGCTTCCGGCGAGGCGAGCCACACGCAGGCGTTGGCGACGTCCTGGGGGGTCGCGAACCGCCCCAGGGGGACCGTGGCGGCGATGGCGGCCGGGTCCGGGTAGTGGGACATGGCGTCCTCGGTGGCGACCAGTCCAGGACTCACGGCGCAGACGCGCACGTCCGGCGCCCACTCGATGGCGAGGCTCTTCGTGAGGTTGAGCAGCCCCGCCTTGGCGGCGCCGTAGGCCGCCGTGCCCGGGGACGCCCGCAGCCCGCTCACGCTGGCCACGTTGATGATCACGCCGCCCCGTGCGCGCATGTGCCGGTAGGCGGCCTGGGCCATGAAGAGCGGCGCGAGCAGGTTGAGGGTCACGATCTTGGTGCTGAACCGGGCCGAGGCGGTGGCGGCGTCCGCGAAGGGGGAGCCTCCAGCGTTGTTCACGAGCACGTCCAGAGCTCCGAGCCGCTCCACCACCGCGTCCACCACCGCGGCGCAGACCTCGGGGTCCCGCAGGTCCCCCTGGAGCTGCGCGTGAGGGCAGTCGGGGACCTCTGTGCGCGCCACGACGGCGACGACGTGCCCCCTGGCCGCGAAGCCGTCGGCGATGGCGCGCCCGATGCCCCGGGTGCCTCCGGTGACGAGGACGACGCTCACGCGCGCTGGCTCGACACGGAGACGACCTCGCCGGTCATGTAGGACGACAGGTCGCTGGCCAGGAACAGGATCACGTTCGCGATCTCGTCGGGGGTGGCGCCCCGTCCGAAGGCCTCACGCCCCTCCAGCTCGGCGAGCAGCTCCGGGGTGGTGACCTTGTGCAGGAAGGCGTGCATGGCGAGGGAAGGGGCAACCGCGTTGATGCGGATCCCGTGCTGGGCCACCTCCAGCGCCGCGCACCGCGTGAGCGCGTTCACGCCGGCCTTCGCCGCGGCGTAGTGGGCCTGACCCACCTGGGCGCGCCACGCCAGGACCGAGCTGTTGTTCACGATCACGCCAGTCCCCCGCTCGATCATGGACGGCAGGGCGGCCCGCATGCAGCGCATGGTGGCCGTGAGCGTGACGTCGATCACGCGGTGCCACTGCTCGTCCGGCATGTCCACGACGTTGGCCGTACCCCCGAGCCCGGCGTTGTTCACGAGCACGTCGATGCGGCCGTGAGCCGTGAGCGCGCCGGCGATCAGGGCGTCCACCTCGGCCTGCACGGTCACGTCGCAGGGGATCGCGACGGGGCGTGAGCCGTGTGCGCCAAGGCGGTCGGCGGCCTCCGTGAGGCGGCGCTCGTGCCGGTCGGAGATCACGACGGTCGCGCCCTCCTCCATGCAGCGCCGGGCCGTGGAGTAGCCGATGCCGGTGCCTGCGGCGGCCGTGACGACGACGATCTTCCCGTCGAGCATGCTCATCGTGGGAGCCCCAGCGCCCGCTGGGCGATCAGGTTGCGCTGGATCTGGTTGGTTCCGGCGTAGATGGTGTCCGAGCGGGTCCACAGGAAGAGCCGGTGCAGGTCCTCGTACGCGGGATCGGCGATGGCGCTGCTCGCTCCCAGCACGTCCATGGCGAGCTCACCCAGGTCCCGGTGCCAGCTCGCCCAGTACAGCTTCGTGATGTAGGCCTCCCGTCGCAGCTCGCCGCCCCCGTGAGTGGACAGGGTGCGCAGCGCGTTCAGGCGCATCACGTTGAGGCGCGTCCACAGCTCGGCGATGCGGTCCCGCACCAGGGGCTTGCGCGCGGCGCCGGTCAGGCGAGCCACCACGATGATCCGGTCCAGCTCCGCCGCGAAGGACAGCTGCTGGCCCAGGGTGGACGCGCCCCGCTCGAAGGCGAGGGTGCCCATGGCCACCCTCCAGCCGCCGTCCACGGGGCCCACGACGTTGTCCGCCGCGGTCCGCGCGTCCTCGAAGAACACCTCGGCGAACTCCGCGCGCCCCGTGATCTGCTTGATGGGCACGATCTCGATGCCGGCCTGGGCCATGGGCACGAGCAGGCAGGAGATCCCCTTGTGCTTGGGCACGTCGGCGTTGGTGCGACAGAGGGCGAAGCAATGGTCGGAGTCTTCGGCGAGGCTCGTCCAGACCTTCTGGCCCGTGATGTGCCACTCACCCTCCACCAGCTCAGCCCGGGTCTGCACGTTGGCCAGGTCCGAGCCGGCGTTGGGTTCGCTGTAGCCCTGGCACCACAGCTCGGTGCCGGCCACGATGGGCGGCAGCCAGCGCGCCTTCTGCTCGGCGGTGCCGAAGTGGATGACCGTCGGTCCGAGCAGCCCCTCGCCGATGTGGCCGACCCGGCCCGGGGCCTGGGCGCGCGCGTACTCCTCGGCGTAGATCACCTCCTGGAACAGGCTCAGGCCCCGTCCCCCGTGCTCCGGGGCCCAGCCGACGCAGGTCCAGCCACCGGCCGCGAGCTCCTTCTCCCAGGCGATGCGGCCCGGCACGAGCGCGTCCATGTCGCCCAGGCCGCCCCGGCCCTTCAGGGCGGCGAACTCCCCGACGAGGTGCTCGGCGAGCCACGTGCGGATCTCGTCGCGGAACGCCTCGTCTTCGGCAGAGAACGACAGATCCATCAGAGCGCTCCGAGGAGGTCGTCTGCGATGGCGCTGCGGTGCTCGGCAGGGTCGCCGAACAGCGCGTGAGTGGCCTGCGCACGCTTGAAGTACAGGTGCGCGTCGTGCTCCCAGGTGAAGCCGATGCCTCCGTGAATCTGGATGTTCGCGCCGGCGCAGTGCATCAGCGCGGTGGACGCCGTGGCCTTGGCGACCCGGGCCGCCTGCCGCGCGTCGGGACTGCCGTGAGCGATGGCCCAAGCCGCATACCACGCCGCGGAGCGGGCGGACTCGACGTGCACCAGCATGTCCGCGCACAGGTGCTGGATCGCCTGGAAGCTCCCGATGGGCTTGCCGTACTGCACGCGGACCTTGGCGTAGTCGATGGCCATGGCCAACGTCGCGTCTGCGGCGCCGGTGGACTCCGCGGCGAGCAGGCTCTCGATCCGGGCATGCACTGCGCCGTGGTCAGGAGCCCCCAGGCAGGCCTCCGCGGGCACCGTGATGTCAACGCTCACGCGGGCCAGGGAGCGGGTGACGTCGAAGCCGGGCAGGGCCGTGACCTCGACCTGCCCGGCCTCGAGCACGAACACCCCCGCGGTGCCCAGCACCACGAAGAGCTCCGCCCCGAGGGCGTCCACCACCTGGGGATCGACCCCCACCAGGCGCCATGTTTCGCCACTTCGGTGCGCCTCGATGCCCCGCACCAGGGTGGCCTGACGGCCTCCCGCGATCTCGCCCAGGGGGCCGTGAGCGCCGTCGGTCTCGAGCAGCGCCGCGGTGGCCATGCTCGTGCCGAGCAGCGGGCACGGCGTGAGCGTGCGCCCCAGGGCCTCGAAGATCACCGCCAGCTCCACCTGGCCGAACCCGAAGCCGCCGGCCTCTTCGGGGATCGCGATGGCCTGCCAGCCCTGCTCCTGCACGACGCGCTGCCAGCCCGCGGGGTCGCTGACGCTGGCGCCGTCGAGCACCTCACGGGCAGAGCGGAGCTCGCCGAGGAAGCCGTTGACGGCGTCCCGAAGCTGCTCCTGCTCCCAGCTGAGGCCGAAGTGCATGTCTAGAGGCGCTCGATGATCGTGACGTTGGCCTGGCCGCCGCCCTCACACATGGTCTGCAGGCCGAAGCGAGCTCCGCGGCGCTCCAGCTCGTGCAGCATCGTGGTCATGAGCCGCGCGCCGGTGGCCCCCAGGGGGTGCCCCAAGGCGATGGCGCCGCCGTTGACGTTGACCTTCGCGGGATCCGCGCCGGTCTCCTTGAGCCACGCCAGCACGACGGACGCGAAGGCCTCGTTGATCTCCACGATGTCGATGTCGTCGATGCTCATGCCGGCCTTGCCCAGGGCGTACTCGGTGGCCCGGATGGGCGCCGTGAGCATCCAGATGGGATCGTCGCCGCGCACGCTGAGGTGGTGGATCCGGGCCCGTGGCGTGAGCCCGTGCTCCTTGACCGCCCGCTCCGAGGCGATCAACAGCGCCGCCGCGCCATCGGAGATCTGGGAGCACGCAGCGGCGGAGTGCAGGCCTCCATCGACGACCGTCTTGAGGGCGGCCATGGCCTCCCTGGTGGTGCCCCGGCGCGGTCCCTGGTCGGCGGTCATGTCGCCGTAGGGGGCGATCTCACGGTCGAACCAGCCGGCGTCCTGGGCCGCGAGGGCCTTCATGTGCGACCCGTAGGCGAACAGCTCCAGTTCCTCGCGGGTGCAGTCCCACTTGCGGGCGATCATCTCGGCGCTGGCGAACTGGTCCACGGGGGTGTCGCCGTACCGAGCGACCCAGCCCGTGCTGCCCGAGAAGGGATCGGTGATGCCCAGGGCCTGGGCGGCGAGCATCGAGTAGCCGATGGGGATCTGGCTCATGTTCTGCACGCCGCCGGCTACCACGAGGTCCTGGGTGCCGCTCATGATCCCCTGGGCCGCGAAGTGCACCGCCTGCTGCGAGGAGCCGCACTGGCGGTCCACGGTGGTGCCGGGCACGTGGTCCGGCAGACCCGCGGCGAGCCAGCAGGTGCGGGCCACGTCCCCCGCCTGGGAGCCCACCGTGTCCACGCAGCCGAACACCACGTCGTCGATGGCGGCCGGGTCCACGTGGTCGCCGAGCACCGCCTTGATGACGTGGGCGCCCAGGTCGGCGGGGTGCGCCGTCGCGAGGGGTCCACGTCGGCGGCCGACCGGCGTACGTCTGGCGTCGATGATGTAGGCCTCAGGCATCTGCGGAAACTCCCAGGAGGTGAGCGGCGGCGCGGTCGCGGTGCCACGCGGGCATGCCCCAGGCGCGGGACAGGGACCAGACGCGCTTCATGTACAGGTGAAGGTCGAACTCGGTGGTGTATCCGATGGCCCCGTGCACCTGCAGGGACTTGCGGCAGGCCACATCGGCGGCCTGGGCCGCGCGCAGCATCGCCACCGAGGCGTGAGCGCCCCGTGAGGGCTCGCCGTCGGCGATGCTGAAGGCCGCGCGGTACACCAGGGGGGCCGCGAAGCGGATGGAGAGCAGCGCGTCCGCCAGGTGGTGCTGTACGGCCTGGAAGCTGCCGATGGCCTTGCCGAACTGGCGGCGCTCCTTGGCGTAACTCACGGACATGTCGAGCACCCGTCGGGCGAGCCCGAGCAGCTGGGCGGCGGCGGCCACGATGGCCCGGTCCAGGACCGCGTCACCGTCTGCGTCGAGCGCTCTCGCCTCGCCGTCGACCCCGAACAGGCGGCGCGCCCCGTCCATCGAGGCGCGGGGCGTCAGGATCGGGGACTCGATGAGCGTGACCCGCGGGCCGTCGAGCCGCAGGACCGCCTGGGCGAGGTCCGCGTCCAGGGCCAGCCCGCCGTTCAGGGAGACCGTGAGGATCGTCTCGCCGACGCTCACGCGCCGCGCCAGCTCCCGCTCTCCGGCCTGCACGAGGGCCGGCACGGCCGCGATGGTCTCGACGAGGGGGCCGGGGTAGCCCACGCGCCCGGACTCCTCCAGGAGCAGCACCCACTCCAGCGGGCCCAGCGCGAGGCCGCCGAGGTCCCCGGGGGCCTCCATCCCCAGGACGCCGAGCTCGGCGAGCACGCTCCACAGGGCCTTCGGGCCGTCTGCCCACGCGGCGCGCAGGGCCTCCCCGGTGCAGGCGTCCTTCATGGCCGACGCGACGGCGTCTCGCATCTCGGCCTGATCGGCGGTGAACTCGAAGCGCATGACCGGCCCTACTTCCGCGGCAGCTCGAGCACACGGCCCGCGACGATGTTGCGCTGGACCTCGTTCGTCCCGGCATAGATCGGGCCGGCGAGCGAGAACAGGTAGTCGTGCAGCCAGCGCCCGTCGTCCACGCCGTCGGCGCCGACGAGCTCGGCGGTGGGTCCGATCAGCTCCAGGGCGGTCTCGTGCATGGCGATGTCCATCTGCGACCAGAAGATCTTGTTCAGGCTGGAGTCGGCCCCGATGGTGCCGCCGCTCATCATCCGGGTCACCGTGCCGAAGGTGTGCAGCCGGTACGCCTGGGCGTCGATGGCGGCGTCGAGCACCCGGTCCCGCAAGTGGGCGGGGCTCCCGGCGGCGCGCCACAGGTCGGCGAGCCGGCGGGCCGTGTCCACGAAGCGCCCCGGGCTGCGCAGGGACAGGCCCCGCTCCGACGAGGTGGTGGACATCGCGACCGACCAGCCTGCGTTCACCTCTCCGATGACGTCGCGGTCGGCGACGAAGGCGTCCTCCAGGAACACCTCGGCGAAGGCCTCCTCGCCCCCCAGGTCCTCCACCGCCCGCAGGGTCACCCCCGGCTGGTGCAGGTCCACCATCATGTAGCTCAGGCCCTTGTGCCGTGCGCTGTCCGGGTCCGTGCGGAAGAGGCCGTAGATGCCGTCGCAGAACGCCCCGCGGGAGCACCACGTCTTCTGTCCGGTGACGCGCCAACCGCCGTCCACGCGCCGCGCCTTGCTGGCCACGTTGGCCAGATCGGAGCCGGCGTTGGGCTCGCTCCAGGCCTGGGCCCACAGCGTCTCGGCCCCCGCCATGGGCGCCAGGAGCCGCGCCCGCTGCTCCTGATTGCCCGCCTCGAACAGCGTCGGGGCGAGCAGGAAGATGCCGTTCTGGGTCACGCGGGCCGGCGCTCCGGCGGCGTAGTACTCCTCCTCGAACAGGCACCACTGCACCAGGGTCGCGGCCCGGCCGCCGAACTCCTCCGGCCACGAGACCACCGCCCAGCGCGCCGCGAACAGCTCCTTCTCCCACTGCACGTGATCCGCGAAACCCTGCCGGGTGTTGTGGGAGGCGAGCCGCGTCTTCGGGACGTGAGCCGTGAGCCACTCACGGGCGGCGTCGCGGAACGTGAGGTCTTCGGGCGTGAGCGTAAGATCCACCTCAGTCCTCGATCTGCTTCTTCATCGACTGCACGTCCTGGCCGCCGATGTAGTTGTCCGAAGCGAGCGTGTTGTGCGCGTGAGCGAGGTGGTGCAGCCCGTAGGTCGCGTCCACCGCGTCGCGCAGGCCCATGCGGTCTTCGGCCTGGTTGATCGCCATCTTGGTCAGCGCGAGTCCGAAGCGCGGCATCGTGGCGATGCGCGCGGCCATGGCCGCCACCTCGTCCCGGAGGGACTCACGCGGCACGACCCGGTTGATCATCCCGGTGGCCAGGGCCTCGTCGGCCTTCATGCGGCCGCCCAGGTACAGGAACTCCTTCGCCTTGCGGGGGCCCAGCACGAACGGGTGCGCGAAGTACTCGACCCCCGGGATGCCCATCTTGACCACCGGATCGGCGAAGAAGGCGTCATCGCTCGCCACGATCAGGTCGCACACCCAGGCCAGCATCAGGCCGCCCGCCACGCAGGCGCCGTGCACCATCGCGATGGTGGGCTTGGGCAGGGCGCGCCAGCGGCGGCACAGGCCCAGGTACGCGTCGGCCTCACGAACGAACGCGGCCTCGGCCCCGGGCTTGTCGGCGTGGGGGTACCAGGGGGTCGCCAGGCGGTCGAAGGGCTTGTCGATGTCCCGGCCCGGGGTGCCGATGTCGTGCCCCGCCGTGAAGTGCTTGCCGGCCCCGGAGAGCACCACCACCGCCACCGCGTCGTCGGCCATGGCGCGCAGGAAGGCCGCGTCCAGCGCGGACAGCAGGGCCACGTTCTGGGCGTTGGCGAACTCGGGGCGGTTCAGCTGGAGCCACGCCACGGGTCCGTGCACTTCGTACAGGACGAGGTCGGTCATGTCGCCTCCAGGCGGGTCAGGGTGGCCAGCGCTTCGGCCGTGATCTCTGCGAGGAGCTCCGCCACGGTGGGCAGGGAGTCGATGCTGCCCACCACCTGGCCCGTGGGCAGCACGCCCGCGTCCAGCAGCCCGTCCACCAGCGCGGCCCGGGTGTACATGGGGGCGTTGGCGGCCATGGCGACCTGGGGCCAGGTCAGCCCGCCGATCCGGTGCATGGCGCGGCCCTCCTTGAGAAGCGCCCCCAGGGTGGTCCCCGTGAGCTGCTTCAGGGCCATCGCGTGGCCCACCGCGGCCGTCAGGGCGCCCAGGAAGCCCGCCTTCTCCAGCTTGTCGATGAACGCCGTACGCACCACCCGCTGGGGATGGCCGTCCACGGCCCGCGTGACCACCGTGCCGGTGACCGGCGTCTTCAGGTAGGCCTGCTTGACGCTGTCGGGCACCGTGGACTCCTGGGTGAGCAGGAAGCGCGTGCCCATGGCGATGCCGTCCGCGCCCAGGGCCAGCGCCGCCACCAGGCCGCGCCCGTCCTTGAAGCCACCCGCCCCCAGGACGGGGATCGAGCCGCCCACCGCGTCCACCACCGCCGGCAGCAGGAGCGTGGTGGGCACGGTGCCGGTGTGTCCGCCGCCCTCGGCGCCCTGGGCGATCACGGCGTCCACGCCCCACTCCGCGACCTTCTCGGCGTGGCGGCGAGCCCCCACCGTGGGCATGGTGACGATGCCGGCGTCCTTGAGGCGCTCAATGGAGTCCCGCCCTGGCGCCATGGCGAAGCTCGCCACCTTGACCCCGTGGGTCTCCAGCAGCTTCAGCCGCACGCCGATGTCCGGCTGGTCGCCGCGCAGGTTCACGCCGAAGGGCTTGTCCGTGCGGACCTTGACCTCCTTGATCTGCGCTTCCAGCTGCTCCACGGTCATGGTCGCGGCGGCGAGGATCCCCAGGCCTCCAGCGGCCGAGGTCGCGGCGGTGAGTCGCGCGCCGGCGACCCATCCCATGCCGGTCTGCACGATCGGCAGCCGCACCCCGAAGAGGTCGCAGATCCGGGTGTGCAGACGATCCGTCATGCGATCGCGCTTCGGGTGCGGGCGGCTGGATCCAGCCGCTCCAGGATCGCGAGCTCCTCGGGGGTCGGGTCGCGGCTCACGGGGATCTCGTCGGGCACCACCAGGGCGAAGCCAGTGGCGGCGACGACCTCGTCCAGGCTCACGCCCGGATGCAGCGAGCGCACGCGCATCGTGCCCGCCTCGCTGCCGAAGTCGAAGACCCCGAGGTTGGTGATCACCCGTCGGATCTCCGCCGCGCCGCGGTCCGTCCCGATGCCCGACACCATCGACACCGCCGGCACGAACACCCGGGCGTCGTGCCCCTGCACCCAGTAGCTGGTGGGGTGGCAGATCGTGTTTCCAGGAGCGCCGCGCACCCCCAGCAGCTGGGTCTTCGGCCGGGCGTGATCGCCCAGGCAGCTGATGTTCTGGTTGCCGAAGCGGTCGATCTGCGAGGCGCCCATCATCACGTGGCGCTCACCGCTCCACAGCACGTCGAACACCTTGCTGAAGGGCATCCACGCCTCGGCCCGGCCGTCGCCGTCGACCATCGTGGCCACGCCGTCGGTCATCATCAGGTCCGGCTCGAACGTGGCCTGGGCGAGCCGCGCGCCGAGCACGGGCATCGCACCCATGGCGCTGGCCATGATCGCCCCGTCGCCCCGGAAGGTCTCGGCGATGGCGATGGCGCACACGTCGCCGCGGGTGATGGCGCTCACAGCTCGTTGTCCACGAACGCGGCCCAGGCGGCGGGGTCCTTGGCGGTGGCGGCGTAGCGCCGCTGCAGCGCCTCGTCCCGGTCGTAGTCCGGTGGACACTCGGTGAACCAGGCGCCCCCGGGGGCGTGCACCACCCCATCCACCATCCCGCGGTGCAGGATCCGGGAGTGCAGGCACGCGTCCTCGTCCAGCTCCAGGGACTCGCAGGACACATACGCCCGCGTCGCCGCCATGCAGAACCAGTCGTCGAAGTAGGGGTCCGGCCCCAGGAACTGACCCACGCCCCGGTCGTCGGCGCGGTTCATGTGCACGATCGCCGCGTCGAGCCGCAACGCGGGCATGGCCACCAGCTCCTGTCCGCCGTAGGGCGAGTGGATCGTCTTGATGTGCGGGTTGACCCGGAGCACGTCGCTGCCCAGGCCGGCTCGCGTGGGGAGGAAGTCCACGCCCCAGGCCGCGGCGCGCAGGCCCAGCTGCAGCATGCCTTCGTCCAGCTCCACCACCTCCGGCAGGGTCCCGGTCTGCCGGGCGATCCGGAAGTGGGGCTCCAGGGGGATCGAGTCGAGGGACACGAAGCCGAACGTGAGCTTTCTCAGCTTGCCCAGCGCGCACAGGATCCCCACGTCGGGGCCGCCGTAGCTCACGACGTGCAGGTCGGTGAGCGGGCTCTTCGCGATGGCCCGCACGAGCGCCATCGGCTTGCGTCGGGAGCCCCAGCCGCCGATGCCCAGGGTCATGCCGTCGCGCAGCTCTGCGACGACGTCCTCGGGGGTCATGAGCCGGGTCACTTCGCCTCCTTGCCGGCGGCCACGAAGGCGTCCCGGGCGGCGTCGCCGTGGCCGGCGAGGTTGAGCTCGAAGGTGAACCCCTGCTCGAAGCGGTAGGAGCGGTTCACGTCCACGGGGTCGATGCCGTTCAGGCACGCCTTGGCGGCGCGAATGACCCCCGGCCGCTTGGCCGCGATCTGGCGCGCCGCAGCGAAGGCGGTCTCACGGAGCTGGTCCCGCGGCACCACCTGGTACACCGACCCGAACGCGTGAAGCTGCTGCGCCGTGGCCGTGGCCGCCATGTAGACCATCTGCCGCATGGTGTGCTGAGGCACGAGCCGGGCGAGGTGGGTGGCCGCCCCGAGGGCCCCCCGGTCCACCTCGGGCAGGGCGAACGTCGCGTCGTCGCTGGCCACGATGATGTCCGCGTTGCCCACGAGCCCGATGCCGCCGCCCAGGCAGTACCCGTTCACGGCGGCGATCACGGGCACCTGGCACTCGTAGACAGCCTTGAACGCCGCGTAGCAGCCCCTGTTGGCGCCGACGAGGGCATCGAACCCCTCCGTCGCCTGCATCTCCTTGATGTCCACGCCGGCGTTGAACCCGCGCCCCTCGGCCCGCAGCACCACCACCCGCACGGATGGATCGGCGCCGGCGGCATCGAGCAGGCGGGCGAGATCGAACCACCCCTGGACGGTCAACGCGTTGACCGGAGGGCGGTCCATGACGATCTCGGCGACGCCGTCGTCGTGCACGATCAGGGAGAGTGGAACATGTTTCACCGGCCGGAGTAGAACATGTTTCACTTCGGCGATCCAGCGCTCGATTCTTGTAGGTTGAGCGCAGCCGGAGAAGGGCGCCCCGGTGGGTGCAAGGGGAGGTGGAACGTGAGCTCCGACGCTGG
Source organism: uncultured Pseudomonadota bacterium (assembly GCA_937891735.1). Taxonomy (GTDB): domain Bacteria; phylum Myxococcota_A; class UBA796; order UBA9615; family UBA9615; genus JAGSHC01. Next base: position 5,664 of record CALAGR010000259.1, on the reverse strand, counting down.
ATCTGATCGCCGCCTCCGGGCGCTCTGGCTGGTGGGCTTCGCGCTGCAGGCCGTGTTGTTCGTGGTGCTCGTGATCCGCTGGGCGGGCTCCGGCCGGGTCCAGCCCCCGGCGCTGTTGATCCCGTTCGTGCTCGGCTCCACCGGGGTCCTGGCGGGTCTGGGGCTCAAGGACCTGCTTCGACTGCTGGTGTGGATCCCCTCCTGGTGCGCGCTCGGCTACGTGGTGTTCGAGCTGGTCGCGCTCCAGCAGCGGCTGCAGCGCGGGCTGCCCGGGATGTACCTGCTGGTCTTCGTGGGGGTCACCCTGCTGGGGCTGGCGAGCCTGTGGCAGCTGTCGGTGGAGCGGCGGACCTGAGCAGCGCCACGATGGCCTCGCTGATCTCGGTGGCGTGGGTCTTTTGAAGGTAGTGGCCGCCGTCGGGGAAGGGGAGCCGGACCCCGGTTGGCAGCGCCGCAGCGAGCTCTTCGCTGATCTCCTTGTCGATGAACGGGTCGTCGTCGGTCCAGGCGAGCAGGTTGGGGACGTGCACGGCGCGGGCGTTGCTGGTCTGCCGGTCGAAGTCGAACGCACCCACCACGTACATGGCCTGCCGGATCGAGTCCCCGGGCAGACCCTTGGGGAAGCCGGACGTCTCGAAGCCTCGTCGCAGGAACCACGTCATGAGCGGCCGGAAGATCGGGATCGCCAGCATGCGGGTCATCGAGTGCACCTCGGGGTGCTCGCGGATCGGGCGATGCGGGCGCAGTCCGGGCACGCCCATCAGCGCGAGCCCCGAGATCCGCTCCGGATGGTGAGCGGCCAGCTCCAGGCTCATGGGCCCGCCCGCCGAGTGGGCCATGACGCCGAAGCGCCCCACCCCGAGCGCGTCCGCCACGGCGAGCACGAAGCGCGCGCGGCCCCCGTTGCTCGCGTCCGGCCAGGTGGCCAGGGGCGTGTCTCCGAAGCCCGGCAGGTCCAGACGGATGAGCCGCACCCCCTCCTCGAGCACCGGGCCCATCCAGCGCCAGTCCCGGACCGAGCCCGGGCAGCCGTGGCAGGCGATCAGCGCCGGCCCCTGACCCTTGTCCGTGTAGCTCACCGGTCCGCTGGGCAGCTGCAGGGTCTGTCGCTCGGGATCGGAAGGATGCTCGGGTCGCATGAGGCGCGGAGCTTGCCACGTTATCGTCTGCCCATGACGTCCCAATCCGACCGCTCCTCCTGGGCCGAAGCCCGACCCGGTGGCCTCTTCGGTGGCCTGTTCCGGGGCTGGGTCCAGCCCACCCTGGTCATCGCCCTGACCCCGCCCCTGGCCATCTTGTTCTGGATGGTCGCCACCCAGTTCGACGGCTCGGTGCTCGCCTTCGCCAAGGAGATCGACGCGGCCCGGCTGCGCGCCCTGTGGCCCGCCCCGTCGCTGTGGGCGGTGGGTGTGCTCGCGGGCTGGATCGCGCTTCAGGCGCTGCTGCTGGCGGTGGTGCCGGGCAGGGAGCACCTGGGTCCGCCGACCCCGGCCGGCGAGCGACCCCGCTACACCCTCAACGGCGTCGCCGTGTGGACGATCACCCACGTGGGCCTCGTCGGCGCGACCATGGCGGGCTGGATCCGGCCGGCGCTCATCTACGACCGCTTCGGCGAGATCCTGTGGACCAGCATCCTTCTGTCCCTCGTGATCTGCGGTCTGCTGTACATCAAGGGTCGCGTGGCCCCCACGGGGCGCGACACGAGCTTCTCGGAGAACCCGATCTGGGACTACTGGAACGGAGTCGAGCTGCACCCGACGTTCTTCGGCATGCAGCTCAAGCAGCTCATCAACTGCCGCGTGTCGATGATGGGGTGGAGCGTGCTGCTGCTGTGCTGGGCCCACAAGCAGATGGAGCTGACGGGCTCGCTGTCCTGGGCCATGGGTACCTCCGTGGGGCTTCAGGTCGTGTACCTGTTCAAGTTCTTCTGGTGGGAGGACGGCTACTTCGGCTCCCTGGACATCACCCACGATCGCTTCGGCTACTACCTGTTCTGGGGGCTGATGGCGTGGGTGCCCTCGCTGTACACCCTCGCCTCCATGTGCCTGGTGCAGCGCACCACCGACATCGCGCCCTGGGTCGCGGCGCTGATCTGGGTGTTCGGGCTGGGGTCCATCGCCGTGAACTACGCCGCGGACCGGCAGCGACAGGTGGTGCGCGCCTCGGGCGGCACCGCGACCGTGTGGGGTGAGCCCCCCGTGCTCATCGAGGCCTCGTACACCACCGAGGACGGCGAGCAGCGCACGAACCTGCTGCTCGCGTCGGGCTACTGGGGGATCTCCCGGCACTTCCACTACGTCGCGGAGCTGGCGCTGGCCGCGTCCTGGGCGCTGCCCGCGGGCTTCGGTCTGCTGCTGCCGTGGAGCTACGTGATCTTCTTGACGATCCTGCTCACCGACCGGGCCCGGCGGGACGAGAAGCGCTGCGCCAACAAGTACGGCGCGGACTGGGACACGTACTCCAAGGCCGTGCGCTGGCGGATGATCCCGGGGATCTACTGATCCGGGCTCAGACCGAGTAGCCGCCGTCGGCGAACAGCGTCTGGCCGGTGACGTAGGACGACGGGGCGGAGGCCAGGAAGGCCACCACCGACGCGATCTCGCTCGCCTGGGCGAAGCGGCGCAGGGCGATGTTCTTCTTCGCCGCGTCGATCCACGCTGGCTCCCAGGGGATGCGTTCGAAGATCCCCGCGTGCACCACGCCCACCGCGACCGCGTTCGCCCGCACGCCGTGGCGCCCCTCCTCCCTGGCGATGCCGCGGATCAGGGCCTGCACGGCCGCCTTGGGCGCCACCGACAGGGCGTCACCAGGGGGAAAGCGGCCCAGCCCCGCGGACGACACGGCCACGATGGCCCCGCCCTGCAAGCGCAGCTCCGGCAGGGCCGCCCGGACCACGGCCTGAAAACCCAGGACCTCGATCTCGAGCACCGCCCGCAGATCGGGCAGGTCGATGTCGCCCACATGGGGCTGGCCGATGTCCGCGCCGGCGGCGAACACCACCGCGCGCACGCCGGTCAGGTCTCCCAGATCGCCGTTCGGCAGGCTGAGCTGACGCACCTCGGCGCGGCGCCCCAGGGCTCGGACCCCGTCGGCCGCGGCGTCTGCCCGCTCCCGGTTGCCTCCGTAGGTGATCACGAGGTCGAAGCCCGCCTCCGCCAGCGCCACACACACCGCCGCGCCGATCCCCCCGCTGCCGCCGACCACCAGCGCGCCCTCAGGCATCCGCCTGCTCCCGCAGGGCGAACCTTGTCACCTTGCCGCTCGCGTTGCGGGGCAGCACGTCGATGAACGCCACCCGTCGGGGCACCTTGAAGTTGGCCATGCGCTCCCTGCTCCAGGCCTTCAGGGTCTCCGGGTCGAGCACGGCGCCCGCCCGCAGCACCACGAACGCCATGCCCACCTCTCCCAGCCGCTCGTCCGGCACGCCGATGACGGCGGCGTCGGCGATGGCGGGGTGGGTCAGCAGGGTGTGCTCGATCTCGGCGGGGTAGGCGTTGAAGCCTCCGACGATGAACATGTCCTTGATCCGGTCGGTGATCCGCACGTAGCCGCGGGCGTCCATCACGGCGATGTCGCCGGTGTGCAGCCAGCCGTCCACGATGCTCTGGGCCGTGGCCTCCGGATCGCCGTAGTAGCCGCTCGTGACGTTGTATCCGCGGACCAGCAGGTGGCCCGGCTCCCCTGGGGGGACCTCGGCGCCGTCCGCGTCCACCAGCTTGATCGACACGCCCGGGATCGCCCGGCCCGAGGTGGTGGCGATGGTCTCCGGGTCGTCGTCGTGGCGGCACATCGTGGCGATGCCGGAGGCCTCGGTGAGGCCGTAGCCGGTGATCACCGTGTCGAATCCGAGCACGTCCCGCATGTCGTGGATGAGCTGCACGGGGATGCTCGCGGCGCCCGTCACGGCGAGCCGCAGGGTGCTCAGATCGACGCCCGACAGGTCCCGCTGGAGCAGCGTCTGGTACAGCGCCGGCGGGCCGGGCAGCACGCTCACCCGGTCCGGTCCCAGGCGCGCGAGGACCGCGTCCACGTCGAAGGTGGCCTGGGGCAGGATCGTGGCGCCCCGCATGAGGCACGCCAGCCAGCCCGCCTTGTAGCCAAAGCAGTGGAAGAACGGCGCCACGACGAGGTAGCGGTCCCCGGTCCGCAGGCCCGTGACCTCGGACCACGCCATGTAGGCCCGGATGCTCTGGCCGTGGGTGGTGACCACCCCCTTGGGGCGGCCCGTGGTGCCCGACGTGAACAGGATGTCGCTGACGTCCCCGGGTCCCACGACGGGCAACGGACCCTCGGCGGCGTCGGCCACGAAGGAGTCCCAGTCCCGACGAAAGGCCACCGTGGGCAGGTCCGGCAGCGCCGCCATGCTCACGAAGTCCAGCCCCAGGAAGCCATCGACGGTGATGAGGGCCTTCGCGCCGCTCCGCTCGATGATGTAGCGCGCCTCGTCGCCCTTGTAGCGGGTGTTGATGGGCACGAGCACACCCCCAGCGAGGTGCACGCCGAGCGCCGCCACCACCCACTCCCACACATTGGGCGCCCAGATCGCGACCCGGTCGCCCACCTCGATGCCCCACGCCCGCCGCATGGCCGCCGCCGCGGCGCGGGCCCGGTGCCTCAGCTCGACGAAGGACAGGGTGGTGCCCCCGTCTTCGATGGCTGGTGCGTCCCCGAAGGCGGTGGCCGCGTGGTCCAGCAGCGCCGGAATGGTGTCGAAGGCGGGCTCGTGCATGGCCGTGAGTGGAACATGTTTCAGTTTGGGGGACAAACGATGGATCGGCCCCGGTGGCGGGCACGGGTCGGACGTGGAGGGCCTCCGCTGGTGGTCGCGCCGCGGACTCTCAGATTTGTGGTGTTTGACAACTTGTGAGGAAGTTGTCCTGTTTCACAAATCTGAGAGTCCGCGGGATCTTCCTGCACATGATCGACCTGGTGGCGCCCGCCGGGGCGCTCGCTCGCGCAGATGCCGTGGCGCCGACGGGGGCGCTGGCCCAGGTCTGCGCCTCACAGCGCGGCCCCTTCGGGACCCAATTCCGCTAGAACGTGTTCTACTTTCGAGCCATTCACCCCTCCGACCCTCACGCGAGCCTCGATGAACAAGCCGTTCTCCCCCCTGTCCGGCGTGCGCGTCCTCGACCTGTCGCGCTACCTGCCGGGGCCGTTCCTGACGCGGATCCTCAGCGACCTGGGCGCGGAGGTGATCAAGGTCGAGCCCCTGCGGGGGGAGGGCATGCGGTGGATGCCGCCCCACGTGCACGGCGTCGGGGCCACGTTCGGCGGGCTGCAGGCCGGCAAGGACTCCATCGCGGTGGATCTGAAGGACCCCGCCGGGGCGGCGCTCGTGCGCGCGCTGGCGATGCAGGTGGATGTGCTCGTGGAGGGCTTTCGCCCCGGCAAGATGCACGCCCTGGGGCTGGGCCCCCAGACCCTGATGGCCGACAACCCGCGCCTCATCGTGTGCTCGCTCACGGGCTACGGGCAGACCGGCCCCATGGCGGACGTGGCGGGCCACGACCTCAACTACCTCGCCCGAGCGGGGCTGCTCGGCCTGTCCGGCCCCGCCGGCGCCCCCCCCCAGGTGCCGGCGACCCAGGTGGCGGACGTGGGTGGCGGCTCGCTGCCGGGCGCCATCGGGGTGCTCGCGGCCCTCATCGAGCGGGATCAGAC
>CALAGR010000258.1 GCA_937891735.1 uncultured Pseudomonadota bacterium | reverse complement strand
CGCCTCCTTGCCCCGCGCCGCCCGCTGCCCCCGGTCGGTGTGAGCGTGCTGGCGCCGCGCCCGCAACCCCAGCAGACCGCCGAGGCCGAGCAGCGGCACGATCAGCAGCCCCAGCACCACGGGGCTGGCGAGCCGCAGCCGCGCGTCCCCCAGGAGCCGCTCCCCGGTGCGCAGCGGCAGGATGTCGGAGGCCAGGATCTCGACCTGCTCCTTGCTGTGGGCGATGCCTTCGCTTCGGGCCACCGCGGGCTCGGCGACCGCCGCTCCCGTCACCGTCAGCGCCAGCGGCTGGCTGCGAGCGTCTTCGTACTGGCCCTTGTCGGGGTTGAAGAACGAGAACGCGATGGGCGGGATCAGGACGCGCCCGGGGGCCAGCGGCACCAGCGCCTTTCGGAAGATCGCCCGGCTGTGCACCTCGTCCCCCACCAGGGCCACCTGCACGTCGGGCTCCTCGTCATAGACCTTGACCGAGTCCGGCAGCGCGACGTGGATCTCCGGGGCCCGGAGCGCGCCCACCCCGTCGAGCTGCAGCGTCAGGGTGACGGTCTCGCCCGTGGCCACGGTGGCGCCGCCCAGCGTCGCGCGCAGCCGGAACTGGCCCACGGCGCCGCTGAAGCTCGACGGCCGGCCCTCGGGCAGGGGGCGCACGTTCACCTGGACGGAGCTGGTGTCCAGGGGCACGTCCCGCACCCGGGCGAACATGCCGCTGCCCCGCAGCACCTCGGGTAGCACGACCTTCGCCGGCGCGACCTGCGTAGCTCCCGGCTCCAGGGCGAACAGCGGCAGCCCCGCCCGCCAGACCTCGACCCTGCGGCCGTCCCGGATGACCGTCTCGGTCTCCCACTGGGGATCGATCCCAGGCTCGGACGACAGGTTCCCGAAGTCGGGCAGCGCCGTGATGCCCGGCTTGCGGATCTGGGACGTGCTGCCCACCTCCAGCGTCCAGGTCAGCGACTCGCCCACGTACGGGCGGTTGTCGCTGACCTTGGCGCTCGCGTAGTGCTGCGCGCCGGCGGGAGGGGTGGCGGCGGCGGCCCCGTCGGACCGCGGAGCGCTCTTGATCACCTTGATCTGCATCGTGTTGGAGAGCACGGTCTTGCCGCCCAGGGTGACCTCGGCGGGCCCGAGCTCCCAGTCCCCCACGGTCCGGCCGGTGAGCTCGTACAGGAAGGTGACCGACTGGCTCACCGAGCCCCGCTCCATGGAGAAGGAGCTGGAGCTTCCGCCGCCCGCGAGGGCGAAGCCGTCGGTGCGCGGGAAGCGCGGGCTGCCCGACACGTTCCCGGCGTTCTGGATCACGAGGCGCACGGAGGCCTTGCCTCCCAGGGCGATGATCGGCCGGTCGATGACGAGCGACACCGCCGCCTGCTGCGCCACCGCCAGGGACGGGAGCAGCAGCACGACCAGCATGGTCGCGAGCCTCAGGCAGCTGTTCACCCTCACCAGTCCTTCCCCGCGGCGTCCCGCCCGCGCTTCGCTTCCCGCTCCGTGCGCTGCTTGCGTCGACTCTGCTCGTCGGCCTTGAGGGCCTTGAGCAGTTCCTCGGCCTGCTCTTCGGTCAGCGCGCCCTCGATGACCGAGGCGGGGCGGTCGTCCTGCTCGGCCTCCTCGGTGTTGGAGGATACGGCCCCCTCGGGCTGGCTGTCGCTCTCGTCGGGCTGGGCGCTGCGGTCCACGTCGGCGGCCTCGGCGGCGCCGCCGGTCTGCTCCTGCTGGTCCTGCTGGTCCTGCTCCTGCTGGCCCTGGCCCTCGTCCTGGGGCTCCTCCGAGTCCTTCTTCTCGCCGTCGCTGTCGGACTCGCCGTCCTGCTCCTGCTGCTGGCCGGCCTGGCCCTGCTGCTGCTCCTGCTGTTGCTGCTGCTCCTCGCCCTGCTCGCCTTCCTCCCCCTGCTCCTGCTCGTCGGACTCGGCGTCCTGCTCCTCGGGGGGCTGCTGCTCCTCCTGCTCCTGCTGCTGCTTTTCGGCCTGCTCCATGAGCTCGTCGTAGCGCCGCCGCGCCAGTTCGGCGTTGTGGTCGCCGTCCTCGTCGTCCGGCCGCAGCGTGTCGGCCTTCTCGTAGTCGGCGATGGCGTCGAGGTAGCGCCCCTGCTGGAAGGCGGCGTTCCCCGCGCCGTAGTACGCGTCGGCGGCCAGGGTCGTCACGTCGGTGGCGGTGGCGGCGAGGAAGGCCTGCTCGGCCTCGGGGTATCGCTCGAGCCGGTACAGCGCCTGGCCGATGTTGTAGTCCAGCCGCCGGTCGGACGGATCGTCCACCTGGGCCTGGGTCCAGAGCTCCAGGGCCCGGGCGAAGTCCTCGGATTCGAAGGCGTCGTGCCCCAGCCGCACGGGATCGTCCGAGCCGAACAGGGACCAGGCCAGGGCCGGGGTCGGGCTCAGCGCGAGGGCGAGCCCCGCGAGGGCCGACGCGGCGAGGGCTGATCTGGCGCGGCGCGCCTCCCGCGGCCGGGGCGAGCCGGTCAGCCCCTCGAGCACCAGCAGGAGCAGCGCCGGCAGCAGCGCCCACTGGAAGCGCTCCTCCCACCGCCGCTGCCGCGACGACGCCAGGGCCCGGGCCTCCAGCGTGCCCTTGATGTCCTCGAGGTAGATGCGGCGCAGATCCAGATCGCCGGCCACCGACCGCACGTAGGTGCCCTCGGTGGTCAGGGTGAGCTCCTTGAGGCCCGCTTCGTCCAGCCGGCTCAGCACGACCTTTCCCCGGTCCTTGACGAAGCCGCCGTCGCCGTCGGGGATGGGGGCCCCCGCGGGATCTCCCATGCCAACCACGAACACGTGCACGCCGGCCTTGCGCGCGTCCTCGGCGGCGGTCCGCAGCTGCCCGCTGTGGTCTTCGCCGTCGGTGATGAGCAGGACCGCGCGCCCGCTGCGCTCGTTGGTGGGGAACGCCTCGATGGACGCCCGCACCGCGCCGGCCAGATCCGTGCCGCCCACCGGCACCCAGTCCGGGTCCATCTGGTCCAGGAACAGCTCGAAGGCGTGGTAGTCCAGCGTGAGGGGGCACTGGATGAAGGCGGTGCCGGCGAAGGCCACCAGCGCCACCCGGTCCCCCTTGAGCAGCTCGATCAGGTCCCGGATCTCACGCTTCGCGGCGGTGAGCCGGTCCGGCTTCGCGTCCTCCGCGAGCATCGACTTCGACAGGTCCAGGGCCACCACCAGATCCACGCCTCGACGCTCCACGTCCTCCCACTGGAAGCCCCACCGAGGCCCCGCGAGGGCGGCGATGATGCCCACCAGCCCGCCGATCAGCAGGATCCTGCGCAGCGCCATGCGCCCCGCGGAGCGGGGGGGCCGCAGGCCGTCCAGCAGCTCGGGATCGGCGAAGCGGTGCAGCGCCGCGGTCTTGCGCAGCGCCGCCAGACGCAGCAGCAGGCCCAGGGGCAGCACCAGCCACAGCAGCCACAGCATCTCGGGGTCGGAGAAGTGCATCAGGGCAGGGTCCTCAGCCACGTCGCCCGCAGCAGCACGTCGAGCACCAGCAGGAAGAGCGCCGGCAGCAGCAGGAAGGGGAACAGCTCCTCGTACTCGGTGTACTCCCGCACCTCGACCTTGGTCTTCTCCAGGTCATCGATGAGGGCGTAGATGCGCTCGAGCCCCTCGGTGTCCACGGCCCGGAAATAGCGCCCCCCCGTGGCCTCGGCGATGCCCTTGAGGGTGCCTTCGTCCAGGCTCACCTCCTGGTATTCGATGCCCACCGGGGTCTGGAACCCGGCCTGCCCCGTGCTGCCCACGCCGATTGTGTAGACCTTGATGCCGTAGGTGGCGGCGGCGCGGGCGGCCTTCATGGGGTCCAGGATGCCCGTGGTGTTCTCCCCGTCCGTCAGCAGCACCACGATGTGGCTCTTGCCGGGCAGCTCCTTGAGGCTGCGCACGGCCACCCCCAGGGCGTTGCCGATGGCGGTGTTGCCCCCCGCCATGCCGCGCCGCACCGAGCCCAGCGTCTGCTTGAGCACGCTGTAGTCGGTGGTGTGCGGGCACTGGATGAAGGCCTCCTCGCCGAACACCACGAGCCCGATGCGGTCGTTGACCCGCCGGTCGATGAAGTCCTCGACCACCTTCTTGACCACCTGCAGGCGCGTCGCGGGGGCCTTGCCGAGGTTGAAGTCCATCGCCCGCATGGACTCGGAGGTGTCGATGACGAGCGCGATGTCCACGCCTTCGCTGGTCACGTCCTGCTGCATGGAGCCGCCCTGGGGGCGCGCCGCGGCCACCACGAGCAGGAACATCGCCAGCACCCGCAGCACCACCGGGATGCTGCGCAGGGCGCTCGGGCGGCCGCCGCGGGCCTCGCGCACCAGCGCCAGCGAGCTGAACCGCAGGCGGTCCTGGCCGCGCCCCACGAGGGCGGCGTAGACCACCGGGGCCAGCAGGATCACCAGCCCGAAGAAGGCCGGATCCGCGAATCGCCAGGCGTTCCAGGCGTTCATGGGGCCTCCGGCCGCGGGGTGGTCGCGCCCACCAGCATGCGGATCGACGCGAGCCAGCCGGCCATCTCGGCCGGGCTCATCGGCTCCCGGGCGAACTTGACCCGGTCGGAGGCCTCCAGGACCTCGCGCACCGCCTGCTCGAGCTTGATCTGGCTGGCGATCTCCCGGGGCAAGGCCCGCAGCACCTCGCCGGTGGTCATGCGCCACGCCCGCACGCCGAACCGCGCCTCCACGTACCGCCGCAGGATCGCGCTGACCTCGTAGGCCGCGGGGCCCTGATCGGTGGCGGTCAGCAGGCCCGAGCGCTCCAGGCTCGCCACCGCTCCCAGGGCCACCTCCCAGGCGGTCGGAGGCGTCGGCTCTGGGACGGCGCGACGGCGCCAGGCGAACACGCCGCCTGCCACCAGGGCGAGCAGCACGAGCAGGCCGATGCCCCCGGCGATGAGGGGAGCGGGGTTGGCGTCCGGGGGGGCCACGGGCTTGAGGTCGCGCAGCGCGTCGTCGGTGCCGTCCGCGGCGCTCGGCGTGCGTTGGGCGGTGATGAGGATCGGCCCCGAGCCCGCCGTGCCGACGTCGTCGCCGCGCCGCCACGTGCCCTCCACCCCGGGGATCAGGAAGGTGCCGGCGACGGGGGCCTTGAGCCGGAGCCGCTGGCGCACGAGCAGCCGGTTCCCCGCCTGCTCCGGGGCAGGGGACTCGACCTCGAGGATCGTCAGGCCCTGGATGTTGGCCCCCGGATCCGGCAGCTCGAAGGTGGCGTCCACCGCCTGGTCCACCTCGACGGTGAGCCAGAACGCCTTGCCGGGCACCACGTCCGCGCGATCCACCCACGCCCGCACGGTCACCACCGCGTCGGCGCCGGCTCCGTTCCACTCGGGCTCGGGGGTGCCGCACCCGACCAGGCCGAGCAGCAGCAGGATCAGCAGCCCGCGAATCATCGGGCCCTCCGCTCGCGCCGGCGGAAGTACCGCATGAGGGGCTCGGCCACGCCCTCGTCCGTGGACAGCTCCACGAGGTCCACGTCCAGGCGCCGCAGGCTCTTGGCGAGGTGCTCGCTGCGCTCCGCGGCCTTCTGCTCGTAGCGTCTCCGGACCGTCGCCGAGGCGGTGTCGATCCAGGTGGACTGGCCCGTCTCTGCGTCCTCCAGGGCGAGGAACCCCACGTCCGGCAGGCTGCGCTCCCGCGGATCGGTGACGTGGAACACGACCAGATCGTGGCGGCGGTTCACCAGCCGCAGGGCGGTGGAGAACTCCTTGCCCTCCACGCTCCCGGAGCTGCCCGCGAGGAAGTCGGAGACCAGGAACACGATGGACTTGCGCCGCACCACCCGGCTCAGGAACGACAGGGCCTCGGCGAGATCGGTGCCCGACCCGCGCCGCTCGCACTCCAGGATCTCCTTGATCACCCGCCACACGTGGCCGCGCCCGCGCTTCGGAGCGACGAAGCGCTCGATCCGGTCGCTGAACAGGATCAGCCCGACCTTGTCGTTGTTGCGCACGGCGGCGAACGCGAGGGTGGCCGCCAGCTGGGCCGCGACCTTGTTCTTCGTGCTGCCACGGGTGCCGAAGTCGCCCGAGGCGGAGATGTCCACGAGGATCATCACCACCAGCTCGCGCTCCTCCCGGAACTCCTTGACGAAGGGGCGCTGCATGCGCGCCGTGACGTTCCAGTCGATGGTGCGCACGTCGTCGCCAGGCACGTACTCGCGCACCTCCTCGAACTCCATGCCCCGCCCCTTGAAGATCGAGCGGTACTCGCCGGACATCACCTCGGTGACGCGGTGGCCGGTCTTGATGTGGATCCGACGGACCTCCTTGAGCAGCTCCGGGGACAGGCCCTTGCGGCCGCCCCCCAGGGCGTCGTCGTCCAGCCAGCGCCCCGCCACGGTGTGGGCCGCGGCGTGCACCTCGGCCTCGTCGTCCCGGGCGCGCCGCTGGGCGAACCACGCCCCCAGCAGGACCGAGGCGAACGCGCCGATCAAGCCGAGGAGCAGGGGGAGGAGGAGGCCGGCGACCAAGGGACCCTCAGGGCACGGGCACGCTGGCCAGGAGGCGCTCGATCACGGCGTCGGCGTCTACCTCTTCGGCTTCGGCCTCGTAGCTCAGGACCACGCGGTGGCGCAGCACGTCGGGGGCCATCGTCTTGACGTCGCCCGAGTTGACGTAGGAGCGGCCCGCCAGCAGCGCGTGGGCCCGGGCGGCCTTCTGCAGGGCGATGGTGGCTCGGGGCGAGCCGCCGAACTGAATGAGGGGCGCCAGATCAGCGAGGCCCGCGGCCTTCGGATCCCGCGTGGCCATGACCAGGTCGAGGATGTAGTCGATGAGCTTGTCGTCGAAGCGGATCTGGTCGGCGACGTCCTTCGCGTACCGCAGGTGCTCGGGGGTGATGACCGCCTGCAGCTTCGGGAAGCCGGCCATGGAGCGGCGCAGGATCTCCTTCTCCTCGTCCCGGGAGGGGTAGCCGACCCGCAGCTTCAGCATGAAGCGATCCACCTGGGCCTCGGGCAGCGGGTAGGTGCCCTCCTGCTCGATGGGGTTCTGGGTGGCCAGGACCAGGAACGGATCGGCGAGCGAGAAGTGCTTGTTGCCGATCGTGACTTGGCGCTCCTGCATGGCCTCGAGCAGCGCGGACTGCACCTTCGCCGGCGCGCGGTTGATCTCGTCCGCGAGCAGGATGTTGGTGAAGATCGGGCCCTGCTTGACCGTGAACTCCCCCGACTTCGGGTTGTAGATCTGGGTGCCCAGCACGTCCGCGGGCAGCAGATCCGGCGTGAAGCTGATCCGCTTGAAGTCGGTCTGGATCGCGTCCGCGACCGCCTTGACGGTGGTGGTCTTGGCGAGCCCCGGCACGCCCTCGAGGAGGATGTGCCCCCCCGCGAGCAGCCCGATGAGCAGTCGCTCGACCATGTAGGCCTGGCCCACCACCACGCGGCCGACCTCCTGTCGCAGGCCGGCGAAGTAGCCGCTGGCCGTCTCCACATCGGCCTTGAGCTGTCCCGGATCCGTCGTTGCCGTTGCTGTCTGCATTCCTGTCCGTCCTCCGTGCGGGGCGAAGTCTCTCAGCGGGGGGCCTCGGGGTCCAACAAGGCGCCGGCGATCACGAGCAGCGGCCCAACGAGGGGGGTCAGGGTGCGCATGGACGCGTCCTCCCCCCCGAACCGGGTCGCCTCGCGACGCTCGGTCAAACCCTGCAGGGGCGGAAGGTAGTCCCTCGCCACGCGGTGTTCGGCGAGGCGGCCGTGCAGGGTGATGGCCAGCTCCAGCGCGCCCGCGGCGTCGTCGGCGCTCATGGCGGTCTGCACGGCGGCGACGAGGTCGTGCAGGGGCGCATCCCCGGGCGCGGGGCGCAGTCGTCGGAACATCGCCAGGAACGCCGCGATGGCCGCCGCCAGGACCACCCCGCTGGCCAGCGCCTGCCCCACGAGGCCCCGACGGGGAGCCCTGCCCAGGACCCTGGCGGGCGCGGTGACCACCTGCTCGCCTCCACCGGCCAGGGCGACGGTGACGACGGCGGGGCCGATGGACCAGGGGCCCGCGCCCTGATCGGGCAGGGTGACGGTGCTGTTGGTCCACCACCGGCTGCGGCTCCCGTCAAACGAGCTGCCGGTGCGGCCGAGGCGCAGACCGGCCCCCTCCGGCACGGTGATCGTGGGGATGGTGGGCGCCGCGCGCTCGGGGCGTCCGGCCCAGCTCACCTCCACCTGGACCTCGATCTCGGCCCCGGTCGCCGCCGTGCCACGGGTCAGCAGGCGCGCCGTGAGGGCGTCGGTGGCCAGGGCGGGCCCGGCGCACGCCAGCAGGAGCAGGGCCGCGCCGAGGAGGCAAGCAGGCCTCATCGCGCCCTCCGCGTCATTCGTCGTGGCCGGTGAGCTTGCTGAAGAACTTCTTGAAGGAGCTGGTCTGGGCCTCGCGGATCGAGTTGCCCTCGATGACCGCAAGCTCCGCCAGCAGCTCGCGCTGCCGCTCGGTGAGCTTGGTGGGCACGCGGATCTGCACCGCCAGGATCTGGTCGCCCTTGCGCCCGCTGCGCACGTTCGGCGCACCTCGCCCGGGCAGGCGCAGCAGCTCGTTGGGCTGGGTGCCCGGCTTGACCTTGACCTCCTCCTGGCCGTCCAGGGTCGGCACCGTGACCATCCCGCCGAGGGCGGCCACTGCGTACGGCACCGGCACCCGGCACGCGATGTCGTCGCCGTGCCGCTCGAAGATCTCGTGGGGTTTGACCCGGAGGAACACGTACAGGTCGCCCGGAGGTCCGCCGCGCACGCCGCCCTCGCCCTCGCCGGCGAGCCGCAGCTGCATGCCGTCGTCGACCCCCGCCGGGACGTTGACGGACAGCTTGCGGTCGGCGGCGATGCGCCCGCGGCCGGTGCAGACCGCGCACTTCTCCGCGAAGGACCGCCCCGCCCCGCGGCAGGTCGGGCAGGTCGTGCGCACCTGCAGGAACGCCTGCTGCTGGATCACCTCGCCGCGGCCCCTGCAGGTCGTGCACACCACGGGCTCCGTGCCGGCCTTGCCGCCGGTGCCGTCGCAGGTGCCGCACTCCTGGCTGCTCTGGAGCGTGACCTCCTTGGTTGCGCCCTTGACCGCCTCCTCGAACTCGATGGCGAGGTCGAAGCGCACGTCGGAGCCCTGACGCGGTCCGCTGCGCCCGCCGCCGCGCCGTCCGCCGCCGCCCCCCGCGCCGCCGAACCCGAACAGGTCCGCGAACATGTCGCCGAACGCGCCGAAGATGTCCTCGGTGTTCGCGAAGCCCGCGCCGCCCTGGAGGCCGGCGTGTCCGAAGCGGTCGTAGCGGGCCTTCTTGTCGTCGTTGGAGAGGACGTCGTACGCCTCGGCGGCCTCCTTGAACTTCGACTCGGCGGCCTTGTCCCCCGGGTTCCGATCCGGGTGGTACTTGAGCGCCAGCTTGCGGTAGAGCTTCTTGAGCTCCCCCGCGTTCGCGGTCCGGTCGGCGCCTAGCACCTCGTAGTAGTCACGCTTGTCTGCCACGGGCCGGGCTCCCAGGTTGCGCCCGAACAGCGGGCTGAGGCGCGGGTCTACTAAATCCTCCCCGGCTGGTGTCAAGGAGCCGCGTGTATCGTGCGCCTCCTCGGAGGACCCATGAAGGACGGCTTCATCATCTCGCTTCTGTCCGTGCTGCCGCGAAAGCTGGTCAGCCGCACGATGGGGCGAGCCACCCGAATCGCCTTCCCTCCGGCGATGCATCGCGCGTTCTTGCGCTGGTACGTCCGCCACTACGGCGTGAACCTGCACGAGTGCGTGGGGGGCATCGACGACTACCGCACGGTCGGCGAGTTCTTTACCCGGCCCCTGCTGCCCGAGGCCCGCGTCATCGACGAAGCCGCCGACGCCCTCGTGTCGCCGGTGGACGCGAAGGTCTACGTGGTGGGGCGCACCGAGGAGGGACGGCTGCCCCAGAGCCCGGAGCTGGACTACGCGGTCCAGACCCTGCTCGGTGGGGACACGCGCTACTCGGCGTGCGAGTACATCGTCCTGTACCTGGCTCCCAAGGACTACCACCGCGTACACAGCCCCCGGGAGGGCGCGGTGCTCGGCTACCGGTACCGGCCCGGAGGGCTGTGGCCGGTCTTTCCGGGCGCCACCCGCCGGATCCGCGACCTGTTCGCGCGCAACGAGCGCATGGTCGTTCGCGTGCAGACCGACATCGGCGAGATCCCGGTGGTGATGGTGGGCGCGTTCGGCGTCGGTCGTATGTCCGTCGTGTTCGCGGACACGGTCACGAACACCGGCGGCGCGGCCGAGGAGCACACCTTCGCCGAGCCCCTGCCGATCGTTCGCTGCGGCGAGCTGGGGCGCTTCGGCATGGGCAGCACCGTGATCCTGCTCCTGCCGGCGGGGAGCGTGACCTGGACCGTGCAGCCCGGTCAGGACGTCAAGCTGGGCCAGCGCCTGGGATCGGTGCGCGCGCCCTGATCATCGGGGCTGCAAGGGGGTGCCGATCCGGTCCCATCGCGGTCCTTCGCGGCGACTCAGCGAGAACACGATCTGGTCCGGCCGCCCGAGCACCTGGTCGGTCCGGACCGTGCCCCAGACCCGGCTGTCGCTGGAGTTCGTGCGGTAGTCCCCAAACATGAGCAGCTGGTCCTGTGCGACGACCGTCGGCCCGAAGTCGGCGCCTGGGCCCCGGGCCTGCGCGCGGGCGACGAAGACCGGCCAGCTCGCGCCGTCGGAGCGGGTCTCGAGCCAGCAGTCAGCGGCCTGATCGCGGCCGTACCGGTCCGTGACCATCACGGTCGGCTGATTGCAGCGGGCGCTCGAGACGGAGCCCTGTATGGCGAGCCGGTTGCCGTGCACGCTCACCGTGTCGTCCGGCAGGCCGGCGATCCGCTTGATGTAGTTCAGGCGCGGGTCCGGTGGGTACTCGAACACCGCGAGGTCACCGACCGCGAGCGGCGTGCGGGCGTTGGGGCCGATCTTCGGGATCGCCACGAAGTCGCCGGGCTCCAGGGTCGGCTGCATGCTGTCCGATGGGATCTCGAACAGCTCGATCACATTCGCCCGCAGACCCACCGCCGGGAGCGACGCGACGACCTGCACGACCAGGAACCACAGCAGGTACGCAGTCCAGCGGTTGAAGACCCGGGGCACGAACTCCGTCGGCGACCGCTTCGCGATCTGCACGGCCGCCACGATCTGGAGCAGATACAGGCTGACGAAGACGATCCCCGCCAGGCCCAGCGCCAGCAGGGAGCTGCCGCCGGCCAGCAGGACGACGATGATGATGCTGGCCGTGCCGCAGAACACGACGACCGGGATGCCCGCCGCGGCCCGCCAGCGGCCCAGGTACAGGTGCCCGAGGCCAGCGGTCAGCGCGGCCAGCAGACCCGCCAGCCAGGGACGTCGGGGTCGCACGGTCGGTTGGGGTGCAGTGGGGTCCACCATCATCCGATGGTACCCAAGCGCGCGACCCCCGCCGAAGTCGACGAGGGCCGCGGGAGGTCGGCAGCTCCGGGGAGCTACTCGGTCTCTTCGAACTCGGCGTCGATCACATCGTCGCCCGCGCCCTGGGCCGCGGCCTGCTCGAAGCCCTGCTCGCCACCGCCTTCGCTCTGGCTCGCCTCGTACAGCTTCGCCGACACCTCGTGGGCGAGCTCCTGGATGGCCGTCAAGGCGGCCTCGATCTTCGAGACATCGTCCGCCTCGATGGCCTGGCGGCCCTCGGTGATGGCCGCTTCGATCTTGCCCTTCAGGTCGTCGGGGAGCTTGTCGCCGTTCTCGGCGATCAGCTTCTCGGTCTGCCAGATGAGGTTGTCGAGCTGGTTCTTCTTCTCGACCGCCTCGCGGCGCTCCGCGTCCTCACCCTCGTGGGCCTTGGCCTCCTGGACGAGCTTCTCGACCTCGTCCTTGCTCAGCCCCGAGCTGGCCTCGATCTTGATCGACTGCTCCTTGCCCGTGGCCTTGTCCTTGGCGGACACGTGCACGATGCCGTCGGCGTCGATCTCGAACCGCACCTCGACCTGGGGCATGCCCCGGGGCGCGGGCGGCAGGCCCACCAGCTGGAAGCGGCCGAGGGTCCGGTTGTCCCGGGCCATGGGGCGCTCGCCCTGCAGCACGTGGATGTCCACGGCCGTCTGGTTGTCCGACGCGGTGGAGAACACCTCGGTCTTCTCGCACGGAACCGTCGTGTTGCGCTCGATGAGGGTCGTCAGCACGCCGCCCAGGGTCTCGATGCCCAGGCTCAGGGGCGTCACGTCCAGGAGCAGCACGTCGGTCACCTGGCCGGTGAAGACACCGCCCTGCACCGCCGCGCCCATGGCCACCACCTCGTCCGGGTTCACCGACCGGTTGGCGGACTTGCCGAAGTAGTCCTCGACGCGCTTCTGCACGAGGGGGATGCGCGTGGAGCCACCGACGAGCACGATCTCGTCCACCTCACCGGGCTTGATGCCAGCGTCCTTCAGGGCCTGCTTGACGGGGCCCATGGTGCGCTCGACGAGCTTCTCGATCATCTGCTCGAACTTGCTGCGGGTCAGCTCGACCTGCAGGTGCTTCGGGCCCGTCGCGTCCGCCGTCAGGAACGGCAGGTTGATGTCGGTCTTCTGGGCCGAGGACAGCTCGATCTTCGCCTTCTCGGCGGCCTCCTTGAGGCGCTGCAGGACCATCGTGTCCTTGCTGACGTCGATGCCCGACTCCTTCTTGAAGGTCTCGATGAGCCAGTCGATCAGGACGTGGTCGAAGTCGTCGCCGCCGAGGTGGGTGTCGCCGTTGGTGGACTTCACCTCGACCACGTTGTCGCCGATCTCCAGGATCGAGATGTCGAAGGTGCCGCCGCCGAGGTCGTAGACCGCGATGGTCTCGTCCTCCTTCTTGTCCAGGCCGTAGGCCAGGGCGGCCGCGGTGGGCTCGTTGATGATGCGCTTGACCTCGAGGCCGGCGATCTGGCCAGCGTCCTTGGTGGCCTGGCGCTGGGCGTCGTTGAAGTAGGCCGGCACGGTGATCACGGCCTCTGTCACCGTCTCGCCCAGGTACTCCTCGGCGGCCCGCTTGAGCTTGAGCAGCACCTTGGCGGCCACCTCGGGCGGCGACTGGTTCTTGCCGTCGATCTCGATGGCGGCGGCGCCGTTCTTGGCCTTGAGGACCTTGTAGGGCATGCGCCCCGCTTCGGTCTTCACCTCGTCGTAGGCCATGCCCATGAAGCGCTTGACCGAATAGACGGTCCGGTAGGGGTTCGTGATCGCCTGACGACGGGCAGCCTGACCGACGAGCAGCTCGCCGTCCTTGGTCCACGCCACGACCGACGGGGTGGTGCGCGCACCTTCTTCGTTGGTGATCACCTTGGGCTCTCCGCCCTCGATGACGGAGACGACTGAGTTCGTAGTACCCAGGTCGATGCCGATGATCTTGGCCATGCTCTCTCTCCTCCGGCTCGGACGTGTACAGATCCGTCAACGAGCGGGTTGTTGGTCTGTGTCGAAGCTGCGGTGTGTGAACGAGGGCTGTTCCCCGAACCGGAGCGAACGTAATTCGGACCGATCGGGTGTCAAGCGCGGCAGGTGATCACTTTTTCTGGCGCTTGACAGCGGATCCGGGGTGCTTAGATCGGAGCCCGCTCGCAGCTGATCGCGCGGCGAACACGACGAAGACTCAAACGATCATCGCTTTGTCGCCCGGCGCTGCCCGCCGGGGACTGAGGAGTACCCCATGAAGTTCACACCGTTGAATGACCGGATCCTGGTCAAGCGGACCGAAGCCGAAGACCGCACCGCCGGCGGCATCATCATCCCCGACTCCGCCAAGGAGAAGCCGCAGAAGGCGCTCGTGGTCGCCGTTGGCGCCGGCAAGCGGCTCAAGGACGGCACCCGCGCCACGCCGGCCCTGAAGGAAGGCGACGCCATCCTCTTCGGCAAGTACAGCGGCGACGAAATCAAGCTGGATGGTGAGGCCCACCTCATCCTCCGTGAGGACGAAGTCCTCTGCATCATCGAAGACTGAGCAGGAGCAAAGAACATGGCTGCCAAAGAGATTCATTTCCGCGACGACGCCCGGGCCGAGATCCTCACCGGAGTCAACATCCTCGCCAACGCCGTGAAGGTCACGATGGGCCCCAAGGGCCGCAACGTGGTCCTCGAGAAGAGCTGGGGCTCGCCGGTCATCACCAAGGACGGCGTCACCGTCGCCAAGGAGATCGAGCTCGAGAACAAGTTCGAGAACATGGGCGCCCAGATGGTCAAGGAGGTCGCCTCCAAGACGTCCGACGTGGCCGGTGACGGCACCACCACGGCCACCGTGCTCGCCCAGGCGGTGTACCGCGAGGGCAGCAAGCTCGTGGCCGCGGGCGTCAACCCCATGGACATCAAGCGCGGCATCGACAAGGCCGTCGCCGCCGTGACCGCCTCGCTCAAGGCGCTCAGCCGCCCCACCGAGAACCACCAGGAGATCGCCCAGGTCGGCACCATCTCCGCCAACGGCGACGCCACCATCGGCAACATCATCGCCGAGGCGATGGAGAAGGTCGGCAAGTCCGGCGTCATCTCCGTCGAGGAGGCCAAGAGCCTCGAGACGACGCTGGATGTCGTCGAGGGCATGCAGTTCGACCGCGGCTACCTGAGCCCCTACTTCTGCACCGACACGGAGCGGATGGAGGTCGCCCTCGACAACCCGTACATCCTCGTGCACGAGAAGAAGATCTCGAACATGAAGGACCTCCTCCCCACGCTGGAGAAGGTGGCGAAGACGGGTCGGCCCCTGCTGATCATCGCCGAGGACGTGGACGGCGAGGCCCTGGCGACCCTGGTCGTCAACACCATCCGCAAGACCCTGCAGGTCGCGGCGGTGAAGGCCCCGGGCTTCGGCGACCGCCGCAAGGCCATGCTGGAGGACATCGCGGTCCTGACGGGCGGCAAGGCGATCATGGATGACCTGGGCATCAAGCTCGAGGCCGTCACGCTGGACGACCTGGGCTCCGCGGCCCGGATCACCATCGACAAGGACAAGACGATCATCGTCGATGGCGGCGGCTCCACCGCGGACATCAAGGCCCGCGTGGGCCAGATCGAGGCGCAGATCGAGGACACGTCCTCGGACTACGACCGCGAGAAGCTGCAGGAGCGGCTGGCGAAGCTGGTCGGCGGCGTCGCCGTGATCAACGTCGGCGCGGCCACCGAGACCGAGATGAAGGAGAAGAAGGCCCGGGTCGAGGACGCGCTGAACGCGACGCGCGCCGCGGTCGAGGAGGGCATCGTCCCCGGCGGTGGTGTGGCGCTGATCCGCGCCCAGAAGAGCCTGGACGGCCTCGAGGTGGTGGGTGACGAGCGCTTTGGCGTCGACATCATCCGCCGGGCCATCGAGGAGCCCCTGCGCATCATCGCCAGCAACGCTGGCATCGATGCGTCGATCGCCGTGGCCAAGGTGCGCGAGGGTGTGGGCAGCTTCGGCCTCAACGCCGCCACCGAGGAGTACTGCGACCTCGTGGCCGCGGGCGTCATCGACCCGACGAAGGTCACCCGCACCGCGCTGCAGAACGCTGCGTCGGTCTCGGGCCTGCTGCTGACGACCGAGGCGATGATCGCCGACGCGCCGGTGGAAGACGACCACTAAAGACGCTGGGAACGCGTCGGGATCGCGCCGCGATCCGGACTGAGAAGAGGCCTCGGCGGGTTCTGTCCGCCGGGGCCTCTCCGCTTGCGCGTGTAGACTCCGCCGCGCTTCATTCCGGACAACAAGGACCTCGATGATCCCCTACTTCACCATCCCGCCCCTGGAGCTCTTCGGACCGCTCGCGATCCAGCCCTGGGGGGTGTTCGTGGCCCTCGGCTTCATCCTCGGCACGATGGTCTGTCGCAAGTACGCGGCCCCGCGGGGCATGGATCCCGACACCTACGCCGACATCACCGTGTGGATCGCCCTGGGCGGCCTGGTGTTCGGCCACCTCGGCCACGCGCTGTTCTACCAGCCCGCTCACTACTTCTCCCACCCCCTCGAGTTCCTCAAGATCTGGGACGGGTTGAGCTCGTTCGGTGGCTACATCGGCTGCACGTTCGTGGCGATCTGGTTCTTCAGGTCGCGCAAGCTCGACGTCCTGAAGTTCGGCGACATCCTGATGCTGGGCCTCGCGTTCGGGATCTTCGTGGGCCGGCTGGGGTGCTTCGTGGTGCACGACCACATCGGCCTCGAGGTTCGCGACGCCCCCGAGATCATCCAGACCCTGTTTGGGTGGATGGCCATCGAGTTCCCAGCCGGCACCGCCGAGGCCGGACGGGCGAGCCTGCGCTTCGACGGAGGCTTCATGGAGAGCGTCAACGGCCTGTTGACGTTCACGATCCTCGCCTTCCTCGCGCGCAAGCCCCACCCGCCAGGCTTCCTGCTGGGCGTGGCGCCGATCGTGTACGGCCTCAATCGCTTCTTCAACGACTTCGTGCGCCACAGCGAGCTCGCGTCGGCGGACAACCACTGGGGGCCGTTCACGCCCGCCCAGTGGTTCTCCTGCGCGCTGGTCGTCATCGGCGTGACCCTGCTGATCAAGGTCCGGAACCGACCGCTGTGGCCCGACGGGACCGAGGTCCCGTTCGTGAAGCCGGCAGAACCGGCTCCCGACGCGGGCTAGCCCGGAAGCGGCGAGATCGCCAGCCGCTCAGCCGAGATCGCGTCGGGGTCGTCCTCTTCCTCCTCGGACGGCTTGCCGTCCAGGGTCGCGGGGCCGCCATGGACGGAGCCGCGGTGGTCCCGGCGCTTCTGCTTGTTGCGCTTGACCGCCCGCCAGATCTTGTCCGCGGCGGCGTCGATGGCCGCCTTCACGTCCTGGTCTTCGACCTGCACCGACAGGGGCTTGGCCTGCGGCACGAGCACTCCCACCTTCACGCGCGAGAGCGGCTTGCCCTTGCCCTGGTCGAGGTTGCTGATCTCGATGTCGACCGTGACGTTCTGCTTCCCGAGGATCTTCTCGACGGATCGGGTGATCTTCTTCCGGGCGTAGTCCCGGGTTTCGTCGTCGAGCTGAATCGAGTGAGCGCGGACGGTGCAATCCATGCAACCTCCATGGTGGGAAAACGAGCCGCCGGGGGCAAATCCCCCGAAGATCCGGACCTACTAGTCTACTGAACTCCGACCCCATCCCGCCACTGGCCGCCGCGGGTCGCACCCCCCCGAACCGCTCGCGTGTCATGCTGCGCGCGATGTTGGCCGCCGCCAGTTCGAGCGTTGATCGGGGCCCCCGGGTGTGGGGGATCTGCGGGGGCACCGGCTCGGGGAAGAGCACCCTGGTTGCGTTGTTGGAGGCGGCGCTGCCTCTGGGCGCGGTGAGCGTGCTGCACTTCGACGCGTACTACCGCGACATGGCCCACCTGCCCGCGACGACGCGCGCCGGGCTGAACTTCGATCATCCCGACTCGCTGGAGGCCGGCTTGCTGGCCGACCAGATCGACGCGCTCCTGGCGGGCCGGTCGGTGCAGATGCCCGTGTACGACTTTTCGACCCACGCCCGTCTGCCCCGCACGGATCGGGTGGAGCCTTCGGGCCTGATCATCGTCGAGGGGATCCTCATCTTCGCGTTCCCCGAGCTGCGGGCGAGGTTCTCGCACTCGGTCTTCCTCGACGTGCCCGAGCAGGTGCGCCTGGAGCGCCGCATCGCCCGGGACATGGTGGCGCGGGGGCGCACGGAGGAGTCGGTGCGGCGCCAGTTCGCGGCCACGGTGGGCCCCATGCATCGGGAGTTCGTGCAGCCCACGGCGGCGCTCGCGAGCCAGGTGGTCGCCTATGGCACCGACTTCGACGACGTGGTCGCGGGGCTCGTCGTCCGGCTCGCCGCCATGAACAAAGGGGCGCTGCCGACCCCATAACCTGGGAGGCTCCGGTCAAGGCCCCGGCGCTCGGGTCGATACCTCTTGGTGACCCCGGGGCCCACCGGGTGGCAACTGGAGATGGCATGACTCGATCCCGCTTCGACCTCTTCTTTCCGGTGTTCCGAACCGCCGGACTTGCTGGCCTGACCCTCGCGCTGCTCGCCGGATGCGAGACCCGACCTGCCGACGTGGCGATGTTCGGACCCGCGGACGTCTCCGAGATCGAGATGACCGCAGACGCGCTCTTTGGGCCGATCACGCTGGACGAGGTCGAGATCACCGCCGAGGCGAGGGACGAGGCCGCCAACACGGACGGATACGCCTCGGCCGAGACGCCTGCCGAGGACCCGTCGGCGCGCGCCGCCCAGGCCTGGCTCGCGGGCATGGAGGCCGCCGCGGAGGCCGCGCAGGAGGTGGTCGCCAAGGCCGCGCCGGCGCGGGCCGCCACCTCGGAGAGCTACGGCGCCTCGGGTGGCGGTGTGGGCATCGAGAACACCGCCTTCAGCGCCGATCCCCCGACGAGCTTCGCCCCGCGCCGCAAGACCATCTCCACCCGCGGCCCCAGCGAGACCACCGTGGCGGGGCTCGCGAGCATGACCGGATCGGACGCCGGACACACCTCCACGACGGTGACGCGCGGGGTGAGCCGCACCCAGACGGCGGTGCAGCAGCAGCCCGAGCCCCTGACCGCCGAGGTCATCAAGTCCACCGTGGGGCGCCAGATGGGCAAGGTGCGCGCCTGCTACGAGCGCGGCCTCAAGCGGGAAGCGGGCCTCGCGGGCAAGCTCTTGATGTCCTGGAAGATCAAGACCGACGGCACCGTGAAGTCCGTGTCGGTGGTGCGCGACGAGCTGGGCAGCGACAAGGTCTCGATGTGCGTCATCGATGCCGTCTCCAGCTTCAAGTTCCCCCACGGCACCGAGACCGTGTCCATCGAGTACCCGATGGCGTTCCAGGCCGAGCGCACGTACTGAGGAGCCACGCTGCACAACGAGCAAGGGCCACCCTCGGGCGGCCCTTGCGTCGTTCTGGGGGGGCGGGTTCACTGCGCCCCGGCGCAGTCAGTCGATGCGCAGCGAGTAGTCGCTGGTCGCTCCGGCGAGGCCCCACACCTTGAGGAACCGCAGCCCGGCGCCGCTCTCGATCTCGGCCCAGCCGGTGCCGGTGGTGACCGTGCCGGCGGACTCGCCGTTGCTCCGGCTCAGGGCGACCTGCAGCGCCGCGCCGGTCCACTCGATGCGCGCCACGAAGGCGCCGGTGGTGGCCGGAATGCGGAACCAGTCCACGTCGTTGGCGCAGATGCCGAGCCCGGGGTAGTAGCCCTCACCGAGCTCGAACGCGGTGTCCATGGTCTCGTTGTGGTCGTTGCAGGGATCTCCGAGGTCCACGCCGCCCTGGGCGGTCACGGTGATGGTGTACGGCCCTTCGGCGCTGCTGTAGCCGAACACCTTGACGTACAGCGGCTTCTCGCCGGACCAGGTCGTGTCCACCGTCTCGGTGTCGCCGGTGCCGGCGGAGCTGTCCACCTTCTGGTCGCCCTCGAACATCTCGACGTCCAGGTCGCCAGCGCCGTGGTCGAAGGCGATCTGGAAGCGGACCAGGGCGCCCACGTTCGCGTCGATGCGGAACCAGTCCCGATCATTGGCGGTGATGCGCGCGCCGTCGTAGGTGCCGGGGGCCAGGGGGGCGGCCTCCTGCCAGCGGTCGTTGGGCTCGAAGGGGTCGTTGCCCGCCGGGGGGTTGTCCTCGTTGTCGCTGCGCAGCGACTCGAGCTCGCACCAGGGCGTCCAGCCGTGGGTGGCCTCGGTGTCAGTGGTCACGGTGGCGGCCTGGGGGCAGGACTCGTCCGCGCTCCAGGGGGCCCAGTTGACGTTCATCGTGCCCGCGTGGGCCTCGAACTCGGCGTAGCCGCCGTCGCGCATCATGAACACCAGGGGCTCGACGCAGGCGCCGTTGCTCCCGGACTCCACGAGGTCGCTGTTGTAGGACATCACCGCGCCGGACATGGCGGAGGTGGTGCTGTTCCAGCAGCAGGTGCGGGACTCCTCGTAGGTCAGCTCAGCGAAGACGTAGTCCTCGAGCTCGCGGTAGAGCAGGTCCGTCTCCTCGCGGGTCTTGTCGAACTTGTCCTCCATGAGGTCGTACAGCGCCTCCCAGGCCTGCTCCCGGGCGATGCGCGCCGAGCAGGAGGAGGGGTAGTCGCGCAGGTGCTCGCGCTTGCTCTCGATCAGGGCGAGCAGCTCATCCCGCAGGACCTCGGGGGACGGCGTCACGAGCAGATCGGCGAACTGGCCGGGGCGCGCGGCGCGCTCCACCTTCTTGTCCCAGTGAAGGAACTCGCCCATGTCCGCGGCCAGCACGCGGTTGCGCCAGTTGCCGCCGACGTTGGCCGGGGACGGCCACCGCTTGAGGCCACCGCCCAGATCCACGTAGGCGTCACCCTGGTAGCTCTCGCCCTCGCCGCCGGTGTAGGGGTTGGTGAAGAGCATCTTGGAGCCCGCGGGGCTCTCCCAGGCGGCCTGCCGGCGGGGCATGGAGCCCGACGCGAGCTCGGCCGTGCGCTTGCCGCCCTGGCGCTCCTGCACGGACTTGACGAGCAGGACGTGGCCGATGCCCTTCTTCTGCCAGCGCTTCAGGAGGATGTCGCCGGCGCGCAGCCCCGTGGGGACGACGTGGTACGAGTTGGCGTCGTCGGCGATGTTGATCGAGCCGAAGAACGGCAGGAAGTTCAGCAGGAAGTACCCGGTGCGCTTGTTGAGCAGCAGCTCGTCGAAGTACCAGCCCGACTTCGCGTTCTCGTCCAGGAAGCCGTTGTCGTCCTGGCCTCCGTAGATCCCGCGGCCGCGCAGCTTGCTGTCCGTGGGCCAGGTGCCGTCGATGTCGGCCTGGGAGAGGTGGCTGTAGTCGTTGTAGATGCTCTTGTAGCGGGCGCTGTTCTTGTAGCGGCCCGTGTTGGTGCGGAACCCGAAGTGCCCGGCGTAGATGGTGACGCCGCTGCCGTCGGTGGCCTGCATGTAGAAGGGCAGGCCGTACCAGGACGCGAAGAGCACGCGCATGGTCATCGTCAGCTCGGCGCACTCCAGGTAAGGCACGGGCAGGTCCTTGCCGTAGGGCGTGGTGATCGTGAACGTGTTGCCGCTGCCCTGGAACTTGGCGGTGGCCTCCATCGACTGGACCCAGGCGGAGTACTTGCCCTCCCAGTTCAGGCCGGAGTTCGCGCTCCAGGCCATGCCGGCGTCGCCGGACACGTCGTCCCAGTCTCGCGTGATCGCCCAGACCTCGGTGTCCGCGCCGGCTACGGAGCTGACGGACAGGCCCTTGGGACCGACCCCGGAGGTGGACATGGCGAGGCCGCTCTGGCCGAGGGGCAGGTCGAAGTCGATCTCCTCGTCGTCGGCGCAGCCGGACAGGACCGGGAGCAGCAGGGCGAGGAGGCTGGCGAGGATCGAGGTGCGCTTGAACATCATTTCTCCTGGGAGACGCGCTACTTAACCGGTGCGCTCAGCACGGGCAAGGAACGATTCCTGTTACCACCATGCACCTGCGCTCCGCCAGCGCGGATGTTGGCGGCGGTGGGTTCGGGCAGGCGGCCGGCGAGGCGGTCGATCTCGGACGGGGGACGCTCGGCGCCTTCGGGCCGGTAGTCCATCTCCAGGTCCCGGATCATGTGCCAGTCCGAGGCGGTCTCCCGCCCTCCGCTGGTCAGGTAGTGGCCCGCCATGGACGCGCTCGCCCCCGCCGCGAACATCAGGGGCTGCAGGTCGCGCAGCACCACCTCGCGTCCGCCGGCGAGCATGATCTCGGTCCTCGGGTTCACCATGCGGAACATGGCCACCGTGCGCAGCGCCTCCATGGGGGGCAGCAGCGCGGAGTCCTCCATGGGCGTGCCTTCCATGGGGTTGAGGAAGTTCATGGGGATGACGTCCGTGTCGAGCGCCTTGAGCTCGAAGGCGAGGTCCACCCGATCCTGGCGGGTCTCCCCCATCCCGAAGATGCCCCCGCTGCACGTGGACACGCCGGCCTGCTTGAGGAGCTTGAGGGTCTGCACGCGGTCGTCGTAGGAGTGGGAGGTGCAGACCGAGCCGAAGTGGCTGCGGCTCGTCTCGAGGTTGTGGTTGTAGGTCACGAGCCCCGCCTGCTTGAGGAGGGCCGGGATCTCCGGGTCGTCGATGAGGCCCAGGGATGCGTCGGCGTTGACGCCCTCGACGGCGGCCACGGCGCGGATCCGGTCGAGCACGTCGTCCAGGACCTTGCCCTTCTTGAGGCCGCGCCACGCGGCGACGATGCCCAGGGCCTGGGAGCCGCGGGCCTTCGCCGCCTCGGCGTGCCGGGTGCACTCATCGGCGCTGACCAGCTTGTACTCGGGCACCGGGCTCGCGAAGTGCGCGGACTGGGAGCAGAAGCCGCAGTCCTCGCTGCACAGGCCCGACTTCGCGTTGACGATGGAGCACAGGTGCACGTCCAGGCCCTGGAACGCCTCGCGCACGCGGTTGGCGGCGGCGAAGAGGTCCCAGGTGTCCGCCCCGGTGGCGTCCAGCATGCGCGCCGCCTCGTCGGGGCTCACCGCGCCGCCCTCCAGGACGCGCTGGCACAGGCCGCCGATCCAGTCCCGGAAGGACAGATCGTGGGCTTCGGGGCGGGGGACGGTCAGCTTGTCGTGGGTCATGGGCAGCAGAGGTAGCAGCAGCGTTGCTGGGCGTCGAGCCTCCTCGTGCTCGGCCGCGTCGCTACACCACGTCGCGGGGGTCCCGTCCCTGCCGCTCGGCCAGCTCCAGCAGGTCCTGCATGTGCGGAAGCCCCGAACTCCACCCGGCGGTCTGCTCGAACCAGCGGCCCGCCTCGGCGGGGTCCCCCAGCCGGCGGTGCAGCTCCCCCACGAGGTAGGCGATCACCACCAGATCCTCGCGCCGCTTGAACCAGCGCTGCTCCTCGACACCCCGCCGATAGCAGGCCAGGGCCCGGGTGCGGCACCGGCGCTCGTCCTGGGGGCGCTCGGTGTCGCCGTACATCCACGCCGCCCGGAGCCACGCGTCGCCCTCCCGAAGGGGCCCCGCGGCCCGCCACCGCTGCACCTGGGCGTGCTGCTCGTAGCGAAAGGCGGGATCCGCCGCAGAGCGCGCCGCCTCCGGGGTGAGGTGGGCCTCGATCAACGCGCCCAGGGTGCTCGCTTCGGCCCGCGGGCCGTCGATCAGCATCGGATCGTGGGCGTCGTCGAACGCATCCTGGCTGTACCACGCGCCCGCCGCCTCGGCCGCCACGGCGAGGTCCGCCTCGGGGGCCCGTTCCTCGAAGTCCGACACGTCCCCGACCCAGCCGCATCCCACGCAGGAGCACAGCTGCAAGGGGATCGGGTCCTGGCCGTCGGCGTAGCGCCGCAGATCCGTCGTCATGGGGCCGCGGGCCTGGCCGGCGAGGACCAGCCAGCCTTCGCTCTGGGTGGCGCAGAAGGGACAGATCACGGAGCGGGGCTGGATCGTGCTCATCGGGGTCCTGCCTGGAAGAAGTCCCCCATGGCCCGGGCGAGCTCGGTCCCGTGGGACGCCGCGAGGGCGTGGCCGGCGTCCTCGAAGTGCTTGTGGGTCACGTTCGGGATCGAGTCGAGGAGGTGCTTGCTCGCCCACTTGGGCACCGCCACGTCGTGCTCGGCGGTCACCAGCAGGGTGGGATGGGTCAGCGCCGCGAGGCCCGCGGTGAGGTCGGCGCGCCGCATCGCTCCGGCGCCTCCCGAGATCCCGCCGCGGGTGTTGTATCCGAGCAGCCACCGCATGACGGGCCGCAGTTCCTCGGGCACTCCGGGGCCCGCGAGCAGCCGCCCCGCCACCCAGGCCATGGTCTGGGGAGGCAGCACCTTGAAGGCGGCCTCCGCGACCACGAGGTTGCGTCGCACGATGTCGGGGTGCTTCGCGGCGGTGCAGATGAGCCCCAGTCGGTCCACGCGATCCGGGTGGGCCTGGGCCAGCCCGAGGGCCACGAAGCCCCCCATGGAGTACCCCGCCACGTGCACCCGGTCCACGCCCAGGTGGTCCAGGGAGCGCACGAGATCGTCGACGTAGTCCGTGAGGCGCCAGCTGCGGGGGTTGCGCGGGGTGGAGCTGTAGCCGTGCCCCCGCAGGTCGGGCACCAGCAGCTCGAAGTGCGGCTCCAGCACCTGCCGCACGGGCCCCTCGAACATGCCGCCGTGCACGCCCCAGCCGTGCAGCAGCATGAGGCTGCCGCCCTCGGCGTGGCCGGTGCGGCGCATGAAGATGCGCGCGTCGGGGGTGTACACCTGGGCGCCGGGCCAGGCGGGGGGCAGGTCTGGAAAGTCGGTCGCGCTCACCCCCGCAGGGTTCGCTGCCCGCTCGCCGACGTCAAGGGCGGCGAGGAGTCGCCTGGGCTCTCGGGGCGTCGACGGGGCCCGGCTGGTACAAGCCGGCGGACGCTCATGCCCAGAATCCCGTTCCCGCTGCTGGTGGTTCTCTCTGTCGTCTTCTCGGGCGCCGTGCAGGCGGTGATCTCGGCGCCGCTGTCGTGGGTGTGGCTGCATCCCATCGCGTTCATCCCGGCGTTCTGGGCCCTGGACCGCCTCGAAGGCAGGCGGGCGCTGTTGGCGGGGTGGCTCTTCGGGATGGCGGCCCAGGCCACGATCTTCGCCTGGGTGATCCACACGATCAGCACGTTCTCGAACCTGCCGATGCCCGTCGCGGTGCTGATCCTGGGCCTGTTCGCGGCGGTGTTCGGCTTCTACGGGGCGATCTTCGGGTGGGGCTTCAGCCACGTGAAGCGGCTGTCGGGGGCGTACTGGCCCCTGGGCATCGCGGCGTGGTTCGTGGCCTGCGAGTTCGTCAACGTGCAGCTGTTCCCCTACATGCAGGGCGTGTGCTGGTATCAGGTGCCCCGGATCTTCCTGGTCACCGCGGCGACGGGGGTGGCGGGCATCTCCTTCCTCGTGTTCCTGTGCAACGCGGTGCTCTACGGCGCGCTGGACCGCAGGCTGCGGGGGGCGCCGCTGGGGCCCGTGCGCGGCGGCGCCATCGTCCTGGCCCTCGGGGTGCTCGTCTCGATGGGCTACTCCCACCTGCGGCTGGGGGTGATCGACGCGGCCGAGGCGGAGGCCCCGGTGGTCACGCTCGGCATGGTGCAGACGAACCAGGACGTCTTCGCGCGCCGCGATCTGATGAACACGAGCGACACCGCCATCGCCATCGACCACGTGCGGGCGATGAACGCGTCGTTCGTCGCGCACCCCGACGTGGACGCCTTCGTGCTGCCCGAGGGGGCGCTGCAGGGCACGCCCGACTGGCCTCGGAACTTCCGGATCCGCAAGTTCGTCAAGGACACCGGGATCGAGGTCTGGACCGGCGGCGCGTCCAGCCGCAAGGGAGCGGACGGCCGCCGGGAGTGGTTCAACTCCGCGTTCCGGGTGTACGGCAACGCCGCCACGGACGTGCGCTACGACAAGAACGTGCTGCTGCCCTTCGGCGAGTACATGCCGGGCGTATCGGTGCTGCCCTTCCTCAAGAAGATCCAGGGGGTCGGGAACTACCAGGCCGGGCAGGGGGTCATCGTGTACGACGCCCTGCAGGAGGTCCGGTTCGCCTACCTCATCTGCTACGAGGCGATCTTGTCGCGGTACGTGCGCCGGGCGGTGAACCAGGACGCCAACCTGCTCGTGAACATCACCTACGACGCCTGGTTCGGCGACACGGCGAACCCGCACCAGCACTTCATGCTGTCCGCGATGCAGGCGGCCCAGTACGGGGTGCCCCTCGTGCGCGCGGCCACCACTGGGATCAGCGCCTTCGTGGACGCCCGCGGAGTCATCACCGCCACCACGAAGATCTTCACCCGGGACGTCCTGGTGCGCGACGTCAAGCTGGTGCGCCTGCCGGGCCTGTACGCGCGGCTGGGGGACTGGTTCGCCTGGACCTGCGTGCTCGTCTGTTCGCTGTTGCTGGGCCGGGGCTGGATCCGCGGGCGGGCCGCCGACCCCGACCGCTCCTGGCGGGCGAGCTGGCCGCTGTGGGCGTTCCTGTTCGCCGCCGTGGCCAACGCCGTGGCAGTGGGCTTCGGACTGGGGCCCATGGGATGAGCGCGCTGATCCGCCTCGATGGGTACATGCCGGTCCGCATCGCGGGCGTCGTGGGGCTGTGCCAGGAGCTGAGCCTGGACCGCCTCGCGGTGGACCTGCCGACGGACGTGGTCCTCGCCGACGCCGCGACGCTCCCTGTGGAGCTGCTGCTGACGGACAGCCTCACCGTGCGGGCCGAGGTGACGCGGGGCGCCGGGAGGCCGGTCGGTGGCATGACGCGGCACCTGCTGGAGGTGGTGGCGTACCAGGCCGATGGGCGAGCGCGCCTCACCGGACACATCAGCTCCCTGCGCAAGACCGCCCACTTGAACATCGTCGCCACCGAGGACGTGGAGTCGGCGGCGGTGCGCGCGGGCTGGGAGCGCTGGCGGCTTCCACACGCCGCCCTGCCGGAGATCGACGCCGACGCCATCGATCTGAGCACCTGGCTCTTCGGCAAGCCCCTGACCGGTCCGCTCCTCATCGCGGGCATGACCGGCGGCTCGGAGCGGGCGGGCACGGTGAACCGCAGGCTCGCCCGGGTCGCTCAGGAGCTGGGGTTGGGCATGGGGCTCGGCTCCCAGCGCGCCATGCTCGAGACGCCGGCCCTGGCCTCCACCTTCCAGGTGCGCGACGTGGCCCCGAACATCCTGCTGCTCGCCAACGTGGGGGCGGTGCAGCTCAACTACGGAGTGGGCATCGACGATGTACGCCGGCTCGTGCACGACGTGCAGGCCGACGCGCTGGCGGTGCACCTCAACGTGCTCCAGGAGATGGTGCAGCCCGAAGGGGACCGGAACTGGAGCGGCCTGCGGAGCAAGCTCGGGGCGCTCATCGAAGCGCTCGACGTGCCCGTGATCGTCAAGGAGACCGGCTGCGGGATCGACGGGCAGACGGCGCGCGCGCTGCGGGATCTGGGGGCCGCGGCGATCGACGTGGGCGGCACCGGCGGCACCTCCTGGGGGTGGATCGAGGGGTTCCGGGCCGCGGATCCGCACAGCCAGGCGATCGGGGCCACCTTCCGGGACTGGGGCCTGCCCACCGCGGAGGCGCTGGTGGCGGTGCGGGAGGCGCTCGGCCCGGAGTTCCCGATCATGGCCACCGGAGGGGTGCGCACCGGCCTGGATGTGGCGAAGGCCGTGGCTCTGGGGGCCGACGTCGCGGGCATGGCGCTGCCGTTCTTCCGGGCCGCGGACGTGTCGGTGGAGCAGGCCCTGGCGTTGGGGCGTCGGGTGCTGGACGAGCTGCGGATCGCCGCGATGTGCGCGGGAGCTGCAGACCTGCGGGCCCTGTCCGGCAGGATCGCCGGCGCATGAGCACATCCAGCCGGATCCAGGGCCTGTACAAGCTCTCCGTGCCCGAGCGGCGCCGGGTGGTGGCGGCGTTCGCGGGGATCGACGCCGACGATCCGAACCTCGCCGCGCTGCAGGACGGGGTCGATCCGGACCTGCTCGACGCCTTCGTCGAGAACGTGGTGGGCGCCTTCCCGATGCCCTTTGGGATCGCCGCGAACTTCGTCGTGGATGGCCGCGACGTGCTCGTGCCGATGGTGGTGGAGGAGTCCTCGGTGGTGGCGGCGGCGTCGAACATGGCGCGCCTCGCGCGGCCCACCGGCGGGTTCGTCACCGAGCTCGTCGGCGAGGAGATGATCGGCCAGGTGCAGCTGCGGGACGTGCCCGACCTCGCCGCCGCGGTGGCCGCCATTCACTCCGCCCGGGAGGAGCTGATCGCCACGGCGCGCTCGTTCGACTCGGTGCTCGTGACCCTCGGCGGAGGCTGCCAGGGGCTGGACGTGCGCACGTTTACGGCGGACCAGACGGGGGGCGACGGCGACGTGATCGTCGTGCACTTCCTGGTGGACTGTCGGGATGCCATGGGCGCGAACGCGGTGAACTCGATCTGCGAGCGGCTGGCGCCACGGCTCGCGGAGCTCACCGGGGCCACGCCGGGCCTGCGCATCCTGTCCAACCTCGCGGATCGGCGGCGGGTGCGCGCTTCGTGCCGGGTGGCGGCCGAGGCCCTGGCCCTGGACGGGCACGGCGGCGACGAGGTGGCGGAGGCGATCGTGGCCGCGGCCCGCTTCGCCACCTACGACCCGTACCGCGCGGCCACCCACAACAAGGGGATCATGAACGGCATCGATCCCGTGGTGATCGCCACCGGCAACGACTGGCGCGCCGTGGAAGCGGGCGCCCACGCCTGGGCTGCGCGGGACGGCAGCTACCGCGCCCTGTCCCGGTGGTGGCGCGACGAGGCCGGCGACCTGTGCGGGGAGCTGGAGCTGCCGATGCAGGTGGGCACCGTCGGCGGGGTGACCCGGCTGCACCCCCTCGCCCGCCTGTCCCTGGCGATCCTGGATGTGAGCACCGCGGCGGAGCTGGGGCGGGTGATCGCCGCGGTGGGCCTCGCCCAGAACCTGGGCGCCCTGCGCGCCCTGGGCACCGAGGGGATCCAGAAGGGGCACATGCGCCTGCACCAGCGCAACCTCGAGCTGGCGGCGGACGAAGGATGAGGCCAGTCAGCTTCTCGGCGCCCGGCAAGCTCATGCTCTTCGGCGAATACGCGGTCCTTGAGGGGCACCCCGCGGTGGCCCTGTGCTTTGACGCCCGGATCCGCTGCACGGCCGCGGCGGGCGGGGGAGCGCTGCGGTTCGATGCGCCTTCGCTCCTGGGGGACGCGGGCCCGCTGATCGTCGACGACCTGCCCACCGAGGCGCCGGATCCTGCGCTGTGCCTGCTGTGGCCGCTGCTGCGCGCCGCGGTGCCGGTCCTGGAGGGGCTGACGCTGCGGTTCGAGGCGGGCTTTCCGCACACCTGGGGCCTCGGCTCCAGCTCGGCGAGCTCCCTGGCCGCGGTGGCGGCGGTGAACACGCTCCTGGGGCGCAGCATCCAGCCGCGGGAGCTGTTCTGGACGGTCCGCGCTCTTCAGCGCGGGGTGCAGGGCGCCGCCTCCGGGTACGACGCCGCCACGCAGCTCCTGGGGGGCGCGGTGCGCTTCGTGGGAGGCGACACCCCCGTCTTTCAGCGCATCCCCGTCGCCGGCGCGCCGCAGTGGATCGTCGCCTGGACGGGCGTGAAGGCCTCCACCGGCGAAATGATCCGGGACGTGCGGTCCCGCCATCCGGTGGGCCACGGGATCTACGGCCGGATCGGCGCGCTGGCGGGGCAGGGGGAGGCGTGCCTGCGCGCCGGGGACCTTCCGGGTCTGGGCGCCGCCATGAACGCCGGCCACGAGCTGCTCAGCGAGCTGGGCGCGGTGCCTGACGACATCGAAGGCCTGGTGCTGGCCCTGCAGGGCGATCCCTGCGTGCACGGGGCGCGCATGGCCGGCGCCGGCGGGGGAGACTGCATCCTCATCCTGGCGCAAGACCCCCCAGGCGCCTCCCAGGCCGCGCGGGCCCACGGGTTCGAGGTGCTGCCCATCAGGTTCGAAGAGCACGGCCTGCGGGCCGAGACCCCGGAGGATCCGTGAGCCGCGAGATGCGAGGCACCGCCTCGGCCTGCTCCAACATCGCCCTGATCAAGTACTGGGGGAAGGCGGACCCGGCTGACAACATCCCCTTGAACGGCTCGGTGTCGATGACCCTGTCGGACGCGATCACGACGACCACGGTGGTGTGGGATCCGAGCCTGAGCCAGGACGAGATCTACCTGGACGGCGAGCGCATCCTCGACCACCGGGGGCTGCGGATCTCCCGCTTCCTGGACCGGATCCGCGCGGACTGGTACCGGATGCACGCGCGGGTCGCGTCGATGAACAGCTTCCCCGCCGGCACGGGCATCGCCTCGTCCGCGTCGGGCTTCGCGGCGCTGGCCACGGCCGCCTTCGCGGCCTTCGGCGAGGGATTGCCCGAACAGACCGAGCTCACCCGCTGGGCCCGCCGGGGATCCGGCTCGGGGTGCCGGTCCATTCACGGAGGCTTCGTGGAGTGGATCGGCGGCACCGACGACGCGAGCTCGTTCTCCCGCCAGCTGTGCCCCGCGGACCACTGGGACCTGCGGGATCTCGTGGTCCTGGTCAGCAGCGCGCCCAAGGCGATCTCGAGCTCGGAGGGCCACCGCATCGCGGGCCGCCATCCGTTCATGGCCGCGCGGCAGGCCGAGCTGCCGTTGTGTATGCTCGCCACGAAGGGGGCCATCGCGAGCCGTGACTTCGGTACGCTGGGGGCCATCGTGGAGCACGAGGCGCTGGAGGTGCAGGGGATCATGATGAGCGGTCAGCCCTGTGCGCTGTACATGCAGCCCGCCACCCTGGCGCTCCTGCACGCGGTCCGGTCCTGGCGGGAGGACGACGGCCTGCCCGTGTACTTCACCCTGGACGCGGGCCCCAACGTGCACATCCTGTGCGAGGGCCGGGACGCGCCGGCGGTGCGCGAGCGCATCGAGGCCCTGGTACCCGGCCTGGCCATCCTCGAGAACCGACCGGGCTCACCGGTCCGCGTGCACGATGCTCATCTCCTCTGACCGTCCCGACACGCCGCCGGGCGAGCAGCCCGCGATCGCGAGCGCCTGCGGCAAGGTGATCCTGCTCGGCGAGCACTCGGTGGTGTACGGCGAGCCGGCCCTCGCGGTGCCGTTGCTGCCCCTCCGCCTCAGCGTGGTGCTCTCGGATCCCAGCGCGGACCGATGGCGCGCGTTGGCCGAGGCGTCCGACGGGTCCGGCGCGGACGATCCGGTGCCCACGGGCCCGCTGGAGGAGGCCCCCACGATGCCGTTCTCGGGCGACGCGATGGCGACCCAGGCGATGCTCGTGGCGGTCGGCTCGACCCTGGACCGGGAGCCCCAACCGCCCCTGAGGATCGACCTGGATCCCGACGCGCCGGAGGAGGCCCACGCGGCCGTGTCCCGCGCCCTGGGCACGGCAGCTCGGGCCCTCGGGGTGCCGGTTCCGCTTCCGCTGCGCATCGCGGTGCGGACCGGCGGCCTGCGCAGCGGCATGGGCACCTCTGCGGCCCTGGGGGTGGCCATGTCCCGGGCGCTGCTCGCGTGGCACGGTCGGGCCCTGGACGAGCGCGTGGTGCTGGCTGCGGCAGAGGCGGTCGAGCGGCTCTTTCACGGCAACCCGTCGGGCATCGACCACACGGTGTCGGCCCTCGAGCGGCCCCTGTGGTTCGTCAAGGGACAGGCCCCGGAGCCGCTGGCGGGGATGATGGACCTGACCCTGGTGCTGCTGCCCCGCCAGAGCGCGCGCTCCACCGTGCACATCGTCAGCGGCGTGCGCGACCGACTCGCCGAGAGCCCCGCGATGATCCGCACCATCGCTGAGATGGGGCGCTTCGCGCGGCTGGGGCGTGAGGCCTGGACCGACGGGGATCTGCCGGGCCTCGCCCGGGCCATGAACGCCCACCAGGAGTCCCTGGACCGGCTGGGGGTCGTGAACCAGGACGACAAGGACGGGATCGCGGCGGCCCTGCAGGCCGGGGCGCGGGCCGCGAAGATCACCGGCGCGGGATGGGGGGGCACCCTGCTGGCGCTGGTGGACAGCGAGGAGGCGGGGCAGGCGGTGCGCCTCGCCTGGGGTGAGGACGCGCTCCTGTTCCGAACCGGCTGATCAGGCGGCCACCTCGGCGTTGCTGAGGGTCGTGGCCCAGCGTCCGCGCTGCCACCACAGCCACAGCACCGCGCCCTTGAGCGCCGTGGACACCGCGATGGCGATCCACACCCCCAGGATCCCCATGCCCAGGGTGTACGCGAACAGCCACGCCAGCGGGATCCGGGCCGCGGTGAGGGTTCCGCTGACCACCAGGGGCGGCATCGTGTCTCCGGCGCCCGAGAACGCGCCCTCGTAGACCACCTCGATGCCCATCGCCACGAACACCAGCGCCTGGCAGCGCAGGTACAGGGCCCCCGACGCGATGATCTCCGGATCGTCGGTGAACCAGTCGAAGAACACCTCGGCGCCGAAGAACAGCAGGGCCCCGATGGGCAGCATGAAGCCGATGCACAGCCGGTTGGCGGCGCGCGCGGCCTCTTCGGCCCTGCCGACGTTGCCGGCGCCGAGGTGCTGCCCCACCATCGTGGCGGCCCCCACGGAGATCCCCACGGTGACCATGTAGGCCATGCTCTCCAGGCGATGACCCACGCCGAGCGCCGCGATGTGGTGCTCGCCGAAGTCCGTGATGAGCCGGCCGAGCAGGACGTAGACCATGGAGAAGCCCAGCCCGGCGACGGTCACGGGGATCCCGATGCGCGCGATGAGCCCCATGCGCTGGGGCAGCGGCGGCGCCGGGAGCAGGTGGATCCCCCGGCGGGCCAGCACCACCAGCCCCAGCGCCGCTCCGAAGGCGCTCGCCACGGCGGTCGCCCAGGCGGCGCCAGCGATGCCCAGGGCCGGCAGGGGACCCCAGCCCCAGATCAGCGCCGGGTCCAGCGCGGCGTTGACGGCGAGGGTCGCGGAGGTGATCACGAGCGCCGTGCGCGTCTCACCGAGCGCCCGGAACGCCGTCCCCGTCACGGTGTGCACCACCAGGGCGAGGGCGGTGGCGAGGCTGACCCCCAGGAAGTCGAGCCCGAAGCCCATCGCCGCGGAGTCGCGGGAGAACCCCAGCAGATCGAAGTACGCGGACTGCACAGGCACGCACGCGAGCAGCAGCACGGAGACCCCCAGGCCCACCCACAGGCCCTGCACCAGGGTCGCGGGGATCAGGTCCCGGCGCGCTGCCCCCTCCTGCCTGGCGATGAGGGCGTGCACCCCCACGCCGGGAAGCTCGGTGCAGGTGAAGATCATCCACCACGCGAACGCGGCCCCCCCCAGGGCCTCCAGCGCGTCGTCCCCGAGCTTGCCCACGAACCAGCTGTCCGTCAGGAAGTAGCTCGACTTGAGCAGCCCCAGGGCGATCATCGGCCAGGCGACGGACCAGACGGCGCGCGCCGGCGTCATGCGCAGGAGCGGGGTGTCAGTCCTCGTCGGCGGCGTAGAAGGCGTCGAGCTGCTCACGGAAGTCCTGGGTGATCTGGCGGCGCTTGAGCTTGAGGGTCGGCGTGAGATAGCCGTTGTCGATCTCGAACGCCACCGGCAGCAGCGTCCACTTCTTGACCGACTCGTAGCTCGCGAGGAGCGCGTTCGTGGCCATCACGTGCCGCTCCAGCTCCACCCGCACGCTCGGAAGGGCCGCCACGGCGGCCAGGGAGCGGTCCGTCAGCCCCTGCTCCGCGGCCCACTCCGGGGTCTCCTCGGGGCACAGCGTCAGCAGACAGGTCAGATACCGGCGCCGGTCGCCGTGCACCATCGCCTGCCCCACCAGCCGGTGCTGCTTGAGCAGGTTCTCGATGTTCGCGGGAGCGATGTTCTTGCCCGCGGCGGTGATGATGAGGTCCTTCTTGCGGTCGGTGATCCGCAGAAACCCGTCGGCGTCGAACTCGCCGATGTCGCCCGAGCGGAAGAACCCGTCGGCGTCGAACGCCGCGGCGGTGGCGGCCTCGTCCTTGAAGTACCCCCGGAACACGCCGGCGCCCTTGATGAGGATCTCGCCGTCGGAGGCCAGCTTCACCTCGGTGCCCGGGATGGCCTTGCCCACGGTCCCGATGCGCTGGATGTCCGGCGTGTTCGTCGTGGCCGGCGCGGAGGTCTCGGTCAGGCCGTAGCCCTCGATCACGAGCAGGCCCGCCGCCTGGAACCAGGAACACAGCTCGGGGGCCAGGGGCGCGCCCCCGGACACGATGACCTCGACGTTGCCGCCCAGGCGCTCGCGGATCTTCGAGAACACAAGGCGATCCGCCACCCGCTGCTGCCGGCGCTCCCACCAGGAGACGCTCTGCCCTGCGCGTTCGGCGTCGGCGACGGTGGTCCCCACGGCAAACGCCCAGCGAACCACGGCCTGGCGAAACGACGACATGCCCTGGATCCGGGCCATGGCCTTGGCGTGGATCTTCTCCAGGACCCGCGGCACCGCGGCGAGCACGTGGGGGCGCACGGCGGGCAGCACCTCGCCGAGCTCGGTCATCCGTCGGCTGTAGTAGCCGATCCCGCCGAAGCGCAGCCCCTGGTAGACGGCGTAGCGCTGGAGGATGTGGGCCAGGGGCAGGTACACGAGCCCGATCTGGTCGTCCCGGAACCGGAACATGGCGTTCACGGCGTCCGTGACGGCAAACAGGTTGCGGTGGGTGAGCACGGCGCCCTTCGGCGGTCCGGTGGTGCCCGACGTGTAGACCACGGTGATCATGTCGTCCGGCTCGGCCTGGGCGGCGTGCTCGAGCAGCCAGGCCTCGCCCCCCGCGAGCGCCTGGTCCCCCTGGAGGCGCACGTCGTCCAGGGTCGTGAGCTCTACGCCCAGGCCCGGCGGGGCGGTGACCGGCTCCATCGCGACGATCAGGTCCAGCCCCGGGCAGGAGCCCAGGATCGACGCGCACCGGTCGAGATCGGCCTGGTCACCCACCACCAGCACCCGGGCTTCGCTGTGCTGCAGGATGTAGGCGATGGAGTCGGGGGTGGACGTGGGGTACACGCCGATGGTGACGGTGCGGGCGAGCAGGTTGCCGAGATCGCACTCCACCCACTCGGCCCGGACGCCCGCGAGGATCGCCACCCGGGTGCCGACGGGCAGACCGCGCCGGATCAGCGCCGCGGCCCAGCTCAGGTTGTTGCGCCGCGCCTGGGGAGGGCCGACGGGCACGAAGCGGCCGTCCGCCGCCTCGGCGAAGTAGGCGACGTCGCGATCCGTCTGCTCCATCCGCCACAACAGGACGTGGTTGATGGTCTCCTTGGTGAACTCCATGGGCAGCACAATAGAGCCTGCGCGCCGGTCGGGCGTCCGTACGCCTGCGCCGGGGAGGCTGCTAGGATGCGCGGGTCTGGCGGACATGCGTCCCGGCAGACGGATCTGGAGTCGATGGAGACGCGCGGCAAGATCTACCTGGCCACCCCCGACGCCGCGCTCGCGCGCAACCTGCGCAGCGCGCTGGAGGGTGGCGGCTACCGCCTGCAGGAGGCGATGGACTGGTCGATGATCGCCGAGGAGGTCGGGCTCTTCGGGGCGAACCTCGTCCTCATGTCCCGACGCATGCCCGGGTGCGACGCCCTCGAATCGCTGCACAGCCTCAAGACCGACCCCCGCACATCCCACTGCGCCGTGCTGATCCTGCTGCCCGAGTTCGACGCCGCGGAGATCGACGCCTGCCTCAGCCACGGGGCGGACGACGTGCTGCACGGGGCCATCGTGCCCGCCGATCTGCTGAACCGGATCGGCCTGCACATCCGGTCCCGGACGCCGGACTCGATCGACATCCCCGATCTCATGCTCTCCATGGCGGACGAGACCGTGCTGACGCAGGAGATGGATCCGGTGCGGCCGGTCCGCGGGATCCCGGACGGTCTGCCCATGGGGCTGGACCACTTCTACGAGGCCGACCTGAGCACCCTGATCGAGGTCAGCGAGGCCATGGCGAGCTCGTTGCCGGTCTCGGATGCGCTGTACGTGGCGGTGCGTCGGGTGGCCCACACCGTCCCCGTCAGCCGGTGCAACGTCGTGGTCCGCGGGTCCAGGGACAGCGAGGTGGTGGTCATGGCGTCCCATGACGACCCCAACCTGCGCAACCACACCCTCGACCTGCACAAGTACCCAGAGATCAGGCGCTGTCTGGACAGCGGCGACACGGTCCTCATCGAGGATGTGCACGCAGATCCGGACATGCGGGAGGTGCTGGTCTTCATCCAGTCCGTCGATCTGCGGTCCTGCCTGGTGCTCCCGCTGTGCGTCAAGGAGGTCGTGGTCGGCACCATGAGCCTCACCACGCGCCGGGTCTCCCACGGGTTCACGCGCCGCGAGATCCTCTTCCTGAGGGCGCTGGCCAACATGGTCGCCGGGGTGCTGGCCACGACGGACGTGATCGAGCGGCTGCGTCGCCGCAACGCCAGCGAGAAGTCCCCCATGGAGGACCTGGACGAGATCGTCCTGGGTCTGGACGATCAGATCGACAGCCTCATCGAGGAACTCGAGCGCAAGTAGGGGCTCGTCAGAGAGGGCGGGCGTCCACCACCACGCGCTCGCCGGCCAGCCTCGCGGCGATCACCCCCGACAGCCGCTCCCCCGCGCCCACCTCCACCTGGGCCCACAGCGCCGCGTCGCTCACCCTGGCCCCCGCGCCGATCACGTTTGCCGCCCCGATGCTCGCGTTCGGGCCGATGACCGCCCCCGGGCCGATCTCGTTTCCGGGTCCGAAGAAGAACGGCGGCTCGAGCCGCGCCCCGGCCAGCCCGCGTACGCCGTCGGCGCGGCCGTACTCCCGGCCCGCTGCATCGACCGCATAGACCGCCTCCTGGAACATCGCCTCCGCGGGATCGACCCCCTGCCCCACGGGAAGCTCCACCTCGCCTGCGAACAACGCCGCCTGGGCGTCCAGGTACCGCGCCGGGGTCCCGACGTCGTGGAACGCCGTGCTGCGCGGCAGGATCAGCGCACGGATGTCCGCGCCCTGCTGCAGCAGGGGCACGTAGCCCTGCCTGACGATGCAGCCGAAGCTCCCCCGGGGCGGCAGGTGGGGCACCACGGCCGGCTCGATGAGGTGTACCCCGCAGAACACGGTGGGCGTCGCGGCCGCCAGATCGTCCTCACTGACCCCAGGGAGCCCGCCCAGACCCTGCAGGTGCAGGATCCGCCCCTGGGCGTTCACGCTGACCACCGCCCCGTACTTCTCGGCGTCCGGGCGCTCGA
Source organism: uncultured Pseudomonadota bacterium (assembly GCA_937891735.1). Taxonomy (GTDB): domain Bacteria; phylum Myxococcota_A; class UBA796; order UBA9615; family UBA9615; genus JAGSHC01. The sequence continues at coordinate 1,629 of CALAGR010000258.1, read as the reverse complement.
TGCAGAGCAGCGTGGCGAGCGCGCCCTCGGCGCGGTGGATGCGGTGAACGGCCATCAGCGCGCCCAGGTCCATGCCCAGGAGCGCGTCCCCGTTGAGCATCAGGAAGGGCTCGCCGCTCTCCGTCAGCGGCCCCTCCAGGAGCCGCACCGCCCCCGCCGTTCCGAGGATCTCGGGCTGCTCGACCGAGTAGTGCACCTTCATTCGCTGCAGGCGTCGCTGCACCCACGCGTCGAGCACCGCGCTGAGGCGCTCGGGGCGGTGGTGTGCATTCACCCACGCTTCGTGGCAACCTTCTGAATAAAGGTGAATCAGGGGATGGCCGATAAGAGGCCGACCCAGGATGGGGATCACCGGTTTGGGGACCTGCTCGGTGAGGGGGAGCAGACGGGTTCCAAAGCCGGCTCCGAGGATGAGCGCGCGCGGGGCGGTCCCAACGGGGGACATTTCGTCATGTTCGGTCACTTCGTCACCACGATACTGACCCCGCGATTTCCACAGGGATCGAGAGGGCGGAACAGATGCGCGTGGTTACGGTGGCTGGAACCCGGCCCGAGCTGATCAAGCTGGCACCCCTGGTGCCGCTGCTCGATGAGCGTTTCGAGCACACCTATCTGTTCACTGGGCAGCATTATTCGCCGTCCATGGTGCAGGTGTTCATCGATGAACTCCAGGCGGCGCCCCCGGGCCTGTTCCTCGATGTGGGCTCGTCGGACCCCGAGGCCCTGACGCGGGCCACCACCGAGGCGATCCGGGACCTCCGCGCGGAGGTGGTGATCTGCTACGGCGACACGAACTCGACCCTCGCCGCGGCGCTGGCCGCCACCGAGATCGGCGCGATCCTGATCCACGTCGAGGCGGGGATCCGCTCCTTCGACCGCTCGATGCCGGAGGAACTGAACCGGGTCCGCGTGGATCGCATGTCCGCGCTCCGGCTGGCGCCCACGGGCCTCGCCACCTGGTTCCTGAACGCGTTCGAGGGATACGACACCGTGACCTGCCCGGCGGTGGGCAACCTCGTGGTGGACGCGTGGCGGCGACACCGCCACCTGATCGACGCGCGCCCGCTCCCCGCGGCGGTGGCGGAGCTGTCCCGGTACGCCGTGCTGACCATGCACCGCCAGGCGACCGTGGATGACCCCGTGGTCTTCGGACGGGCCCTGAAGGAGCTGGGCGCCATCGACATGCCGATCCTGTTCCCGGTGCATCCGCGCACGGCGAAGCAGGCCGAGGAGTTCGGGCTGACCTGGCCGTCCAACATCACGCTGTCCGAGCCCGTGGGCTACCTGGACTTCTGCCGCGCCATGAGCGGAGCCACGGTCATCCTCAGCGACAGCGGGGGCGTTCAGGAGGAGGCGATCAGCCTGGACATCCCGTGCGTCACCCTGCGCCCCAACACCGAGCGCATGGAGACGGTGTTCCTCGGCGCGAACCGGCTCTTCGATCTCGCGAAGGACACGGGTCTGGCCGAGGTGGTCGCCGACGCGATCGCCGGCCACGACAGCCGTCCGTACCGGATCAACCCGTTCGGCGACGGCCGCTGCGCGGAGCGGATCACCGCGGTGTGCGAGCTGCTGGCGGGGCGGGAGCCCACGGCGACCTTCGAGCACCACCCGGGGCTGGCGGACCTG
>CALAGR010000257.1 GCA_937891735.1 uncultured Pseudomonadota bacterium | reverse complement strand
GTTGACTAAATCAACCAGGAGTGATGTGCAATTCGCGCCTCGCGGCCGGAGTCGGCGCCTGCGCGCGGCCGGTCACGTCCCAGCCACCGCCGGCGGGGTTCACCTCGGTCTTGTCGTCGTTTCCGAGATCCCAGCCCACCGCGGCGGGCTTGGCGACCGCGTGGTCCGTGCTGACCGCGGTGACGTCGTCCAGATCGTTGCTGACGCCCTCGATGGCTCGGGCCTGCTGGAACGTCGTGCCGTGGGCCACCGTCGCCGCGGTGCTCCCCTGGATCCCGGGCTCGGACTGCAGCTCGGTGCGCAGCTGGACGGCGACCGTGGCCGTCAGGCGCTGTACGGCTTCGAGCACGCCCTGCCCGCGGATCGCGGAGGCCGCGAGGTAGTTGCCGCCGAACGTGTTGAGCCGGCTCTCCAGGAGGCGGATCTCCAGCGCGTCCCGCAGGTCGCGCTTGTTGTACATGAACACGATGGGCATGCCGTCGAGGCGCCGTCCGGCGCTCCGGGCCATCTTGTCGAGCAGCTCCAGGGCCTTGACGTTGGCGTTCAGCGAGTTCGACGCGGAGTCCGCCACGAACATGACCGCGTCCGCCGCCGCCAGCACCGGGCGGACCAGCTCCACCTCGACCGCGCCCGGACAGGTCACGAGTCGGAAGCTCAGCTGGTACCCGTAGACCAGCTCGTGGTCGTGGGGCCGGTAGTCCAGCCGGAGCAGGCGATCATCGCCGGGCTGCAGGGGCGCGACCTTGCCGTGGGTACCGGGCGGCAGGTGCCGCGCGAGCGCGTACAGCGATGTGGTCTTCCCCGCGCCCGGGGGTCCGTAGAAGAGCAGAACCGCGGTGATGCGCTTCCGTTCGTGGTCGATGTTGGCCATCAGCCTGCTGCTCTCATGCCTGCGTTGCGGGGCGTGCCGGACTAACGACTGGAGCCGGTGATCAGGGCGCCGACGTCGCGCTCGAGATCATCCGGATCGATGTCGTCACCGTCGTCCTCGTCCAGGAGCAGATCGTCATCCAGGCCACCCGAGCGGGGTCCGATGGACTCCTTGGGAAAGGGCTGGGTCGGCGGATCGCCGGCCGGACGAGGCGGAGGCGCGGGCAGCGTGCTCGGCCCTGCGGCGGGCACGGTCGGCTGACGGGCGGCTGCCATGGCCGCCGGACTCAGCGTGGACGGGGGCTTGGGCGCCGGCGTCGCGGGGCCGCGAGCGGAGCCTTCGGCGGCCACGGCCTCGAGCACCATGAGGTGGGTGATCGCCCCCTTGTTGAGCGCCACGTACGGGTACGTGTGGTCCTGGAGCACCACCTCGGTCATGTTGAGGAAGGGCCGCGGATCGTTGAGTACGTCCTGCACGCGCATGCCCTCCTCGACGAGGTGCACGTATCCCTCATAGTCCACACCATCGGCGCGGATGGCGACACGGACCTTGCGCACTTGCGTCATCTCGGTCAGGCCGACGAAGCTCGGGCTGGGCATGCGGTCAGGGCTCCTTTCCGCGGGCATGGCTGCTGGCCACACGAAATTCGCGGAATCCTAGCACAGGGTCCATTGTCGGCTGAACGGGCCCCGAGTCGGCGGAGCGGGCCGGATCCGCTGCTATGCTCCGCCGGCTCCGAGGAGGGGAGGTGTCCGAAACCGTCTCCTGGACCGACTGGCCAGCACGCAGACAACCCGCACGCGCGACTCTCGCGACCGGGCTCCTGGTGCTCTCCGTGGGTTCTGTCGCGACGGTTGACCGATGGCTCGCCTTCCTGGGGGCAATCCTGTTGCTGAGTTCGGTGGGAGAGTGGCTTCTCCCGACCCGTTTCGAGCTGAACGCGAAGGGCGTTCGGGTTCGGGGGCTGCTCCGTTCCGCTGATCGTCCCTGGGAGGGACTGGCGGACTGGAGGCCGGCCCAAGATGGCTTCTGGCTGCCGGGCCGCAGCCGGTCGCGCCTCCTGCGGCGCATGCGGGGGGTGCATCTGCGCTGTCCCGGGCGGGAGGGCGAGGTCGAGGCGGTGCTGCGAGGGCACCTTGGTGAGCCGCGCGAGGCGCACGCGTGAGGAGAGACATGGGCGAGTCTGAGAACACAGGGGTACAGGACGGTCCGACCCCCGACCTGGACGAGGCGATCGACAAGATCGCGCGGTTCATCGTGCGCTTCGGGCTGACCGTGCCCGCGATCCTCGCCATCGAGGGCATGCGCCCGCTGTCCTTCGTGGGCTCCCAGTTCATGCACATGCTCAGCCCGTCCATCGGCGCGGTGCTCACGACGTCCCAGTGGGACGCGCTGGCGCGCCTGCTGGAGCATCGCCGTGGGGTTGACGTCATCCTCGCCCGCATCGAGGAGCTCGATCGGGTGGACTTCTTGCGGAGGGCCGAGACGTGAGCCACCCCGACCCCGTGCGAGGCCCCATCCGCTCGGTGCTCGCCACCGACTGCGGCAGCACCACCACCAAGGCGATCCTCATCGAGCGCACCGCAGATGGCTGGCGACAGACCTGGCGCGGCGAGGCGCCCACCACCGTCGAGGCGCCCTTCGAGGACGTCACCCGCGGGGTGCTCAACGCGGCCATGGAGGTGCAGGAGCTGAGCGGTCGGCAGCTGGTGCGCGACGGCGGCATCCGGATCCCCGACGAGGACGGCCAGGGCGTGGACATGTACATCTCCACGAGCTCCGCGGGGGGCGGGCTGCAGCTCGTGGTCGGTGGCGTCGTGCTCTCCATGACCGCCGAATCGGCGATGCGCGCGGCCCTCGGCGCGGGGGCCATCGTGATGGACGCCTTCGCCGCCAACGACGGCCGCAAGCCCCACGAGCAGATCGAGCGGATCCGCCAGCTGCGGCCCGACATGATCCTGCTCGCGGGCGGCATCGACGGCGGCACCCGCAAGCACGTCGTGGCCCTGGCCGAGATGGTCGCCGCGGCGCGCCCCCGCACCCGGCTCGGCGGAGGCTTCAACCTGCCGATCATCTACGCCGGCAACCAGGCCGTCGCGGGCGACATCGAGGAGCTGCTCGGCACCATCTCTGATCTGGAGACCGTCGCCAACGTGCGGCCGGTCCTCGAGCAGGAGAACCTCGGGCCCGCGCGGGACAAGATCCATGACCTCTTCATGGAGCACGTGATGGCCCAGGCGCCGGGCTACGACAAGCTCATGACCTGGGTCGGCGTGCCGATCATGCCGACGCCGGGCGCGGTCGGTCTCATCATGCAGACCATCGCCGAGCGCAAGAGCATCAACGTCGTGGGCGTGGACATCGGCGGCGCCACCACCGACGTGTTCAGCGTGTTCGACGGCCAGTTCAACCGGACGGTGTCTGCCAACCTGGGCATGTCGTACTCGGTCAGCAACGTGCTGGCCGAAGCGGGGCTGCCCGCGATCCTGCGCTGGGTACCCTTCGCCATCGACGAGAAGGGCCTGCGCAACCGGATCGGCAACAAGATGATCCGGCCCACCACGATCCCCGAGACCCTCGAGGAGCTCAAGATCGAGCAGGCCATCGCCCGCGAGGCCCTGCGCCTGGCCTTCGTGCAGCACAAGGAGTTCGCGGTGTCCCTGCGGGGCGTGCAGCAGGAGCGGACCATCGCCGACGCGTTCCAGCAGACCGGCTCCGGGGACACGCTGGTGAAGATGCCGTCGCTGAGCCTGATCGTGGGGTCCGGCGGCGTGCTGTCCCACGCGCCGCGCCGAACCCAGTCCATGCGCATGATGATCGACGCGTTCGAGCCCGAGCTGGTCACCGAGATCGCCGTGGACTCCATCTTCATGATGCCGCACCTGGGGGTGCTCTCCACCGTCGATCAGGAGGCCGCCACCGAGGTCTTCGACCGCGACTGCATCGTGTACCTGGGGAGCTGCGTGGCGCCCATCGGGGCCATGAAGCGGGACCGGCCGGTGCTCGAGATCGAGCTGTCGCCGGTGGGCGAGGCCCCCCGCACCGTCACCCTCGACGCGGGCCAGCTGCTGCGGGTGGAGGCCCCCCACGATCCGGGCATCCCGGCGGTCATCACGCCGCTCCAGCGGGAGCTCGACGTGGGCGCCGGGCCCGGCAAGCCGTTCACGACCACCCTGCGCGGGGGCGTGGTGGGGCTGGTCTTCGACACCCGGGGGCGCCCGATCCACCTGCCTGAAGCGCAGACGGAGCGGGTGGCGCTGCTCGAGACGTGGGTGCAGTCCATGGACGAGTACCCGGGCGAGGCACGCTGATGGCCGCGATCTTCACCCCTGGCCTGACGGTCACGGAGAACCACCTGATCCAGAAGACCCGCCAGCTCCCCCTGGAGGGAGAGGTCCGGGTGCAGGTCGGCGACCTGGTCAAGGCGGACGACATCGTCGCGCGCACCGACCTGCCCGGGAAGGTCTTCCCGGTCAACGTCGCCAACCAGCTCGGCGTCGACCCCGGGCGCCTCAAGGAGCACATGCTCTTCGGGGTCGGCGACAAGGTCGTCAAGGACCAGCTCATCGCCGGCACCGACGGCTTCTTCGGGTTCTTCAAGAGCGAAGCCCTCGCCGTCACCACCGGCACCATCGAGACGATCAGCGCGGTCACCGGTCTGGTCATCATCCAGGCCGATCCCGTGCCCGTGGAGATGGACGCGTACATCAACGGCCGCGTGGTCGAGGTGATCCCCGGCGAAGGCTGCGTCGTGCAGGCCATGGGCACGATGGTGCAGGGGATCTTCGGGCTGGGAGGCGAGACGAAGGGCGTCATCGCCATGGCCGCCACGACCCCCGACCAGATCATCGGGCCGGAGCACCTGACCCCCGAGCACGCCGGCAAGGTCGTCATCGGCGGGGCCTACGTCACCATCGCGGGCCTCAAGCGGGCCGTCGAGCTGGGCGTCGCGGCGCTGGTCACGGGGGGCTTCGACTACGACGAGATCAAGGAGCTGCTGGGCTACGAGGTGGGCGTCGCCATCACCGGCGGCGAGGACCTGGGCACCACGCTCATCGTCACCGAGGGCTTCGGCTCCATCGGGATGGCGCCGGCGACCTTCGAGCTGCTCAAGAGGCGGGTCGGTGATCGCGCCTCGGTGAACGGCGCGACCCAGATCCGGGCCGGCGTCATCCGCCCCGAGATCATCGTGACCTTCGACAACGCGGACGTCCCCACCGAGCGGGTGGAGCGGCCGGAGCCGAAGGGCATCGAGATCGGCGACCTCGTGCGCGGCATCCGGGCTCCCTGGTTCGGCCGCATCGGAACGGTCAAGGACCTGCCCGTCCAGCCCATCCGCGTGGACTCCGAGACGACGGTGCGCGTGCTGACCGTGGACTTCGGCGACGGTGAGGACTCGCTCCTGCCCCGCTCCAACGTCGAGAGGATCGAGCGATGAACCGCCTCGCGACCCTGCTGACGCTCGCCGTCGGCCTGGCGGTGACCCTGCCCGTCGATGCCCTGGCCCTCGCCGTGCCGGAGCTGACGGTGACCGCGCCGGCGGACAACAGCGGCCTGAACCTCGACCTGTCGTGGACCGACGTGGCGGACGAGTTCGGCTACGGGGTCCTGCGCGCCCCCAGCGACAGCGAGGAGTGGCAGCTGATCAAGGTGCTGCCCGCGGACTCCACGGGCCTGTCCGACAAGGTCACCACGGATGTGTGGCTGGAGCCCCCGGCGAAGGCCTACCGCTACCAGGTCGTGGCCCTCGCCTCGCTGCGGGACCTGTCCGACGTGCCCGAGGCGGAGCAGGTCGCGGCGATCCGGAGCAACGGCCAGGCGTCCGTGGTGGTGACGGGGGAGCCCAACGGCGCCTTCCTGCGCACGGGGGTCAGCACGAAGCGCTACGGCCCGCTGCTGATGATCCTGATCATCGCCGCCATGGGCCTGATGATGCAGCGCTTCGCCGCCGACGTCCGGGCC
>CALAGR010000256.1 GCA_937891735.1 uncultured Pseudomonadota bacterium | reverse complement strand
GGCCTGATGATGGTCTGCACCTTCGGCGACGGCGAGGACGTCAAGAAGTGGAAGCGGGATCAGCTCGAGACCCGCCTCGTCATCACCGGCGACGGCAAGATGAACGCGCTGGCCGGCGAGTTCGAGGGCCTGACGGTGGACCTCGCCCGCAAGCGGATCGTCAAGGCCATCGAGGCGCTGGGGCAGTACCACGGCTTCAAGATGGTGGACCAGGCGGTCAGCGTCAGCGACCGCAGCCAGGTGCCCGTCGAGTTCCACATGGCCCCCCAGTGGTTCATCCGGGTGCTCGACGCCAAGGAGCGATGGTTGAAGCGCAGCGCGGAGCTGAACTGGTACCCCGAGTACATGAAGACGCGCCTCGATCACTGGATCGACGGGCTGAAGTACGACTGGAACATCTCCCGCCAGCGCTTCTACGGCGTGCCCTTCCCGCTGTGGTTCTGCGACGACTGCGGGCACGTGATCCTCGCCCAGGAGAGCCAGCTCCCCGTCGATCCGCTGGAGGACGCGCCCCCGCTGAGCGCCTGCCCCGAGTGTGGCGGGACCGCCCTGTCCGGCGAGCCCGACGTGATGGACACCTGGATGACCAGCTCGCTGACGCCGCTCATCAACGCCAACTACGCCGGCACCCCGGGACGCCTGGGCCACATGGAATTGCACCCCATGACGGTGCGCGTGCAGGCCTTCGAGATCATCCGCACCTGGCTGTTCTACACCCTGGTGAAGTCCGACCAGCACCTGGACACGCTGCCCTGGCGCGACGTGATGATCAGCGGCTGGGGGCTGAACGAGCAGGGCAAGAAGATCAGCAAGCGGGATCTCGAGAAGTTCACGGACGCCGGCGGCTTCAACCGGTACGAGCCCTACGCCGTCATCAAGAAGTACGGCGCCGACGCGCTGCGCTACTGGGCCGCGGGCAGCCAGCTCGGCAACGACACCCGCTACAACGAGCGGGACGTGAAGGCCGGCCGCAAGCTGGTGGTGAAGCTGTGGAACGCCGCCCGCTTCGCGCTGATGCAGCTCGAGGGCTTCGATCCCGCCGCCGAGCGCCCCGCCTTCGCGGAGCGCACCCCCGAGGACCGCTGGCTGCTGACCGAGCTCAACCGGATCCTGCCCGCCGTGGCCAAGGGGTTCGAGGGCTACAACTACGCCGTCGCGCGGGAGGCCACCGACCGGTTCTTCTGGGGCACCTTCACGGACAACTATCTCGAGATGGTCAAGGACCGCTTCTGGAACCCGGAGCGATACGACGAGGCCCAGCGCGACTCGGCTCGAGCGACCCTGTGGGAGGCCCTGCGCACGGTGCTGTCGCTGTACGCCCCGTTCCTGCCGTTCGTGACCGAGGGGCTGTACCAGCGCATCTACCGCGAGCACGAGGGCGCCGTGTCGGTGCACGTGGGCGGCTGGCCCGCGCACGACCCCACCCGGGACGCCGCGGTCCCGGAGATGACGATCGTGTTGGGGCTGCTGCGGGCGGTGCGGGGCCTGCGCACGGACAACCGCATCAGCCAGACGAAGCAGCTGCCGCTGGTGACCATCGACACCAGCTCCGCCAAGGCGGTGCTCGCGGCGTCCATCCACGCCCTGGCCAACACGCTTCAGGCGGTGGTGCGCTGCGTGAGCCTGGAGTTCGGCTCCGTGAACGTGGACAGCGACCTCGGCGCCGCCTCGGAGCTGGCCGGCGTGTCGGTCTCGGTGGTCATGCCGCCCCCCAAGGAGGCCGCGGAAGCCCCCGCTACCTGACGCTCCGGATGGAGCTCGTGCGGGAGGCCTCGGGCCACTCCGGATTGCGCTCCATCCAGACCATCACGTCGTGCAGCGGCATGGGGGCGGCGAAGTAGTAGCCCTGCCCCACGTCCACCCCCAGCTGGGCCACCTTGTGGCACTGCTCGATGCTCTCGACCCCCTCGGCGACCACGCCCACCCCCAGGTTGCGGGCGAGGGTGGTGATCGTCTGCACCAGCGCGACCTGCTCGAGCCCCATCTCCAGCTGACCGACGAAGCTGCGGTCGATCTTGATGCGGTCGAACGGGATCCGGTGCAGGTACGCCAGGGAGCTGTACCCGGTGCCGAAGTCGTCGATCTCGATGTGCACTCCGAGCTCCCGGATCCCCTCCAGGATCGGCAGGATCTGGTCCAGATCCTCCATCAGCAGGCTCTCGGTGATCTCGAACACCAGCCACCGCGGGTCGGCGCCGGTGGCCTCCAGGACCTCCTTGACGGTGTCCAGCAGGTTGGCCTGCGAGAACTGCCGGGCGCTCAGGTTGACGGACATGCGCAGCCAGGACCGGTCCGGATACAGCGCGTGCAGCCGCACGATGGTCTCGCAGGCCCGGCGCAGCACGAACGCGCCCAGGGGAACGATCAGACCGGTCTCTTCGGCCATCTCGATGAAGGCCGCCGGGTGCAGCAGGCCGCGGGTGGGGTGCTGCCACCGAACGAGCGCCTCGAAGCCGCAGATCCGCTGGTACGCGAAGCTGACGAGCGGCTGGTAGTGCAGCACGAACTCGTTGCGCTGCACGCCCTGGCGCAGGTCGCTCTCGAGCCGGACGAGGGCCATGGCCTCGTCGTGCATGCGCTGGTTGAAGATGACGTACTGATCGCGGCCCTGCTCCTTGGCGCGGTACATGGCGATGTCCGCGTCCCGAAGCAGCTCCTCGGGGCGGGTGTACTCCCGCGTGGACATGGCGATCCCGATGCTCGCCGAGACCACCACCTCGTGCCCCTGCAGATGGAACGGGATCTTCAGGGTCTCGCGGATCCGCTGGGCCACGCGATTGACCTCGCCTGCCTCGCCCACGTCCTCGAGCAGCAGCGCGAACTCGTCGCCCCCCAGCCGCGCCAGGGTGTCCGAGGGACGGATGCACAGCTTGAGGCGCCGGGCGAAGTGCATCAGCAGCTCGTCGCCCACCAGGTGGCCGAGCCCGTCGTTGATGTTCTTGAATCGGTCCAGATCCATGAACATGACGGCGAACACGTCCTCCGGCCGGCGGGTGAGGCGGCTGATCGCCCGCTCCAGGCGGTCGTTGAGCAGCACCCGGTTGGGGAGCCCCGTCAGCACGTCGTGCAGGGCGTCGTGCAGGGCGCGCTTCTCGCGGTCCACCAGCGCCGCCTCGGCCTCGGCGCGGGCCGTGACGTCGTTGACGACGACGATGACCCCCTGCTCGTCGCCCGCGGACCCGATGGGCTCGTACGCCGCCTCGTAGGTCCGACCATCCTGGGTCAGCAGCTCGCCGAAGGGGGCGAACGGGCCCGGACCCAGGGCTGGCGCCAGGACGGGCGGCAGGTCGGGCTGGTCCAGGACGAACCGGCGACCCACGAGGTCGGCGGGGTTCAGCCCCAGGCCGACCAGCCCCTTGCCCTCCGCCATGCGCACCCGCCCCGTGCGATCCACGGCGATCAGGGCGATGGGCGCGTTGCGCACCACCGTGCGACGGGTCCGCTCCGCCGCCTGCAGGCGTCCCACGATGCGCAGCCACGCGGTCTGGCTGACGAGGGCCACCACCGCGAGGGCCGTGACGGCGAACAGCAGCACGCGAGGCTGGGTGACCGGGTCGGAAACCCATTGCCCGACTCCGAACGCCCCCACGACCATCATCGCCGCGTACCCCTGAAGGGTCGCGCGGCTGGGCAGGGTGAACGGCAGGCTGGTGACCATCGCGGCCATGACCATCAGCACCGCCACCAGGGACTCGGGGTCGAGGTGCCGCTGCCAGGCGATGAACAGCATGTGCGCGCTGACGAGGTAGGCCGCCCCTCCGTTCGCGAACGAGGACCGCGCGCCGATCCGGGGCAGGAAGCGCAGGCTCGCCGCGACGGCCAGCATCAGGCACGCCATGGCCACGGTGGCGATGTCGTGGCCCGTGCCGAAGTAGCCGTCGCTGCGGATCAGGGCCGGGTACACGGCGTACAGGCCTGCGCCGACGAGGTAGAGCCGGGCGGAGGTCTCACCAGCGCCCGTGGAGGGCGAGTCGGTCCCGGGGTCGTCGGCGCCCGACCCCGTCATGGCGCCGAACGTCCCGGTGTCTCCCGACAGGGTCTGCATGTGCAGCGACGTGTTGTGGTGCTTCTCGGAGTGCATCCTGGCCCGTGGTTCTCCGCCGCCCCCCGGGACCCATCGGGGAACCCTATCGGCCATTCCCGACGAAGATGCAGTCTAGCCAGCAAATCCAGCCGCGTCGGCGGCTGCAGGCGGCGTGCTGACTCCACGGATCCTGTCTAGAACGGACGCGGCTCGCGGCTGTTGCCGGACACGAGCGTGCGGAAGCCGGGCACCCGCTCCAGCCGCCGGGCCAGGCGCCGGGCCATGCCCTCGGCCTTGCGCTTGTCGTTCTGCGACCCGAAGCGGGCCACGTCCAGGTCCAGCCCGTGGCGTCGAAACACCGGCTCCAGCCGATCCATGTCGCGCACCAACCGCTTGCGGGTCTCCTCGAAGGCGTGCTCCGCGATCAGCTGGCGCGAGCTGTACCGCATGGGGTGGTACCGGAAGACCGTCGCGTCGTGCGCCTCGGGCTCGAACAGCACGATGTCCACCTCCGGGAACCGGTCCCGCAGCTCCCGCAGCCCGTACACCACCTGGCTCCGGATCATGAGCCGCAGCATCTGATCCGCCACCGCCCCGAGGCCCTGGTCGGCGAGGTAGCTGTAGCCGCGCAGCATCGACCCCTCGGCGGCGGGATCGTTCACCACCGGGACCATGGGGTTGATGGCGATGACCAGGCTCGCGCCGTGCTTCACGGCCACGTCCACGGGCAGGTTGCGCTCGATCCCGCCGTCCACGAAGTCCTGGTGCGCGATCCGCACCGGCTTGAAGAGCAGGGGCACCGCCGCGGACGCCTGGATGGCGGTGCTGATCGGCACGTCCTGGGCCCCGGGCTCGCCGAACACCACCCGATGGCCCGTGTCCAGGTTGATGGCGGGGATGAACAGCGGCGCCGGGAACTCCTTGAAGGAGTCGGGCATCGAGATGGCCCCCAGCGCCTCCTGGACGAAGCGGCCCAGGGGCGCGTTGGTGAACACCCCCGGAGGCAGCACCCGCAGCGCCTCGTAGACCGCATCCGCAGGGCGGCTGGATTCCCCCGGCAGCAGGCTCGCCAGGAACCCCATCGCCATCTGCACCGGGAACCGCGCGCCCGCGGTCACCCAGCGGGTGAAGTCCAGGCCATACACGCTCGTGCGCTTCAGCGGCGGCAGGTTGCGCCGGTTGCGGGCCCCCCGGACGATCACGTCGTCCATGTCCCGCGGGGTGATGCCGCTGGCGAGCATGGTGGCCACCAGCGCGCCCGCGCTGGCGCCGGCGTACAGGTCACACTTGTTGACCACGCCTCCGCCCAGGGCCTGGTCCAGCGCCCGCAGCACGCCCACCTCGTACACGCCGCCCACGATGCCGCCGCCGCCGCAGACCATGGCGACGCGGACGTTCTTCGGGCTGTGGGCAGAGTTGGGGGCCATCGCGAGGGGGAGCGTACTCCAGTCCACACGCGCGCTCAGTACAAGGCGCCGTCGTCCGGGCGCAGCGAGCGGGAGTGGAACAGGCGGCGCAGGGGCTTGGCGTAGTCCTCGTGGTTCGTCTCGTCCAGGGTGAGGGGCACGTCGCGCCCCCCGCTGCCGTCGATGGGAACCAGCACGCCACGCTGGCGGAAGTGCCGCACCGCGTTGGTGACGTTCTGCTTGCTGGCGGCCTCGGACCGGGTCACGTCGGCCGTCAGGAACATGCGACGCCCGGCGCTGAGCAGCTCGTCCACGAGCTCCTGCTCCGGCATCGGCCCCTTCCGGCGCAGCACCTCGGCCCCCTCCAGGACGATGTAGTACGCCTCGAAGAAGTTGCGGATCGTCGCGATCAGCAGCCGGGCCTTGGTCTTGTCCACCACCGTGACGTTGATGGAGGACGCCAGCGGATCCGCGGCCAGATCCCACAGCTCGTCCGTGCTGGGCGGCAGGGGCCGCTGCCGCGGGCCGTCGTGATCCACCGGCGCGAGGCCGCCGGGGCTGGTCACGCTGCCCGACAGGCTCACCTCGACCACGCCCTCGCGCTGCAGCACGCGCCCCGCCTCGGCCACGAGGTGTTCGTGGGGCAGATCCGGGTGGAAGAAGAACTCCTGGTCGAACAGGCGCAGCAGGAAGTCGAAGCGGCGCTTCACGGCGCCCAGGGTCTCGACCTCGTCGTCGGCGCCCAGGGCCAGGGCGGTGCACACGAACGCCGCCGGCACGAAGTGGAACAGGATGGAGTTCTTGTAGTAGTCCAGGGTCATCCGGGAGGCGGGCTCCTGGCTGACCGAGAAGATGTCCTGGCTGTCGTCCTCGCCGGCGACGATATCCACCAGCTTCGCCTCCTCGAACATCGACACGGCCTCGGCCAGGGCGTCCTCGGGGAAGTGCCAGGCGTCCGAGAACAGGGCCTCGCGGTCGTCCAGGAAGCGGCGCAGGAACTGGGCGCGACGCTCGAACCGGGCCCGGGTGATGCCGAGCTTGTCGTGGGTCAGCAGGATCGTGGCCGCCACGGTGGACGGCGTGACGACGGTGACGTCCTGGATCTCCGCGATGATGTGGCTGCCCAGGCGCTTGAGGAACCCCTTGCGCTCGTCCTCGGACAGGTCGCGGTAGGGCGTGCGCAGGACCCCCAGCGACTCCTTGAGGGAGATGGGCTGGTTGGCCCGCACATAGACCCGGCCGAAGCGGCGACGCAGGACCGAGGCGCCCTTCACCAGCTCGCCCGCGGACTCGGCCTTCTTCTCACCCCCCACGAGCTCCTTGCGGTACGAGCTCTCCTCCACGACCTTCTCGTACGCGATGGATATGGGGACGATCTGGATGTCCGGGGCGACGCGGTCCGCCATCGCCTCGACGTACGTGGACAGCAGCCCGATCTTGGCCGGCAGCATCTTGCCGGTGCGGCTGCGCGTGCCCTCGATGAACAGCTCCTGCGTGTAGCCCTCGGAGGTGATGGCCCGCACGTAGTGGTCGAGCAGCGTCTTGTAGAGGGGATCGTCGGCGAAGCTGCGGCGGATGAAGAACGCGCCGGAGCGCCGGAAGATCGGCCCCATCGGGAAGAACGACAGGTTCACGCCGGCGGCGATGTGCGGCGGCATCATCCCGTTGCAGAAGAGCAGCCAGCTGAGCAGCAGGTAGTCGAAGTGGCTGCGGTGGCTGGGCATGAGCACGACGGTGCCGGCGCGGGAGGCCTGGCGAATGCGCTCGGCGTCCTCAGCCCCGAACTCGACCCCCGAGTAGATGCGCGCGACGATCACGTCCATCAGCGACTTCATGGCCATGAGCCAGCTCATGCGGAAGTCGGCGCCGGTCTTGTCGAGGATCTTGCGGGCCCGCTTGACCACCTCGGCGGTTGTCTTGCCCTCCTTCTGGGCCTCCACCTCGATGGCGAGCCGCACCTTTGGCTCGGTCAGGATCCGGTCGAACAGCCAGGGACGGGGCCGGATGTTGGGTCCCTTGACGACCTTGCGCTCCCGGTACAGGAAACCCAGCAGCAGCCAACGCAGCTTCTTGGCGACCCGGGCGTCGGGCTGGCCCTCGTGCTCCGCCAGGAACTCCGCGAGGTTGACGGGCTTGCCGATGCGCACCACGGCGTGGCGCTGGTTGCGCAGGAAGAGCAGCAGCTTGCGCACCCGGGAGGGCGACTCCGGATCCCCCAGCACCATGTCCAGCCAGCCGCGGTGGGTGCGATCCGGCGCGCGCTCCCAGACCATCACCTGGGGGACGAGGAAGATCGGGCGCTCGGTGCGCCGCTGGACCTCCACCAGCACCTCCACCGCGTCCGTCGTGCCGGTGATCTGCGGGCCGAAGAGCTGCCGGCGATGCTTGAGGAACAGCAGGCTGGGCGTGCCCCGGCCGACGAGCTCCCCCAGGTGGCCCGAGTCCACCGGATCCGGCAGCGGCAGGTGACCGGCCCGGCGCTGCCCCAGTCGCGCCCACACCACCTTGAGCTGATCCGCCAGGGGCGCCGCGAACAGCGTGCGCACGCCGTTGGCGAAGCGGGCCAGGGGCAGACCGTGCTTCTGCAGGAAGTGGTTGAAGAACAGGTAGTCGAGCACCGACCGGGTGCGCATCACGTACACGACCGAGCCGTCCCGCACCGCCTGCCGCACCGGGGCGAGATCCTGCTCGTCCCCCTCGATGTGGTCGAAGAACTGGCGCGCCACCGCCCGCATGGGCAGCCCGAAGCGGGGCAGCATCGCCGACAGGTACGGGTCGATCGGCAGGCCCGCAGGCCACCCCAGGGCGACGGAGGGTCCGACTCCCGGGGGCTCTGTGGACGGATCGGTGGGCGAGGGCTGGGTCATAGGGGGGAGCCATCATCCCAGACTTCGACGCCCCGAGCGAGCAGACCCAGGAACCCGCGGGCCAGCTCGGCCCAGGTCGCCGGGAGCGACGCCGGGGGGCTCAGGTGCGGCCCGCGGGTCCACACGGGCAGACCGGCGGCCGCCGCTTCGGCGTCCTTGAGGGGCGCGAACCAGCGCTCCGGCAGGGGCTCGCCCAGGACGTCTTCGAGCCGCGCCACCGGCCCCGTGGGGGGCCAGG
>CALAGR010000255.1 GCA_937891735.1 uncultured Pseudomonadota bacterium | reverse complement strand
GCTGGGAGACGCCTCGATGACCTGCTGCGCCGGGCTGGTGGGGACCGAGGGCGGCTTCGCGATCCGCTTCGACGAGGCCGTGATGCGCTGTGGACCAGACTGGGTGCATCTGCTGGCGGGGTTCCATGCGTCGGAGCGCACCGACGGTCACGAGCGCGGTCGGAGTGTCCTCGTCATGCCCGGCGGGCTGCACTGCGTCTTCTGTGGCCAGATCGTGGCGGCTCGCGACGACGACGACCCACCCAACTGTCGCCACGTGGTGCTTCGTTGGCGCGGCGTCGGCACGGTCCCTCACCTCCAGGACTGGGCCCGCACGCAGATCACGCGAGGCAGCAGCGGGCCTCTCGGCCCGCCCGCGCTCTGGGCGCGAGCCGTGGGGGACGAGTCCCTGTTGACGCTGGAGGTGGCACGGTCGCGAGCGGGGTCGGTTGCCTACGTCGCGCTGTCTCCCGAGGGCGAGGGAGAAGAGGAAGAGGAGGATGTCGAGTAGGTCGTCGGTAGCTCGATTCGGAGCGCCGTCTCGTCCGGCTTCGAGGTCGGAGACCAGTACTCCGCCGATGTGAGGAGGGTGAGTTACGGAGACGGGTGCAGCGGCGATGAGCTCGGAGACTCCGGCGAGAAGACGAAGGACCTCGAGGTAGACCCAGCGAGCAGTTTCGCGAGGCCCACTACCTGTTTGGGTCGAATCAGCTTCACATCTTCCTGGCGCTCGAAGAGATTCTCACCGTTCTTGAGCGCGAGCACGGCCTGGAGATCCCCGAGAAGTCGGCCGCGGAGCGCCGAGAGGAGCGGCGGAAGAACAACGAGGCCTTCCGGAAGTTCTACAGACTCGACGAGATGCCCGGACGCCCGGACTGGGTGACGTTCGTCGACCCGGCCCAGGGCTCCAAGGACCAGGAGCACTGGTGCAGCTCCGCAGTACCGCGTCGCGCCTAGCAGGCGAGAAGCCCCCCGTTCGCCTCTTCGGGGCATCCGTTCCAGCGCCCCTCCGCGACCGCTGCCGATGCAGCGGCAGCACCGCCTAGGACCCACTCGGGCGCACCCCAGGCGGGCCTCCCCGAGAAGAGAGTCGTCGTCGGTGGGGGAAGGTCTCGTCTGCGAGATGGTCCGCCCGGCTCTGCGAGCCCTGCGATGTGGTGGAGCGGCGTGCTCTGTGCGGCCCCGCCAGATCGGCTTCCGATGACCAAGACCGACTTCCGTTGACTCGCCGGAAGCGCGCCCCCGCCCTTTGTGGCGCGGCCTCGGGGGCAGGACTACCCTCCGATCGCCATGAATCGTCCCATCCAGGAGCGCCGTCCTGCCACTCCGCCGTGCATGGCGGACACATCATCCGTCGTCGGCCTGTCGGCCCTTGCTCGCCAGCGACCAGCCGACTGGCACCGGCTCCTGCGACGGCGCGCGCCCCCCGTCCGGCTGGACCGCTACGCGATCGTCGGCGATGTCATCGGGACCCGAGTAGACGCCGCTGCGTTGCCGCGCAGCCGTCGTGACCTGGGGCGGCTGCGCTCTGCCCGGTGGTGCGCCTCGGTCCTCGCGCGGCACGCAGGTTCCATCCGCGTGCTCGCGGTGACCGCCAAGACCGCTGATCTAATCGAGGCGGAGCTTATCGAGCGGCACAGCCTCGCGCCGTCCTCCGCTCGAAAGGTCCGCGCCCATCTGGTCCAGCTCCGCGGGTGCGTCGCCCGAGAGCTCGGCGTGGTCGTTCCGCCGATCGAGCCTCCAGCGGCCCCTCCGGACACCTGGACGCCTCGACTGGACTGGTCCGGCTACGGGGCTGCTCGCGAGTGGCTGGCATCGGGCGACCGCGTTGCCTGCGACTTGGTTGCGGCCTGCCACCTACGTCCATCGACCGTGCTACGCCTCCGCGTCCGTGACGTGGGCGACGGGGGCCGCACCGTCCGGGTCCGGGGGCGACGCGTCTGGCACGTACTGCCCGTGCCCGTCTTCCTGCGCGCCGGCCTCGTGGAGCTGGCGCGAGATGCCGAGCCGGTCGGTCAGCTATTCCCCGGCAGGAATCGGTCCAACGGGCTGAGCGTCGTGACGCTGCGCCGCCGATTCAAGGCAGCGGTCCGCGAGGCCCTGGATGTGGAACTCGATCTTCGGGACCTCTCGGACCTCGCGGCGGCGACCCTCGGGGCTGGGTCCGCGAACCCCAGCGGTCGGCGGGTTGCCCTGGAGCGAATCGCTGGGCGCTGGGTAGCGATGGAGGAGCCGCCCAGGGCGGAGGACGCGCAGCCGGTCGTCGTCCCCCGCGACCGGGAGCTGCGCGGGCGGGTCGAGCGGACCGAAGAGAGAATCAACGGGGTTGAGGCCAACGCCACCAGGACGGCTCGGCGGCTCCGTTCCTCCACGGAGGTGATGCACCGATCGGTCAGGGACCTGAAGGCCCGGTCGGACGCCCAGGACCGAAGCTTCCAAGAGCTGCGTTGGGATTTGCGCGCGGCCGTGGCCGGGCTGTCCGAGAGGCTCGCTCGCGTCGAGCGTGGGGGCGGCGCAGGCCCCAAAGCGGCTCGGCGCCAAGCTGCGGCAGTCGCTGAGCTGCGAGCAGAGGTCGCCCTGCTTCAAGAGCAGGGAGCGAAGCGCGATGCTGGACTCAAGAGGATGAAGAAGGCCGTCAGCACGAACTCCGCTCTGATCGCGGCATTGGTCATGGATCGTGTCGTAGCCAACCAGCCAGGCCCATCGCCGGGATCCAGCTATGTCGTGGCTGCGGGGCGCGAATCGTCAGGAGTCGGCAGCGCCGACGCGATGCTGCGACAGCTCTCTGAGTTCTTCACCGACTCCATCGAGTAGCTCCCGGCCAGGGTGTTTGTCTAAGTAGCTGAAATCGCGCATGTCCTCTCCTGTTTCGCCTAAATGTGGCGAGCCCCGACCGACCTTCCTAGTCTCTCGCACACGACCGGGGCCTCGCCTCGGCAAGCAAGAGGCCGTCGTCATGAGCAACCGCCGTACAAGACTGAGCCGGAAGAGACCACGGCTTCCGCCGCGTCGCTGGGTCCGGGATCTGATCACCCGAAACAACGAGCTGCTCGAGCTGGTCGGGAGCCGGCTGAAGCAGACGTCGGCGCGCTTCATCACGGTCGCCGACCTGGCCAGGCTCCTGCGTGTGCGGCGGGGGCGCGCCCATCGGTTCGCCGAGCGGAACGAGCTGCTCGTGGACATCGGAGGCGGCGCGCCGCGGGTGGTCGTGGCGCGGTTGGAGAGCCTGCTCGAACGCGTGGCGCAGGGCCGCCCGGCTCCGTGCTCCGCTCCGCGTCTGCAGACAGCTCGGCCCGCTCCTCAACCTGGGCCTCGGCGCCAGACGCTCTACCCGCTCGCGGACGACTGATCCGTCTGTCTGTTGCCCGACTGCCTATCGCTCCTCGTCGGGCGCCGTTCGGCGGAGCGGGATCACCTTCGCCCCGCGCCCCGCCTGCTCGGGTCGCCGCCCCAGCCCCGCGCGCTGCGCCGCGTCCCGCTTGTCCGACGGCTGGGCTTTCGCGTAGTGCTTCAGCATCACCTCCGGCGTGTGCCCGAGCTGCTCCGCCGCGACCGAGGGCGCGACGCCCCGCCGGATGTATCGCTGCACCGCGAACCGCCGCAGCGCGTGGGGGGTGATCCGGGGGACCTTCGCCGTCGCGCAAGCCCGCTCGATGTACATGCCCAGATGCTTCCGGGCCGTGCCGGGGGTGACCGGGAGCACGCGGTCGTCGTCGGTCGCATCCGCCGGTCGCTCGGCGCGGATCCGGCTCAGCGCGTTCGCGTCCACGTACGCCTCCCGCGGGCCGGTCTTGCCGATCAGCGTCACAGTCTCGGCGCCGAGCTGCCCCCAGGTCAGCGCAGCGATCTCTCCGATCCGCCCGCCAGTCATCAGGAGCAACTGGTAGGCGCACCACGCCCACCGCGGGGCGCCGGACTCCAGGGCGTCCGCGATCGCCCAGGCCTGCGCGGCCTCGGGCGTGGTCTTGACGCGCGCGCCCGTGTTCTCCCCGCGCTTCTCCGTCTCTCGCAGCCGGCGGTACTCCTCGCTGAAGTCGACGTGTCGGTTGGTAATGCCTTCCTTGAGAGCCCACCTCCAGACCGCCAGGAAGGCCGAGAGGGTGGCCCGCGTCGTCGCCAACGAGTAGGTCGCCCGGAGCTCGCGCCGCAGGGTCGTGCCTGTCCGGTTGTCGACGTCGGCGAGGAGGAGTCCGCCAATGAGCCGCTCGAGCCGCCGCCCGAGGGTGCGGTCGTTCTTGCGCGTGAACTCCGAGTAGTCCGGATCCTCGGTGCGCGCGCCGCGCCAGGCGCGGATGAGCAACGCCACGTCCCCCGACTGGAGGTCGTCGAGCGTGCTCACTCCGATCCGTCGTGGAGCTTCGGGAGGAGCCTCGGGCTCGGGCGACGAGACTCCGAGGCCTGCAGCCACTGCGGCGAGCTGATCCGCGCGCGCCCACCCGCGCCAGACCGTCTCGCGCTTGGGCTTGCCGTCGAAGACGCCGACGTAGCTACGGGCCTGCCAGTAGCGCTCGACGCCGGCCGAGGTCGAACGCTCCCGACCGGCCAGCGGCTTGAACTTCAGGTCACCGACAGTGACCGTCTTGCTGACCCGGGTCCTCGCCATCTCGTCTCCTCCAAGCACACGAAGGCGCCACAATGGGTACAGCTTGTACCCATTGTGACGCCTCGCGGCAAGAAAAACGCTAGATAGGCGGCTAGTTCTGCTCTAGATATCGTAGTACAGCATGAACTCCCAGGGGGTCGGGCGGATGCGCACCGGCACGACCTCGTTCTCGGTCTTCCACGCGATGTGGGCGCCGATCAGGTCCTTGCTGAACACGTCGCCCGGCAGCAGGAAGTCGTGGTCCGCCTTCAGGGCGTTGAGCGCCTCCTCGAGCGAGCCCGGCGCGCTCTGCACCAGCGCGGCCTCCTCGGGCGGCAGGTCGTAGATGTTCATGTCCATCGGCGCGCCCGGATCGATCTTGTTGATGATCCCGTCGATGCCGGCCATCACGCAGGCCGAGAAGGCCAGGTACGGGTTCGCCGACGGGTCCGGCGTGCGGTACTCCAGCCGCTTGGCCTTCGGGTTCGCCGAGTACATCGGGATCCGGATCGCCGCCGACCGGTTGCGCGAGCTGTACGCCATCTTGTTCGGCGCCTCGAAGCCCGGGACCAGCCGCTTGTAGCTGTTGGTCGTGGGGTTCGTGAACGCGCACAGCGCGGACGCGTGCTTCATCAGGCCGCCGATGTACCAGAGGGCCGTCTGGGACAGCCCCGCGTACAGATCACCGGCGAACGTGGGGCTGCCGCCCTTCCACAGGGACTGGTGGGTGTGCATGCCCGAGCCGTTGTCGTCGAACAGCGGCTTCGGCATGAACGTGGCGGTCTTGCCGTGGCGATGGGCCACGTTCTTCACCACGTACTTGAACCACATCATCGTGTCGGACATCTTCAGCAGCGAGTCGTACCGCACGTCGATCTCGCCCTGGCCCGCCGTGGCCACCTCGTGGTGCTGGGTCTCGACGTGCACGCCGAGGCCCTCGAGCTCGAGGCACATCTCGCTGCGCAGGTCCGTCTGGGAGTCCACCGGGCTGACCGGGAAGTAGCCGCCCTTGTGACGGGGGCGGTGGCCGCTGTTGGGCCCGGGGGCGCCGGAGTTCCAGATGCCCTCGTTGCTGTCCACCTCGAAGAAGCCGCTGTTGGCGTCCTGGTGGAAGCGGGCCTCGTCGAAGATGAAGAACTCCGCCTCGGGCCCGATGTAGGCCGTGTCCGCGATGCCCGTGCTCTGCAGGTAGAGCTCGGCGCGCTTGGCGACGCCGCGGGGGTCGCGGTTGTACGGAACGCGGCTCAGCGGATCGACCACGTCGCAGGTCACCGACAGGGTCGTGTAGGACAGGAAGGGGTCGATCTTCGCGGTGCTGGGATCCGGGATCAGGAGCATGTCGCTCTCGTTGATGCCCTGCCACCCGGCGACCGAGGACCCGTCAAAGCCGTGGCCGTCCTCGAAGAACTCCTCGTTGAGCTCCCGGATCGGCACCGTCAGGTGCTGCCACCGACCGGGCAGGTCGATGAACTTCATGTCCACGAATTCGGCGCCGGCCTCTTCGGCGAGCTGCATTACTTCTTTCGGTGTCATCGGTCGCTCCTGTTGCGGATGTTGGCCGCGGTGTCTGAATGGGGTCTCAAAGCGCGTCGGGGCCGCGCTCACCAGTGCGGATGCGGACTGCGAGCTCGACTGGGCTGACGAAGATCTTCCCGTCGCCGATCCGCCCCGTGTGGGCGGCCTGCACGATGGTGGACACGGCCTCCTCGACGCGGTCTGCCTCGATGACGAGCTCGATCTTCACCTTCGGCAGGAAGTCCACGACGTACTCGGCGCCGCGGTACAGCTCGGTGTGGCCCTTCTGGCGCCCGAACCCCTTCACCTCACTGACGGTGAGGCCGCGGATCCCGACGTCGAACAGCGCGTCCCGCACGTCGTCGAGCTTGAAGGGTTTGATGATGGCTTCGATCTTCTTCATCCCAGTCTCCGTTGGCTTCCGGACCTCGCGGTGTCGGCGCCGCAGGCGTAGTGAGCACGCGCCGTGCCAGATGGGCACGGCTCCGGCAAGAAGCTGGAGGTGTTCGGGATCGCAGGGGGATCCGCTCTGGCTCCCGTGCCGGTGCCTCCAGCGGCGCCCGTCGGGCTGCCCGATGATCGAGCAAGTTGCCGCGCGATCAGGCAGCGCCGGGCGCGCAGGCCGCGGGCGCGAGCCGTTACCCTCTGCGGCGTGACCGAGTCCGCCGCCGAGCCCTCCACCCCCCGTCCGCGCCGCCGCCTCGGTCCGGGACGTCTGGCGGCGTTCTCCCTCATCACGTCGCTGCTCTTCCTGGGGGTGCTCGAGGCCGGCCTGCAGATCCTGGCGGTGGTGCAGGGCCCCCAACGCCACGCCGAGGCCGCGGACCTGCCTGCGCCGGATCCGTCTGCGTTCCGGGTCATCGCCGTGGGCGACTCCTGGGTCTTCGGCGCCGAAGCCGAGCCGCCCCAGGCCTTCATCCAGGTGTTCGCGCGGGCGGCCGCCGAGCGGCTGGGCCGGCCGGTGCAGATCGTCAACCTGGGCGTGTCCGCGTCGAACAGCTCCCAGGCGCTCGTGTCCCTGTCTCGCTCCATCGACCTCATCCAGCCGGACCTGGTGGTCGCCCTGACCGGCGCCAACAACCTGCTGCACGACCGGGGGGTCGCCGAGGCGGCCCGGATCATGGGCGAGGACGCGCGCATGGTCCCGGGGCTGGCGACCCTGTCGCGGCTGCGCACGGTGCGTCTGGCGCGGCTGCTTTGGGTGAATCTGCTCGCGCCGACGGCCGCGCCCTCCGGCGGGGGGGAGCCCGAGGGCTTCGGCACCGCGGGCTTGTCCGCCGCGCCCCCGGTGCACACCACCCCCACGGGCAACCTGCCCTGGTGGGACCTGTTCCTCTCCCGGCGCTGGTCGGACGCGTTGATCATCCTGCACGGCTCCAGCGCCCCCTCCGACGATCCGCGCTTTGCCGGCATCGCGGCGGCCTGGGAGGCCCTGCTCCTCGCCCATCTGGACCGGGCCGCAGAGGCCGAGCCCCTGGTCGTGAAGGCCCTGGACCTGGGCGGCGACGAGGCCACGGCCTGGGAGGCCCGCGCCGTCCTCGCCCTGCAGGCCGGCCGACCGAAGGACGCCATGCACCTGCGGGCCCGCGCCGCCCTCGCCCCGGGTCACCCCTGGATCCGCGAGCGCGCGCGTGGGCTGGTGCTCCTCGAGCTCGAAGCGCTGGAGGCGTCGACGAGCTGGGTCCTGTCGGTGCAGCGCGCGACCCCCGGGGAGCTGGACACGCTCCTCGCCCTGGCGCGCCTGCCGGGGGCCGTGCGGACCCAGGAGGTGAACGACCTCCTCTTCGCGGGGCCCCGGGGCGTCATCAGCCCCCCCGAGTACTTCGAGTGGCACCTCGCGAGCAGCGGGATGCTGGACCGGGCCACGGCCGCCCTGGGCGGGGAGGATCCGGACGAGTCGGTCGCGATGAGGCTGGCGCGGGCGCGGGCCGCCGAGCTCGCCGGCGCCACCGACGACGCGCGGGCCCGCTACTCGGCCCTCGTGGCCCTGGCCCTCCGGCCCGCGGATCTGGACCGCGTCCGGGCGGGCGTACTGCGCACCACCACAGATCCGGCGCAGGTCGCCGCCACCCTCGGCGCCACCCCTCAGGAGCTGCTCCGCCAGGCCCCGGGGGCGGACACGGCCCTCGGACTCGTGACGTGGTTCGGCCGCGTGCCGGACTGCGACTCCGTGCTCACCGCGTCCGTGGCCGCCGTGGACGCTGGCGCGTTGCCCCAGCAGCTGGAGCGCACGGTGGGCTCCTGCGTGTCCGGTGAGGACGCCTGGGCCATCGGGGAGATGGGTCTGGGGCGGGACGTGCTGCTCGACCGCGAGGCGTTGATCGGTGGCGCCGGCACCCCATCGCTCCCAGCCCCCACGGCGTCGGCGTGGCCCGGGATCCGCGAGCGGCACTTCGACGCCGTCCCGGCCGACGCGCCGGTGGAGTGGCGGGCCCTGGCCCACGCCCTGGCCGGCTCCGCCGG
>CALAGR010000254.1 GCA_937891735.1 uncultured Pseudomonadota bacterium | reverse complement strand
ACCTCGCCCGGCGCGGCGTCCCTGGCCACCCACGCGCAGT
The DNA here is from genome assembly GCA_937891735.1 of uncultured Pseudomonadota bacterium. Classification (GTDB taxonomy): domain Bacteria; phylum Myxococcota_A; class UBA796; order UBA9615; family UBA9615; genus JAGSHC01. The sequence continues at coordinate 9,884 of CALAGR010000254.1, read as the reverse complement.
AGAGCCGGACCGGGCCCAGCACCGGGGCCTCGGCGTAGCGCACGGTGGCGAAGCGCAGCCCCGCCGCGGCCAGCGCACTGTGCAGCCACGGGGTCGCGTCCCGGTCGGGGAAGGGGATCAGGATCCGTCCTCCCCGGCGCAGCATCTTCGCCGCGGCGTTGAGGACCTCGGTCACGCGGCCCCTGTCGTCCAGGACCAGCCTGTGGCCCGCCCCCGTCTGGGTCGGACCGGCCAGGGTCGGAGGCACCCAGGTGATGACGTCGAACTCCTCGCCCCGCGCCGGCTCCAACCCGGGTCCGATCCGCACGTCCGGCTCGCCGAACCCCGCGACCAGGAAGCTCCGCCGCACGCAGCGGGCCGCCGCCGGCTCGTGGTCGATGGCGACGACCTGGGCTCCTGCGCGGGTCGCCGTGAGGGCCACCCAGCCCGCTCCCGTGCCGACGTCCAGCACCCGCTCGCCGGAACGCACCTGCATGCCCGCCGCCAGGAACTGCACCAGCGAGAACCCCAGCGCGGGGCGGGGATCCGGCAGGCCCTCCTCGAAGAACATGTGCAAGCCGTCCACGCTCAGGGTCTGCGGGAGGGGGCGCCCCAGCCACGCGGCCAGCAGCAGTCCACGGCGGGCCGCGGCGAGGGGGCCCGGGAGCGGGCCGCGGTAGCTCGGGGGTCCCGCCATCAAGAGGGGATCCCCAGGCGCACGAGCTCGGCCTTGAGGTCGGCGGGGGCGCGCACCGGCCGTCCGCTGCCGTCCACGAAGGCCAGGGTCAGCTGCGCCGCGCAGATCGGGTCTGGCCCCCGCCGCAGCGCGTAGTCGAGCACGATCCGGGACGCGCCCGCCTTGCTGCACCCCTGGGCGACGATCAGCTCATCGAGGAACCGCGCGGATCGCAGGAACCGCACTTCGGCCTTCACCACGATGAGGCCCAGGTGCTCGCCGCCCAGCCGGTCCGCCCGCATGCCGATGCGGCCCATCAGATCGACCCTGGCCCGCTCCATGAAGAGCAGGTACCGCGGGTGGTGCACGATGCCGTACTGGTCCACGTCCTCGAACTGCACGCGCAGCGGGTACTCGTGGATCCAGCCCTCGGGGGGCTGCTCGGGGGCGATCATCAGAAGATGAAGGCGAGTCGCGCCTGGAGCGTTCCCACGTTCTCGACGCGACGCTTGATCCGGTTGTACTGGGCCTGGGTGTACAGCGTGGCGCCCTCGCCGGGCGTGGCGTATTTGCTCATGCGGCCCATGCGGGGACCCGCGTGCATGTACCCGCCCTCGGCGGAGAGCACGACGTGTCCGTCGGCCCAGGTGAAGTGCACGCCGGCGTCGATCTCGAAGCCCAGGAACTTCGTCTCGGTGACGTCGCCGGTCTCCTCCTTCGTGCCGTCGGCCTGCTCCAGGAAGGGGATGATCGCGCCGTCCACCTCATCGACCCAGGCCGCCACCACCCCGAGTCGGAACTCGGTGATGTCGCCCGGGCGGTACTTGAAGCGGGGGTTGATGTAGGTGCTGTTGTAGACCCCGCCGTTGCTCCACAGGCCCTGCAGGTCCGGGTCGTTGACGAACGCATCGGCCGTGCGCGACGCCAGCATCTGCTCGTACAGGATCAGCCCGACGTTGTAGTCGCTGTGCAGCGCCCGCCCTTTGAAGATGTCGTTGTCGGACTGCAGGATCACGTCGTCGCCGGACGCATGGCCGACCTCGAACAGCGCCGTGAAGGCCGAGTTCTCGTAGCCCCCGCGCCACACGGTCCCCAGGATGTTGGCCGTCGTCTCCTTGCCCCACTGGGGCGCGATGGCCTGGGTCGTTCCGCGGATGAGGTAGATCTCGCCCTGCACGAAGAAGCCCCGGAGCTTCCAGTCCAGATAGAAGTCCGGGATCCAGACCTTGGAGTCCGTCTCCTTCTGCCAGCGGTGCACGACGTACACGCCGGCCGTCAGGTCCATGACCTGCTTGCCGATCAGCCAGTCGGTGCGCTTGAACATGACCATGAAGATGGCTTCCCAGACGTCGTCGCCGGTGTCCGAGAGCCAGATGGGGGAGCGCCGGATGAACGAGTCGCCGTCGGCGTTCTCGTCGGCCACGGACTCGTCGTCGGTGAGCTGCTTGCGGAAGGTGATCGACGACGACTCCACGAGCTTGTCGAAGCCCACCGCCATGATCAGGGGGTCCTTGCTCGAGTCGGGCGTCTCCTTGCCGGACAGCAGCGCCGCGATGCCCCGGACCAGCGAGATGGGCCGGGTCGCGAAGATGATGCGGTCGTAGGTGCTGCCCTCGTACGCGTCGCCGAAGTCGTTCTTGAACTCGTTGCCGTCGTTGGCGAGCAGGCCCAGGCCCCAGTTGGACGGCTGGCGCCCCAGACGCACCAGGCCAAAGGCCGTGGTCCACTCCACCCACAGCCGCTTGACGGCGATCGAGTCCGTGACGGTGCCGTCGGTCTGGGTGGCCGAGGGGTCGCCGGCGAACAGCGGCGTCGACGCGAGGTTCTCGTTGTCGCCCCAGACCACGTTGTCGAACACGTCGATGGTGGCCTGCAGCTTGATGCGGTCGCCGAAGCGAACGATGGGCTCGAAGCGTCCGCGCTGGGTGATCCAGTGGGTGCGCCCGGGGTTGTGGATCGCCCGCCGGCACTGCGCCGGGAAGGTGTGGCAGTACCCCTGGACCATGTTCCTCTGGCTCAGATCCGTGGGGTGGCTCTGGGCCCATCCGTCCTGGAACTGCTGGGGGATCTGGTCCACGGACTCGACGTAGAAGACGTCGACAGGCCGCGCCCCGTCCTGGGGGAAGTCCTGGTCGAACAGGTTGAAGAACGCGACCGCGCGCGTCCTCCAGTACCCATCGAGCTCGAACTCGACCTTCGGAGGGGCCTGGGCCGCAGCGAGGGTCGGCGTCAGGAGACCCGCCAGCAGCAGGAGCAGCGCGGCGGGGGCGAAGGGACCACGGGGAGTCGGCGACATGCGCCGAATCTATCAGCGCGCGGAGTCGTCGTCGTCGCCGGCGGAGTCGTCGTCGTCGCCCGCGCCGTAGCAGTTGTCAGCGAACGGCTTGAGGTCGATGTTGCTGATGTTGACGCTGTTCTCGATCACGAACACCCGGGTCGTCTCGAGCAGGCACAGGGCGGGGTTGTCCGCGTTCCAGATGATCGCGTCGCCCGTCGTCTTCTCGCAGTGCGCCTCGTCCTGGGGGATGCCCCACAGCAGCACGTTCCACTCCTCGCCCGGGGGCACGTTGAGCGCGCCGAACAGGCCGTCGGGCGAGATCTCGTTCGCGTCCAGGTTCGGGGAGTCGTCCACGAAGTAGCGCATGGAGTAGCCCTCGGCTTCGACGATGGCGCCCGTGTCCCAGTTGACCGAGCCGACGGTCGCCTCGCCACCGGCGACGGGCTCTCCGTCGCAGTCCCGGACCCGGCCCGCGGCGATGCCCTTGCCGGGCTCCGCTTCGACGCCCACCGTCAGGGGCAGCAGGTTGTAGGTGCTGAACGCGACGCTGTTGAAGTCCGCGGTCCACGGGGGGGTCGCGTCCGTTACGAAGTTGATCTGGTACGTCGGGTAGGTGATCGGCGGGTTCCACTCCTTGAACACGTAGACCGCGAAGGGCGAGCAGCCCTGGATCAGCCCGTCGATCTGGACCTGGCCGCTCGCATCCGACGTGAAGGCCTGGGCCTGGCCCGCGCCCGAGTCCGGGTTGTTTCCGAGCCAGATCCGCACGTCGGCGCCGTCGACCGGCACGTCGTCCTCGAAGTCGAGCACGGTGCCCGTGAAGTCGCCCACCACGCCCGGCGCCGGAAGCGCCGCGTCGCTCTTGCAGGACCAGTCGCCGGTCACCATCACGGTCGTGTCCAGCACGCCGGGATCGACCGCCGCGGTGGTGTCGTCGTCGTCGCCGGTGTCGTCGTCGTCGCCGCTGAGGTCATCGACCGCGCCGTTGCAGTCGTTGTCCTTGCCGTCGGCGACCTCGGTGGCGCCCGGGTAGACGGTGTCGTCGTCCGGCGCGCAGTCGCCCTGGGCCTCGGAGAAGCCGTCGCCGTCGGCGTCGCCGTCGCCGGGGCAGGCCATGCCCAGGAAGAGCGCGGAGCCGAGCGCGGCGAGAAGCAAGGGGGTCTGGACTGCGGGGCGGATGGGCATCGTCGAGGACTCCGGGGTGCGCAACTGCTTGAAATATCGCGCATTTTACTCAGATGGGGCGCGCGATTCTGACAGCCCCCGGATCTGCCTGTCAAGGGCATTGCCCTTGACCGGAGGGCCGCGCTCTCCGACGCTCTGCCACGTCCATCTCTGGAGCGCCCGTGCCAAACCTGCCCCGCATCCTCGCCCTGTCCGCCCTGGGCCTCGCCTCGGTCCCCCTGTTCGCGGCCGCCGAGATGCCGATCCCGGGCAGCTTTCCGGACTGCGCGACGGGCGGGGAGTGTCCGCCGGACTTCGACACGAGCGGGGACTGGAACCTCTCCAGCCGGTTCCCGGCCGAGTCGAACATCGGCAACCTGCACGTGGACGAGCAGGGGCTGGGTTCGGGGCTCGCCGCGGACCGGGCGTGGGCCACCACCACCGGGCGTCCCGACGTGGTCATCGCCGTGCTGGACAGCGGGATCGAGTGGGACAACGGCGACCTGATCAACAAGCACTTCCTCAACATCGGCGAGCTGGTCGCCCCCGAGGGCTACCCCCGGGACGCCGCCGGCGCGCACCGCGACACCTGGGACTTCAACGGCGACGGCGCCTTCAACATGGCGGACTGGGCGGAGGACGCGCGCATCACGCCGGACCTGGGCGTGAACTCCACCGGGCATCCCGACGGGGTCAAGGATCCGAGCGACCTCATCGCGTTCTTCAGCGACGGCGTGGACGACGACGGCAACGGCTTCATCGACGACGTGTCCGGCTGGGACTTCTTCTGGAACGACAACAACCCCTACGACGACACGCGCTACGGCCACGGGACAGGCGAAGCGCGGGACGCGGCGGCGGAGTCGGGCAACGGCGGCGCCATCGGGGTGTGCCCCAACTGCATGGTGCTGAACCTGCGCGTGTCCGACTCGTTCGTGGCCGACAGCAACAACTTCGGCATGGCGGTGCTGTATGCCGTGGACAACGGCGCCAGCGTGATCCTCGAGGCCCTGGGGACCCTGAACAACACCACACTGACGGTGCAGGCCATCGACTACGCCTGGGACTCGGGGACCATCGTCATCGGCTCGGCGGCGGACGAGACGTCGTACCACCAGAACTACCCCGGCTCGAACGCGCACACCGTGTACACGCACGCGGTCCGCTACGACACCGACAGCCGCGCCAACGCCACGACGTTCCTCGCCTACTCCAACTGCACGAACTACGGGCCCCGCCTGGAGCTGTCGGCGCCGTCCACGTCGTGCTCCTCGGGGGCGACCGGGGTGACCGCGGGCACGGCGGGGCTGATCTACTCCGCGGCGTTCGACGCGCGGGACGCAGGAACGCTGGACGCGCCCCTCACGGCCCCCGAGGTCTACCAGCTGCTGACGCGCACCGCGACCGACATCGCGCTCAACCCCGACGACGACCAGGACCGCCGCTATCCCAGCCGCGTGGGCTGGGACCGGTTCTTCGGCTATGGGCGCGTCAGCGCGTCGGCCCCCGTCGAGGCGGTGCAAGCCGGCGAGATCCCCCCGGAGGCGGACATCGCCAGCCCCCATTGGTTCGAGCTGTTCAACGTCGCCGAGGGCACCGAGCTCGTCATCGAGGGCGTCGTGGCCGCGGACCGGTCCAGCGGCTTCACCTGGGATCTGCAGGTGGCCGGGTCCTGGGATCCGGCGGACACCGAGTTCACCTCCCTCGCCACCGGCGCCGGCACCGAGCGCTTCTCCGGAGAGCTGGCGCGGGTGCCCTACGACCAGATCCCCGTGGATCCGAACGCGCGGCAGCAGCCGTTCACCGCCGACGACACCAACGTCACCAAGGGCGACAAGGTGCACGTGCACGGCGCCACCCTGCGCCTCGTGGTCACGGACGCGCAGGGCCGGGAGGCCATCATGCGGCGCCTGATCTACCTGCAGAACGACCCGGATCTGCTGCCGGGCTATCCGCGCCGCGTGGGCACGGCGGTGGAGAGCTCGCCGAAGCTGGTGGACGTCGATCAGGACGGCCGCGACGACCTCGTCTACCTGACCAGCGACGGCGAGCTGCACGTGACCGACTCCGAGCTGGTGGATCTGCCCGGGTGGCCCGTGTTCCTGCGGCTGCTCGACGAGTTCGATCCCTCCCATCCGGCCAACCACCTGAATCAGGCGGCCATCGCGGAGGGCTCCGTGGGCGGGTTGGCGCGGCACGCGGCGATCGGCAGCCCCGCGGTGGGGGACATCGACGGCGACGGCGACAACGAGATCGTGCTCGGGTCCCTCAACGGGGATCTGTACGCCTGGCATCACGACGGCACGCCCCTCGCCGGCTTCCCCTGGATGCTCGATCTGGACCTCGTGCAGGGCCAGACCAACGAGGAGAACCTGTACGACTACGGCTTCTTCGCGAGCCCCGCGCTGGGGGACATGGACAACGACGGCGACCTCGACATCGTCATCGGCGCGATGGACTCGCGGGTGTACGCGCTGGACGAGCAGGGACAGCTGCTCCCGGGCTGGCCCAGCGAGCTGCGGGTGGAGTTCGGCAGCCCCCAGAACCCCGAGTCCCGCGGGGAGCGGATCATCAGCAGCCCCGCCCTCGGGGACATCGACGGCGACGGCTTCCTCGAGGTGGCCATCGGCACGAACCAGAAGAACGCGGGCACCTACGGCATCGGGTACGTGCTGAGCCACGACGGGCAGATCGAGCCGGGCTGGCCCGCCTCGCTCTTCGGCGCCTACACCAACGCCCTGCCCTACGTCGGTGAAGGCGTGCCCGGCTCGCCCTCCCTGTGTGACATGGACGGCGACGGCACGCTCGAGGTGGCGATGCACACCATCGCCGACCCGGGGCAGCTGCTCCGCTACGACGGCACGACCTGGGCGAAGCTCGCCACCACGGCCCCGGACTTCGGCTTCTTCAGCAACTCCGCCGAGCCCTCGTTCGCCTACATCTTCATCAACAGCGGCGCCTTCGGCGACTTCGACCAGGACGGCACGAAGGACTACTTCACAGGGTCGGGCGGCTTCGAGTACGCCAACGGGCTCGTCAACGACGGCGTGCGCTTCGACCACGACCACCTCGTCAGCGGGTGGAGCGGCGTGCCCCGGGACAGCGCGGTGGGACAGCAGCTGCCGTTCCTGGAGCCGTTCCCGCAGATCATGGAGGACCTGCAGTTCTTCCTGGCCCCCGCCATCGCGGACCTCGACAACGACGGCACGCCCGAGATCATCAACGGGTCGAGCGGCAACAGCCTGCACGCCTTCGGGTTCCGGGGCGCCGAGCCCGAGGGGTGGCCCAAGCCCACGGGCCAGTGGATCATCGCCAGCCCCACGGTGGGGGACGCCGACGGCGACGGCTTCCTGGAGGTGTGGACGGCCACCCGCAGCGGCTACCTGTTCGCCTGGAAGACCCCCGGCGTGGCGAGCACCGCGATCCGGGAGTGGAGCAGCTTCCGCCACGATCCCGCCAACACCGGCAACTGCCACACCCCGCTGCGCACCTACCCGGTGATCCCGCCGGACGTGACCGACCTCATCGACGACACCATCGCCGCCTGCGCGGGCTGCGGGTCCAGCGTCGCTGCCCGGGGAACGCCCGCCGGCTTCCTCATCGTCCTGGGGGTCGGGCTCGCGGTGCGTCGGCGGCGCTGATCAGTCCGCGTTCAGGGCGGGCAGGGCAGGCACGGGCCAGTCGGCCAGCGCTTCGAGGGACCCGACGAGGACCCTGCGGGCGCTGATGCCCACCGAGTTGGTCTCTTCGTAGTGATCGCCGGGGGCCTCGTTGAGGTACGGCGAGCTGGGGTGCAGGACGTAGTTGTAGTCGGGGATCAGGTAGCCGAGCTCGTCGTTGGCGAGGCTCCACACCATCGTGTGGGTGATCTCGTCGGACTGGCCCAGCAGGCGATCCTGCAGGTACGGCCCGTCCGGGGCGAGGTCCAGATCCGGGGCGTTGTCGTTGCCCTCCGAGAGCAGGTCCTGCAGCGGACCGGTCCAGGCGCCGTCGTACCCGCCGATGGCCAGCTCCGGCAGCAGCTCGCCGGGCACGGTGGCGATGGCGAGGGGCCCCAGCGTCAGCACCGAAACCTCGCTGCGGATCTGCGGCATGTTGTTGCTGTTGATGAGGGAGTCGGGGTCGTAGTTGTAGGCATCGCGGTCGAAGATCCCGAGCTGGAACATCAGGTGGTAGCCGCGGTTCTCCACGTCCACCATGAGCTGCCGGGTGCGCAGGTGCAGCCGGGGATCGATGGCCGGCTCCTCTGCGGCGACGGCCTGCAGGGCGTGGTAGCCCGCCACACGCCCCACCGCGTAGGCCTTGGGCAGGGTGTTGGCGCTGTAGACGGTGGTGCCGTCGAGATCGATGGTGTCGCAGCGCAGGGGGGTCTGCATCCCGCCCAGGGCGCCGGAGAGGAACACCGCCACGCCCCCCACGCCGTCCAGCGCTCCTTCGGGCCCCTCGCTCGCGCCGCCCTCCACCGTCTCCCGCAGGGTGTGCACGTAGTCCGACGTGAGCAGGATGTTCGAGCTGCCCGAGGCCTCGGGGTGGTTGGGCCAGTTCACCCAGGTGGCGATGGTGTCCTCGGTGCCGCGCGCGAGGAACCGCGCGGTCCAGAAGTTCGGATCGGTGATGTTGGGGTCCCGCGTGTCCATGTTGATGTTGTTGATGCCCGCGCCCTCCCAGTAGGTGTCGGGCACGCGGAAGTGGCCCAACCGCAGGTCCGCGGGCACGGCGCTGGCCTTCGCCTGGGCGAGGGCGTCGGCCACCTGGCTGTGGATGTGGGCGATGAACTCGGGGTTGACGCCGGAGTAGGCGATCTGGGGGCCCCAGATCCCCATCGTGTCCGGCGCTTCGTGCACATGGGTGGCCACGACGACGACGTGGTCCAGGTCGAGGCTCGCCTGGGCCGCGGCCCGGATCTCCTCGACCTCGTTGTAGAAGAAGCCGACCACGTCCAGCGCGACCACCGCGAGGCTCGTCTCACCCTGCTGGATCCAGGTGACCCGCGCCCAGATGGGGTCTGCCACGTCCTGCATGGGCCGGCCGTTGCCGTACCCCGCCAGCCACATCGCGTCGAACAGGCCGTTGCCCTCCCACAGGTCCGGTCCCGGATAGCCGTCGTCCCCGGGACACAGCCGGTCGCCGCCGCAATCCAGGAACGTGTCCACCGAGGTCCGGTACTCGCTGTCCCCGTCCTCGTCGATCCAGGTCTCCCACTGCACCGGCGTGATGGGCACCGCGGCCGCCCCCACCACCAGTTCGGGGCTTCCACCAAAGTCGCAACGTCCGCTCGGGTCGCCCGGGCAGATGAAGGTCACGTCGTCGCCCAGCTGCGGCGGGGTGTAGCGCACGGCTCCGGCCTCGGGAGGCGGTGGCTCCGGGCAGCCCACGATCCAGACCCCGGCGAGGAGCAGCAGGTGGCAGCGCGATGGATTCATGGGGACTCCGCTCAGGGGATCACTGACGATGCGCATGTTAAGGTTCTGCAATCGAGAGGGGTGAGGTGTGTGCTGAACTGCGCCCACCTCACCGCCTTCTGGCGAGGTTCCATGATGCTCCGTCTCAAGATCGCTGCCCTTGTTCTCGCTGTTCCCGTGCTCCTGCTGCCCACCTTCGGGTGTCCGGGCGCGCCCGAGCCGTTCCCCCGCGCGCCGCGGGACGACGACGACACCGTCCCGAACGACGACGACGACGACGACACCACGAACCAGCCGCAGGCTCCGACGGTGGAGATCCTGGGTGTGGACCCGTCCACGCTGCCGATCACGGGCACGGTCAACGTGATCCTGCTGGTGTCGGACC
>CALAGR010000253.1 GCA_937891735.1 uncultured Pseudomonadota bacterium | reverse complement strand
ATCCTGTTCCAGGGTGGCCAGGTCAAGGATCAGGTCATGGGCGCGGTGAACAAGAAGAAGATCGAAGGCATGTTCAACTCCGTGATGTAGTCACGGGGTCAGACTCGCGCGACGGCGTCGGGAAACCGGCGCCGTCTGCGCTTGGGGAGCACGCCCAGGCCCAGGAGCAGCAGCGCGCTGGCGGCGGGCTCGCCGGTCCCCGCGCATCCGCACCCCGCGGCGTCCGGCGGAGGGGGCGACGGCGGCTCCGGCAGCACCGGCTCCACCCGCTGCACCGTGCAGTCGATCCGGACCGGGTCCAGCCCCGAGGACGTCACCACCACCAGGACCGACCCCGCCACGTCCAGCGGATCGTCAAGCCGGACCACGAACGGCTCGTCGCCCCGGGCCGACGCGTCGACCACCTCGGCCGCGCGCAGGAAGCGGTCCAGGGACAGCAGCCGCACCTGGGCCCGCGCGCCGTCCTCCCCGACACCTCCGCACGTCAGCTCCACCGGGCGCTCATCCCCCTCGGGCAGGATCTCGGCGTAGGCCGCGGTGTACGGGACCTGGGGCAGCTCCAGCTGCAGATCCCCGTCCACCAGGCTGATGGGCACCGAGGTGTCGGGCAGCGTGCACGGAAACAGGACGGGGTCGTAGTGGCTGCCGTCGTCCCGGCCGCAGGCGAAGGTGTTCCAGGTGCTGTAGTCGGAGAAGGTCCGCGCGAAAGACCGCCCGAACAGCCGCTCGGACTCCGCGTCCAGCGCCGCGATCCAGTCCCCGTCCGCCTCTCGGAGCGCCTCCCACAGTAGCGGAGGGCGGCCCCGGTCGAGCTCGCCGAAGCTCTCCCAGAAGTGCAGGAACACGAACCCCGCGTACTCGTAGCGTCCCCCCAGGTCGTGCAGCGGACGCTGGGGCTGGGACAGCCGACCGATCCACAGGATCTGCAGCGCGGCCTGCAGCGCCGGGGACGAAAAGACCCGGTACTGCTGGTGGGTGGCCGTGGCCTCGAGCATCCACGAAGGCGCCCCCGTCGTGTACGCGTACTGCACGCAGTGGTGCAGCTCGTGGGCCGCGACGGACTCGAGGATCCCGTCCAGGGAGTCCCCCAGGGAGCTCGAAAGGTGGATCGCGCAGGAGCTGCCTGCGTCGCCCCCCTCGGCCGCCGGGGTCTGGAAGGCGTAGCCGTTGGCGTCGATGCCCAGCACGTACACGTCCACCGCGTCGGTGCCTTCGGCGCCGTCGTCGGGCGCGACCTCCCGCCAACCCTGCTCTCGGTAGGACTCCTGCCCCACCGTCAGCCCCGTCAGGATCCGGTCCAGGAAGTCGGGCTGCCCGTTGCCGTCGGTGTCCGCCCGGCCCGTGGGGGCGTCGCTGCCCTCGTCGGTCCAGTGGATCCGGAAGGAGCCGTCCTCGGAGTCCAGGGTCTGTGTCGGTCCGCTCAGGGTGGGGCGCGCCCCGCCCCGCTCTTCGGACTCGGTGCACCCCACCTCCGCCTGCGCCGGCGCCGCGGCGAGCAGGACGAGCAACGGCAGGATCGAGGGGATGCCCGGGGGCGACATGGCCGGCGAAGCTACCATGGGCCCATGAAGCTCCCTTCGGGCATCGCGGTGTTCCTCTCGGCCTGGCTCCTCGGCGTCGCCCACGCGGATCCGGTGCACGACCTCATGGCCACCGTGGCCGCGGAGCCCGACGCGCTCCGGGAGGACATGGAGGTGCTCACGGGCGCGGACGGGGCGGCGGACCCCATCGTGTCCCGCAGCATCTTCCACGCGGATCTGGCCCGCGCGGAGCGGTGGGTCATCGCGCAGCTCGAGTCCATCGAGGGGCTGGACGTGTCCGTTCAGGACGTGTCGGTGCAGGTCTCGCTGGACGGCACACTGGTGGAGGTCGTCGGGCTGCAGAACATCGTCGCGGAGCTTCCCGGGGCCTCGGAGCTGCCGCCGATCCTCCTCGGCGCCCACCTGGACTCCACCGGCAAGGCCTCCCCCGGCGGCTGGGACGCCACCGTCGATCCCGCCCCCGGCGCCGACGACGACGCCTCGGGGGTCGCGGCCCTGCTGGCGGTGGCCCGCACCTTGGCGGCGTGGCCCGGCGGCTTCGACGCCCCGATCCGGTTCGTCTTCTTCACCGCGGAGGAGGTGGGCCTGCTGGGCAGCGAGCGGTACGTGGATGCCCTGGTCGCTGACGGCGAGGAGGTCGGCGCGATGCTTCAGCTCGATCCCATCGGCTACAACGGGCTCGCCGAGGACCGGCTGTGGTTCGCCTACGACGGGCGGTGGCCCGCCCTGAAGGAGCAGGTGGACCAGACCGGCGTCGACGCGGACACCTGGCTGACGCTGCAGGGCGTCAACGCCGCGCTGATCGGCGGCGACGACCGCAGCGACCACTTCCACTTCTGGCAGGCCGGGTGGCCCGCCATTCACTTCGGGGCCTTCCCTCCCCCGCCCGACTATCACAAGACCACCGACATCCTGGCGGTGGTGGATCTCGACTTCCTTGCGGAGGTGGTGCGCACCCTGACCTGGCTGACGGCCGATCTCGCCGGCGCCCAGGCCGCGCCCGCGCCCCCCGACAGCGGCTGCGCCTGCACGCTCTCCGAGGTGCCGGGTCCCTCCGCTGTCTGGGCCGGTTGTGGGGTCGCCCTTGCCTGGGCTCGCCGTCGGAAGCGACAATGACGCCGATGCGCACCCCCCTCCTGCTGCTCCTTCCGCTCCTCGCCGGCTGCGTGGTCGATCAGAAATGGGAGGAGTTCGAGCTCTCCCGCGCGCCGTTCGCCAACGAGTGGGTGGAGCGGGGCACGGCGAACTTCGAGGTGCTGCTCGCCCAGGGGTACATCTGCCCCGACGGGCTGGACGCCCGCGTCTATCTGGTCGAGCCCGCCACCCCGGCCTCCGCCACCGAGCCCCGGCCCCTGGCGCTGCTGCTGCACGGGCGGAACTTCGACCGGGTGGAGCTCAGCGGCCTGCATCCCTTCGACGAGGACCGCCTGAGCACCGAGTGGGCCACCAACCAGGTGGAGTCCCTGCTGGGCATGGAGTCCGCCCTGGGCGCCAGCGCGCGGGGCGAAGGGGCCTGGGTCGCGGCGCTGCTGGAGCAGGGGTTCGCCGTCGCGGTGCCCGCCAACTGCTGGGGAGACCTGTGGCACGGGCGCGGCGACAACGACTACGAGGAGCGGTTCTTCCGCTTCGGCGCCTACCTCGCCAGCGAGGCGATCCAGATGGCGTCGCGGCGCCCCGGGATCTCGGCCGAGACCCTGCTCGTCGTCGGCATGGGCGAAGGCGGGCGCGGCCTCATGGAGCTGATCACCGACGGCGTGCAGATCGACGGCGCGGTCGTGGACAGCACGCCCGACTGGCTCAGCCCCTGGCTCGCCCAGTCCGCGGTCAACCACGCCGAGATCGACGTGCTGTTCGCCATCTACTACGCCGAGCTGCAGGGGATCGTGGAGCCGGCCGCGAAGCTGAACGCCCTGCGGGCCCTGCTGGAGCGCGACTCGCTCGTCAACGCGGTCCTGGAGCGCGGCTTCCGCACCCCGATCCTGTACGCCTACAGCTCCCTGGACCAGAACGTCGATCTGGCGTTCACCCAGCCGGCCGCCGACGCCATCCAGGTCAACTACCCCCCCCTGGACAGCCGGGTCCTGGACTGGGTCGTCGCGGATCACGCGCCGAGCAACCGGGATCCCGCCCAGGCCCGCACCCAGCTCGAGTGGCTCCTGGGCCGGCTCGGCCTCCTGCAGTGATCTGGTAGCTTCCGCGACTGGCCAGGAAGGTCAGCCGGACAAACCGGTCAGGAGGCGCGAATGCAGGTTCAGATCGCTGCGAATCAGGCGACCAACGTCACCACGGACATCCTGGTGTTCGGCCTCGCAGGCCGCGGCGCGCGGTCCCCGGGTTGGCAGCAGCTGACACGGATCCTGGGTACGAACCCGGCTCCGATGCTGAAGATCCTCGGTTGGACCGGCAAGACCGGGGACTTTGTGTCCTTCCCGGCGCCGCGCGCGGCCAAGTGCACCGTGATCGCCGTGGGCACCCTCGCCGAGCGGGCCGGTGTCACGGACAACGCGGTGCGCACGCTGGCCCAGCGGGTCGGCGCCGCCGCCCGCACCGCGGGGCTCGATGAGGCCGCGTTCTTCCTGGACCACGCGATGGGCGGGCGGGGCGAGGCCACCGAGGCGACCTACCAGGCCATCGGCGCCGGCCTCGGCTACGGCGGGTACGTGTTCGACAACCACCTCGGCAAGAAGAACGAGCACAAGCCGATCAGCTCGGTGTACGCCTACTTCTCGGGGCGGCGGAACCGCGACGCCATGGCCGACGCGATCCAGCGCGGGGTCATCATCGCCGAGGCCCAGAACCAGGCCCGCACGCTGGTGAACGAGCCGCCCAACATCCTCAACCCCGAGTCCTACGTGCAGTACGCCCGGGATCTCGCCGCCGAGCGCGGGCTCGAGATCACCGTGCTCGACGAGGCCGCCTGCGCGGCACGCAACATGGGCGCGTTCCTCGCGGTGGGCCAGGGCGCCGGCTACGACAGCGCGCTTGTGCACCTGGCCCACAAGCCCGAGGGGGCCACCACCCGCGTGGTGCTCGTGGGCAAGGCGGTGACGTTCGATTCGGGCGGCCTGTGCCTCAAGCCGGCCTCCGGACAGGCCACCATGAAGATGGACATGGGCGGCAGCGCCGCGGTCTTCGGCACCATCGCGGCGGTGGCGGCCCTGGGCCTCCCGGTGGAGGTGCACGCGATCTTCGCGGCCTGCGAGAACATGACGGGCAGCAAGGCGTATCACACCGGCGATGTCATCACGGCCAGCAACGGCAAGACCATCGAGGTGCTCAACACCGACGCTGAGGGACGGCTCACGCTGGCCGACGCGCTGGTGTACGGCGCGGAGTTGAAGCCCGACTTCATGATCGATCTGGCGACCCTGACGGGGGCCTGCATCGTCGCCCTGGGCATGAACATCGCCGGGATCATGGGCACCAACCGATCACTGGTGCGGGCCCTGAAGAGCGCCGGTGACGCCGCCGACGAGCCCATGTGGGAGCTGCCCCTGCCGCCGGACTACCGCGAGCTCATCAAGAGCAAGATCGCGGACATGAAGAACATCGGCGGGAGCTATGGCGGCGCCATCACGGCGGGCCTGTTCCTGCAGGAGTTCGTGCCCGAGGGCGTGCCCTGGGCCCACATCGACATCGCGGGGCCGTGCTACGTCGACACGCCGTCGGCGACCCGGCCCTACGGCGGCACGGGCTTCCCGGTGCGCGCCCTCGTGGAGTGGATCCGCGGGCTCTGATCAGGTCCGGGGTGCTGCGCCCCGGTAGCCGGTGGCCACCAGGAAGATCTCGACGCTCTGGGTGCGCGTGCCCTTCGGCTTGAGGCTCTTGAGCACGTCGAAGCGCTCGCGGATCCGTAGGCGCAGGCCCGGCTCGTCCTCGCCCTGAAACACCTTGCACACGAAGCTGCCGCCGGGCACGAGCACGCGCCCCGCGAGCTCAAGGGCCCGGTCGCACAGCTCGACGGAGGCGACGTGGTCCCGGAACGGCACCCCGGTGGTGTTGGGGGCCATGTCCGAGATCACCGCGTGAAACGGCGGCGCGCGCCCCTCCGTCAGCTCCACCAGACGCTCGGGCTCCAGCGCGAACACGTCCTCGGTGAGCACCACGGCCCCCGGCAACGACACCCGGAGGGGCTGCAGATCCACGGCCACGAGCAGCCCCCCGGGCCCGATGCGCTCCAGGGTGTACTGGGACCAGGAGCCCGGGCACGCCCCCAGATCGAGCACCCGCTGGCCGCGCTGGAGCAGCTTGAAGCGGCGGTCGATCTCTTCGAGCTTGAAGACGGAGCGCGCCGCGAAGCCCTGGTCCTTCGCCTTGCGGTTCATCGCGTCGCCGGAGCCCCAGGGGTTGCCCCGGCCGCCCTTGCCGCTACGGGCCATCGTCCGGCGTGATGTGCGCCAGGGCTGCCTCGTGGATCCGGGACCACAGCTCTGCCCGCCCGTCGCCGCTCAGGGCCGAGAACAACATGCTCGCCTCACGCTCCACGCCCAGGCCACGACAGATCATGGCCTGCTGCTGCAGGCGCTTGTTCTTCGCCACCTTGTCGGCCTTCGTGAGCACGAGCAGCCCGCGGCGGTCGGTCTCGTCGAGCCAGTTCACCATCGCCTGGTCGAGATCGGTGGGATCCCGGCGGATGTCCACCAGCACGACCACCAGGGCCAGCGCCTCCCGCTCCGCGAGGTACTCCCCGATCATCTTCTCCCAGGTCTTCTTGACCCGGATGGGCACCTTCGCGAAGCCGTATCCGGGCAGGTCGGCGAACTTCAACTGCTGCCCAGCGTGGCGCACGTCGAAGAAGTTGATCGCCTGGGTGCGACCCGGCGTCTTGCTCACCCGGGCCGCGGCGCGCTTGCCGACCAGCGCGTTCAGACAGGAGGACTTGCCGACGTTGCTGCGCCCCACAAAGGCGATCTCGACGTCGTCCTCACCGGGCCAGTGCTCGCGCTCCAGGGCCGACTTGATGAACCGGACGTTGCCGCCCTCTGCTTGCTTGCCCACGAGATCACCGGCCGTTCTGGATGCCAGACAGGTTCGGATCCCCTGGCTGGTGGCAGCGGGAGCATACGGTGCCGGAGCCCTGCCCGAACGCCCAGCCCTTCGGATCGGCGTACCGATCCGGATGGGGGCTGATGAAGCTGTGGCAGGAGATGCACTGATCCTCGGTGTGACAGGTCGCGCAGGTCTCCAGTGACCGTCGGGCCACGTGGCTGTGGTGCTCGGGTCCTGGGATCTCGCCGAGCACCCCATCCCAGCCCGGCGGATGAAACGCCGCCCCCCCGGGCGGATCGCCGGTGACGCCCGGGAAGGAGCCGCGCCGCACCGCCACCTGCTGGTGGCAGTCGCTGCACCAGCGGTCCACGTCGTGGCAGGACTGGCACTCCAGGGTGCGCCGCTGGGCCTCCAGGCCGTGGGTCATCTGCCAGTCCCCGGGGTGCAGACGCTGGTCCTTCTGCACGCCGTCGTGGCAGTCCAGGCACTGGCTCGGAGCGTGGCACGCCGAGCACTGGTCCTGGTCGGCCCGGGCCGCGAACTCGTGGTGGCGGTACCACTCGGGATCGGCGTGGTTGTCCGGCCGGTACCGCCCCGAGGGGGCCAGGGGATCCGTGCCGAACAGGTCCGTGAGCAGCCGACCAGTCCCCGGATCCTGCAGGTGGCAGGTGCCGCACTCGTCGGGCGCGGTGCGGCCGTCGTGGCAGCCCAGGCAGGTCGCCATCGTCGGCAGATGCTCGACGGTGCCGCGCTCCGCCTCTGTGATGCCGATGTGGCAGTCCAGGCACACCGCGCCCGTCTGCAGGTGCAGGGCGTGGGAGAAGGTCAGCCGGGCTGGGGGCAGCACGATGGGGGGCGGCTTGGGGGCGTCCGGCAGGGGCCTGAGGTCGGGGCCGAGCTGGGCGGGGCTGCCCTCGGTCCAGCCCTCGTGGCACGTGGCGCAGGCCGACTTCGGATACGCGGTCTCGGCCTGGGGCTGCTCCGAGCGGTGGCACGCCGCGCACACCATGTGCCCCGGCAGGTTCCGATCCGCGGTCTGCGTGCTCCCGAGCACGGACGCGTGGCAGACCTCGCACACCAGCCCCGTGCCGAGGTGGCGCTCGTGGAAGAACCGCAGCGGGATCTGCTGGGTGGGGTAGATGTCGGGCGAGCGGGAGCCCACCTGGGCCTGGGCCGGCGCCCCCGCGAGCACGGCCAGGATCGCCGTCACGATGCACAGCAGGATCCTCATCACCGGTCTCCCAGCCCGATGCCGCCCACGAGGCCCGGCACGGTGCTCGACGGCCGGCGGGGATCCCGCATGCCCGCTGCGGCCAGGAGCGCGGGCTCCCAGGACGCCACGCTCGCCGCGTCCGCTCCCCTGCCCTCCTTGCGCACGCCGAGCAGGAAGTGCAGCGACGCGGACAGCTGGATCTGGTTGGCGAGCCACGGCGTGAAGATCCGGTCCAGGGCCACGCTCGCGTGCATCCACGGCACCGGCCGGCCCGTCACCTGCAGGCCCACGCTGCCGTAGTCGCCCGCCAGGTGGGGCTGCAGCGTGAAGGCGTAGCGCTGGATGTCGGCCCGGGCCGTCACGGACAGGCGCCCCCTCCACGGGGTGACCGAGACGGAGCCGCCGACGTTGAGCTTGCCGCCGCCGGTGCCTGTGACGAGGCGCTCCTGCACCTGCACGCGCAGCCAGTCCGTCGGACGGAGCGTCGCCCCGCCGCGCAGGCTGCCGGCGACCTTGCCCACCTCGGTCCGGGGCACGTTGTCGGCGGTGATGGCCACCGGGTACAGCCACGCGCCCCCCGCCATCCACACCGAGATCGCCGCGTGGGGCGTCAGCACCACCCGGCCCTGGAGCAGGTCATAGGGATCGGTGTCGAACACGGACCAGATCTCGGTCGCGTCGAAGCTCGCTTCCCAGTGCTGGTACTCCAGGCCCACCAGCAGCGCCTCCACCGGGCGGGCCTCCACCGAGACGAACACGTCCTGGAAGCGCCGCTGGAGCAGATCCACCGCGAAGTCCGCCCGCACCAGCACCCGCCGCGCGATGCCCTGGGATCCGTTGAAGGTCAGGGTCCGCCGAGCCAGCTGGCCGTCCCGGATCCGGTCCTGCACCCCGAAGCGCAGCTGGGTCGCCGCGTGGCCCGCCAGGAACGCCGCCACCCCCCAGGTGAAGTCCCGGCCCCACCCCGTCTCGAAGAGCGGCGCGTCGGGATCCTCGGGCTCGACGGCCGGCTGCAGGGCCAGCAGCCGGGTGCGCAGGGGCACCCCCGCGAACGCCTCCACTCCGACCCGGTGCAGCGTCAGCCGGGCGCGCAGCCCATCCATGCGGGTGAAGCCCGCCGAGCCTGCGGTGGTGACGATCTGCCGTCCGATGCGCACCAGACCCCAGCGATCGGTGGGCTCGATGTCCACGTAGGCCGTCAGCACCTCGGCCGAAAAGCCGCCGCGCGCCAGATCCGTGCCCCCCCGAAAGGAGGACTCGAAGGCGATGCGTCGGCGGGGTCCGTCGTCGCGGATGGAGAACCGGAAGGACTGCCAGAGCGGGCTCCACCGCACGACCTCGTCCCGGGCGGAGCGGGCCGTCCGAAACCGCCAGTCCGTGGATGACGAGCCCGTGATCACCACGCCCTGCCCATCGCCCTTGCCCCACGCCTCGGCCGACAGCCCGGCGCTGCGCACGCCGCCCAGGGTCACGTCCGCGAGGGCGGCCCCAGGCAGGAGCAGGAGCAGGAGCAGGAGCAGGACTGGGAGCCGCATCGCTCAGTTGTCCAGGGCGCCCTGGAGGACCCAGGTGTACAGGAGCAGCAGCTCGTCGGTGGTCAGCGGCACGACCTCGCCGATGGGGGGCGGCATCTCGGACCCGTAGTAGCCCCAGGTGGGGTCCTGCGGGGCGCAGCCAAACATCTTGTGCAGGGCGTAGCTCTCCTCGGGCTCCCCCGGGGTCACGCGGGGCATGTCCTCGCCATAACCGAGCAGGTTGGGCTCGTTGACGAGCGCGTCGTGCCCCCCCGTCGACAGGCGCATTCCGCCCAGGTCCTGCACCGTGTGGCACGGGTCGCAGCGGAGCAGCAGCAGCGGCTCCACCTGGAACGAGAAGCTGACGTCGCCCTCCCCCTCCACCAACCAGGAGGTGTCGCAGGGCGTGATGTCGTCGTCGTCCCCCGCGTCGTCGTCCCCCGAGTCGTCGTCGTCCCCCGAGTCGTCGTCGTCGCCGAGCAGGCGGTACGGAAACGCATCCGTGAGCGCGATGCACCCCGACGCCAGCGCCAGCAGGAGCAGGATCGGGGCCGCTGGGGCCGCGGTGAGGGGTCTGCGCACGCGCCGGAGGCTACACTGCCATCGCGCATGGATCACCGATCTCCCCTCGTCCAGACGATGACCCTGCCCCCGGTGGCCACCGCCCGGCGCATCTTCTTCGTGTCCGACATCCACATGGGCGATGGCTCGCACGCGGACATCTTCCAGGCCAAGGACGACCATTTCCTCGCGTTCCTGGACCACGTGGAGACCCATGGAGACGCGCTCGTCATCGTGGGCGACGCCCTGGACTTCGACCAGGCCTGGTACTTCGAGCGGATCCTGCGGGCCCATCGGGAGGTGCTCACCCGACTGACCCGCCTCGCGGATCGGATGCGCGTCATCTACGTGTACGGCAACCACGACCCGGACATCGTGCTGTTCCGGGACTTCTTGAAGTGGGAGCTGTGCGACAAGGTCGTCGTGGACAGCCACATCCTCGCCCTGCACGGCTACGAGTACGACACGTACGTCGGCGAGAACTTCGAGAGCTCGGCCTTCTGGGCGCGGGTCTGGATGGGCTACGAGTCCATCTTCAAGACCTTCGTGCGGCTGCCCCTGCGGGAGCACTACACGGTCAGCAACCGGATCGCCCACGTGCTGTTCCTGCAGCTGTCCCGCCTGTCGCGGCTGCTGCGGCGCATCGGCCCCCGGCTGGGCAAGCCGGACATGGCTCGGGGCCTGCACGACATGATCACGTTCTGGACCCGAGGCTGTCTGGGGGATCCCATGGGCCTGACGCGGCCGGTGCTGCAGCACCTGCAGCGGGACCATCGCTACGACATGGTGATCTGCGGGCACTCCCACATCCCCGGGGTCGTGACCACCGAGGGCGGCAAGCGGTACGTCAACCTGGGCTCCTGGTCCTTCGGCAACAGCCAGTACGGCATGTGGGACGGCCGCAACGTCGTGGTGCGCGACTGGATCACGGGGCGCGAGTACGGGGACGAGAACTACCGACACATCTTCGAGGGGCGCGCGGACTGGTCCTTCGAAGAGTGGTTTCACGACCAGTACCTGGGCTACCTGCGGTTCCGGTGTGGCGAGGAGGCGCTGCGCATGGGCGTGCGCCCCCGCCCCTTCGTCGAACCCGAGCGCAGCCCGGTGAGCCTGCCGACCAGTGAACTGATCACGCACCACCCCGAGCCCTGAGGCCCGGCCGCCCGTATCCTGTCGCTCATGCTCGTCGATGGAACCCCCTACCGCACCGTGGACTGGAAGGACGGTCAGCTCGTCCTCATCGACCAGCCCGTTCTGCCGCACACCTTCTCGCGCGTCTCCATGGACGACCATCTCCAGGTCGCCCGGGCCATCCGGACGATGGTGGTCCGGGGCGCCGGCGCCATCGGCGCGGCAGGGGCCTACGGCCTCGCCCTGGCGGCGCGGCAAGCCCCGAACGGAGACTTCGACGCCTACCTGGCGCAAGCCCACCGCACCCTCGCCGACACCCGGCCCACGGCCCAGAACCTGTTCTACGGGTTGGGCCGGGTGCTCGCGGCGGCGCAGGCCGCGGGAGGCGGCGAGCGCCCCGACGATGCCCGGGACGCCGCCCTCACCGAGGCCCAGGCGGTGGCCGACGAGGACGCGGCGGCGTGCGAGGCCATCGGCCACCACGGCGCGGCCCTGCTCGAGGACGGCGTGGGGGTGGCCACCCACTGCAACGCCGGCTGGCTCGCGTTCGTGGACTGGGGCTCCGCCCTGGCGCCGGTCTACCGCGCCCGCCGGGACGGCAAGAGCGTGCACGTGGTGGTGGACGAGACGCGCCCCCGCAGCCAGGGCGCCCGCCTCACCGCCTGGGAGCTCGCCGGCGAGGGGGTGCCCCACGCGGTGATCGCGGACAACGCGTTCGGGCACATGGCCCGGCAGGGCGCGTTCCAGGTGGTCATCGTGGGCTCGGATCGCGTGGCCCGAAACGGCGACGTCGCCAACAAGATCGGCACGTTCGGGCGGGCCGTGATCGCGCGCCACCTGGGCCTTGCGTTCTACGTGGCGCTCCCGTCGTCCACCATCGACCCCGACTGCCCCACGGGGGCCGACATCCCCATCGAGGAGCGGGACGGCGACGAGGTCCGGTGGACCTGGGGGGCCACCGACGACGGCGGCTTCGGTCGGGTGCGCACGGTGTACGACGGCTGCCCGGTCCGCAATCCTGCCTTCGACGTGACCCCCGCGGGCCTCGTGGACGGACTGGTCACGGAGCACGGCGTCTTCCCGGCGTCCTCCGACGGCGTGGCCGCGATCCTCGCCGCGGCAGGGCGTCTGTGAGGGGGGCCTCAGGTTTGACCTCATTGGGCCCCTGCCATAGGCTGACACCCCCCGCGTCCGCCGGGCGGGCCCCATCTCAGCCGGGCTCGACGAGGTGTCGATGAAGCTCAACGTGTATCGCGATCCCGGGTCGGCCACCCCCGCCCGGACCGACGCGGACCCGACGGAGCCCGAGGCGATCGTCCGGGTGGTCCTCGAGAAGTCGCCCCTCCTCGTCTACATCGTCAACCTCGAATACAAGATCGTCCTGGCCAACCGCGCCCTGCGGGAGCTGACCGGGTACGACACGGGCGACTGCCCGAACGTCGAAGCCCTGATCGGCCACTTCTACCCCCACGGCGACGCGTACGCCCAGCGGGTGCGGGACCTCCACGACGGGTGGCGCCGCAACGAGCACATCGCGGGCTCCAAGCTGCTCGTGCAGTGCAAGGACGGCGGCCAGCGCACCATCGCCTGGTACACCTCGCGCCTCCGGCACGGCAAGAAGCCCACCATCGGCTACATCGCCATGGGGCTGGACGTGACGACCCAGTCCACCCTCGAGCAGTGGGTGGGGCTCCTTCAGCGCACGCTGCAGCACCTGACCGAGGGCGTGATCCTGACCGACGCCACGGGCTCCATCCTCGCGTGGAACGCCGGCGCCGTGAGGCTCCTGGGCCACACCGAGGAACAGCTCCAGGGCCGGCCCCTCAGCGGCCTCTTCGCCCGGGGCGAGCGGGAGATCCTCACCCGCGCCATCGACGAGGCGGTGGACGGCGAGCAGGCGAAGTTCCAGGCCGAGATCGAGCTGGCCCGTGCGGACGGTGGCAGCGAGGTCCTGTCCTTCGTGCAGCATCGGCTCGACGGCGAGGGCGGCGTTCCCCTGGCCCGCCTGACCGTGCTCGTCCCGGCCGGCGGCGCCAAGGACGAGGTCGCTGAGCGCGCCGCGGAGCTCGAGGCGCAGCTGCGCGAGACCGTGGTCTCCAAGGGCGCGATGGAGTCGGAGATCTCCTCGCTCCTGGCCAGGATCTCTGCGCTGGACGCGGCCCAGGCCACCGGCGAGGCCGCTGCGGGCCAGATCGCGGACCTGCGGGGCCAGCTGGATCTCGCCGAGGAGGCCGCGGGGGAGGCCCAGGACCGGGTCGCCGCGCTGGAGGCGGCGCTCGTCGGCGAGCGCGAGGTGCACGCCGACGATCTGAAGGAGCGCGACGCCGAGCTGGACTCCGCCCGGGAGCAGGCCGAGCTCGCCAACGCCGAGGTGCACGCCCTCAAGGATCGCATCGCGGCCCTGGAGGCCGACCTCGAGGCGGCGCGGCAGGCGGGCAAGGACGCCCAGGCCCAGGTCAAGACCGCCCACGGCGACGCCGAAAAGGCAGCCAAGGCAGCCGACAAGGCCCTCGCAGCGGCTCAGAAGGACGCGGACAAGGCCCTCGCGGCGCTCCAGAAGAAGGCCGACGCCGCGGCCGAGGCGAGCAAGGCGGCAGCCGATGCGGCCACCGAGCGGGCCAAGAAGGACGCCCAGGACCTGGCGGACGCCCGGACGGCGGCGGCCGACGCGAGTAGCCAGCTCGAGCAGGCGCAGGCACGGCTGTTGGAGCGGGAGGAACAGCTCGCCAAGGCATCCGCCCGCCTCACCGACCTCGAAGGCATCAGCAAGGACGGCGGCGCCCGGCTCGACGAGCTGCGGGACCGGCTCGTGGAGGCCGAGGCCGCGCTGGACAAGGCCGAAGAGGACTTCGGCAACGAGCGCGCCCGGCTCCAGGAGGACCATCGCGACGAGATGGAGGCCTTCTCCAAGAAGGCCGCCAACGACCGCAAGACCCTGGAGGATCAGCTTCACAAGGACATCCTCGCGGCCGAGGAACGCTCCGAGGTGGAGCTCGCGAAGATCTCTGAGAACTTCAGGAACGAGAAGAAGGACCTGGAGCAGGCCGCCGAGATCGCCCAGGCCGAGATCGAGAGCGCCGCCCAGCAGAGCGTGGAGAAGTACCGCTCCCAGCTCGACCAGGTGCCGTCCCTGAAGGATCACGTGGGCACGGTGGCGGAGCTCGCCGTGGTGTCCATGGACACTTCCGGACGGGTGCTCGCGTGGTCCGAAGGAGCCCGGGCGCTGGACGGACGGACCGCCGAGCACGCGGTGGGCAAGGTGATCCACGAAGACGTGCTGCAGCTCGACGGCGTCGCCTGGAAGAGCCTGTTCGGCACGATCATGATCAAGGGCGGGCTCCAGCAGGAGGTCACCGTGATCACCGCCTCGGGCGCCCGGCGTCAGGTGGAGCTCCGGGCCAGCCTCGTCAAGAACGCCCAGGGGGCGCCCATCGGGATCACCGAGGTGCTGCGTCTCCCCGAGATCGGGGGCAGCCTCGATCTGCACGCCGCGGCGGCGCTGGGGCGGCTGATCCGCCCCGTGCAGGAGATGCTCGACGTGCGCACCCTGGCCGGTCTGGCCGCGTCCGAGCAGGCGGCTCGGGCGGCCCGGGGCCTCGTGCGACTCGCCGAGACGGTGGTCGATGGTGCATCCCTGGCGGACATCGAGGCGATCGCCCGAGCCGAGGACCTGGTCGCGTCCCTGGACACCGCCGAATCCACGCTGCACGCCCAGAGCCTGACGTGGCGCGAGATCCGGATGACCCTGCAGGATCTGGAGCAGCTCCAGGCGGGCGTGTCCGGCGGCCGGATCGGCTGGAGGTGGAACGAGCTGGTGGAGCGCTGCCTGCACGCCGCAGGCGCCGAGCGCGCGGTGCGCCGGTACGGCGAAGCCGGCTCCTTCGCGGGCAGCGGCGAGGCCGTGGTGCCGCTGATCCTCGGGCTGG
>CALAGR010000252.1 GCA_937891735.1 uncultured Pseudomonadota bacterium | reverse complement strand
CACGCCGGCCAGGGCGGCGGATCCGACCCCCGCCGCCGCGGGCACGACGACCCCCGGCTCTGCCCGCGGGACCGTGCACTTCACCTTGCTACCCTCTGGCACGGTCGAGGTCGTCTGGCAGGGCTCTGTTCGGACCCCCGACCGGATGCGTCTGTCCGCCGGCGAGCATGACGTGCGCCTGTTGGACAAGGAGGGCGGCGTGCTCGCCACGACGCGGATCCGCGTGGAGAGCGGAGGGACGAGCCGATGCACGTGGGAGCGAGTCGCGGGCCAGATGCAGCTCCTGGTCGATCCCCGGGGGACCGATCCTTGCGTGCTGGTGCCCTAGCGGCGGTCTTTGCGCTGCTCCTGCCCGCCCTCGCGGTGGCCCAGGACGCGCAAGGTGAGCTGCTGCTGGTGCACGACGACGGCTCGGATCCAGCCAGGGCCGCCCGCAAGGCGTCGCGGATCCTGCTGACCAACGGAGCGGGCCGCTTCGAGGTCGACGCCCTCACGCCCTGGACCACCCTGCTCGGCGACGACGGATGGCTCGGCCCGGCCCCTCGGCAGGCCTGCCCCGAAGGCGCCACGTCCCGCGCCGCGGCGTCCCTCGCGGCGGAGCTGGAGGCGGTCTCCGGTCTGTTGACGTTCGGGCGCAACGACGAAGCCCTGTCCGCTCTCGTCGGGATCGCGGCGGCCCTGCCCTGCGCGGGCGAGCCGCTGGACGACGCCTTCCTCGCGACCCTGCACTTCCTGACGGGGGCGACGCAGTTCCAGGAGGGGCGCAGCGCCGAGTCCCGCGCGGCCTTCGAGCGCGCCGCGCTGGTGGACTTCCAGGTCCCGTTCAACGACCTCTTCCAGCCCATCGTGCACGACGCGCTGCTGGCCGCGAAGGAGGCGGTGCTGCTGCGTCCCCGGGCGCGGGTGGTGGTGCTCGGCGCGCTGGCCGTGCACGTCGATGGCCGGCTGGTCCCCATGAAGGACGGCGTGGGCGTGGTGGACGTGCGGGTGGGCCCACGGCTGATCCAGGTCACCCAGGATGGGCGGACCCGGTCGCGCAGGGTGCAGCTGGATGCGGTGCCGCTGCGGGACGGAGTCGCGGCGCTGGCCCTGGTGGATCAGGCGGGCCTGGACGCGGGCCTGCGGGTGATCGAAGCGGGGGGCTCGGGCTCGGACGTGGCCGCCTCGGCGGTGCTGGGCGCGCTGGCGGAGCGGGGAGTGCCCTGGGGCGTGCTGATCGCGACCCGGGAGGACCGCGCCCGGGAGGAGCGCCCCCTCACCCGGCTGGACGTCGTGTCGGCGAAGGTCGGCGTCTACACCGCGCAGACGAGCCAGGCCGACCAGTTCGGCCGACGGGCCCGGATCGCCCTGGGCGTGACGTACCGGGGCCAGGGACGGATCCGCGAGGACGCGCTGCACTACGGCGGGCTCGAAGCGGCGCTCTGGGTGCCCATTCACTGGCTGCTGCGGGCGGGCCTGAGCGCCCAGTGGGCCATCACGCCCCGGGCCCCGCCGGAGGGCAAGACGGTCTGTTGCTCCACGTTCGAGCTGTCGCCGCGGCTGCGGGCGGAGGTGTCGCGGGGCACGTTCCGGCCCATGGCGGAGGCCGGGTTCCTGCTCTTCTGGCCGGCGGGCAACCTGGAGGGGCAGCCGGTGACGATCCGCGACGTCACCGCGGGGTTCGACGTGGGCGGCGGGCTGGTGGTGACGCCCGAGCGCACGCGGCGGCTGGGGATCTCCGCCACGGGCCTGTTCGGGGCCCTCGCCGGGATCGGTCCCCACGTGCGGATCCGGGTGGCCGCGGAGCTCCGGTTCTGAGACCCCTCGTCGCGGCGCTGGTCCTGTTGATGGCGAGCCCTGCCGCGGCCGCGCCCCTGAAGCTCCGCCTGGGGGATCTGGACCGCCTGCACGGGGTGGACGACGGGGTGCGCCTGGGTCGGACGATGGCCCTGGGGGACCTGGACTGCGACGGCGTGGCCGACGATCTGGTCCTGGCCGCGAGCAGCCCGGCGTCGGTGTGGATCTGGTTGCATCTGCTGGACCCGCAGGACGCGTGGCCCGCCCCCACCCAGCCCGGGGTGCTCGACACGACGTCTGCGGACCTGCGCATCGACGGGATCGACGACAGCTTCGGCGTCGCGCTGGCGGTGGGCGATCTGGGCGGCGCCTGCGACTCGCTGGTGGTGGGCGCGCCGGACGAGCTGCTGGGGGCGGGCACGGCGCGGGTGTTTCACGGACCGCTGCCCTCGGGGTGCCCCGGGCCCTGCCTGCTGCAGGCGGGCATCGACGAAGACCTGTCGGTGCTCGGCGTCGAGCTTGGGCGCATGGGCGCGGCGGTGGCCATCGCGGGGGACGTGGACGGAGTCGGTCACGACGACCTGGTCATCGGCGAGCCGGACTGGAGCGGTGGGGACGGGCGCGCCCTCGTCTTCGGCGCCGGGTTGGGGTCGATGGCGGGCGGAGTGGTGCTGTCGGTGCTCGACGCGGGGCTGCAGATCACGGGATCGGGCGCCGCCGACTCGGGCTCCGTGGGCCGCGCGCTGCAGGCCGCCGACGTGGACGGGGACGGCGAGGATGAGCTCCTGATCGCGGCGGTGAGCAGCGTCGTGTTGGTGCACGACCTGTCGGGGTTCGTGTCCTACAGCCCCACCGCGCCTCCGCCGATCCTCGGGTGGGACGCGCTGACCGCGAACCTGCTCCTGCACCACGGACACGTGCGCGCCGCGGGGCTGCCCATCGCGGTGCACGCCTTCGACCAGCCCCGGCCGGCGCTGTGGGTCGGCACCCCCTGGTTCCTCTTGGGGGTGGGCGGCGTGGTGGGCCTGCGACCCGACATCCAGAGCCGCTACGACCAGTCCACCGCGGACGCGGCGGTCCGGCTCGAAGGCGTCGCCCTCGAGGACGGCAACTTCGGGATGTGGGTGCACGGCTCGGACGTGGACGGCGACGGAGTCCAGGATCTGGTCGTCACCAGCCCGCTGTGGACGGACGGCGACGGCACGGTGATCGACTCGGTGGGGCCCCGGGCGGGGCGGACCTTCATCTACGACGGCAACGCCCTGGGCCTGTTGTTCGACGAGGTCTGCGCGCCTGCGCCGTGCCGGGTGATCGGCGAGGACGTGGCGCTCATCGAGCTGCAGGGCCGGCAGGAGTACGAGGGCTATCCGAGCAACCCGTCCACCACCAGCGGCTACCTGGGGGTGCGGACCATCGCGGCGGCGGACCGGCTGCTGCTCGCATCGCCGCTGCGGGACGACGACGTGGGGGGCCTGGAGGCCGGCGCGGTGTTCGGGCTGACGCTGGACCTGGACCGCGACGGCGTGCTGCTGGGGGTGGACTGCGACGACTTCGACGCGAGCGTCTATCCGGGGGCGCCGCCGGTGTGCGACGACGTGCAGGACCAGGACTGCGATGGCGCCGTGGACGTGGGGGAGCGCGACGCGGATCTGGACGGCCTGTCGCCCTGCGCCGGCGACTGCGACGACGACGACCCCCTGCGTTCCTCGGCCCTGGACGAGGTGTGGTGCGACGGCCGAGACAACGACTGCGTGCTCGACGACCTCGACGTGCCCGAGCTCGACAGCGACGGCGACGGCGCGCGGCCCTGTGAGGGGGACTGTGACGACGCGGATCCGAGCCGGTGGCCGGGTTCGGCGGAGCTGTGCAACGGCATCGACGACGACTGCGACTCGCTCGTCGACGAGGACTTCGACGCAGACGGCGACGGCTACCCCGACGCGGATCGCGCGGCGTGCTCGGAGCTGCCCGCGGAGCGCCTGGACTGCGACGACGCGGACCCCTGGAGGAACCCCGGCGCCGACGAGGGCGAGGGCATCGACGACGCGGACTGCGACGGCGCGGTGGAGTGGCGCGGCGGGTGCGCCTGCGACACGCGGGGTCAAGAAGGCCGCTCCTGCCTGTGGATGCTGCTGCCGCTCCTGCTGCTGCGCCGTCGTCGTCGGGCGGGTCTCGCCTGGCTGCTGCTGCTGGCGCCGGCCCTGCTGGGCCAGGCCCGGGTGTTGCCGGCGACGGACGATCTCCTCTTGCTGGTGGGGGACACGGGGGTCGGCCTGCCCGAGTCCATGACGGTGGTGCGCAGCCCCGGCGACGAGCACGCCCTGGTGGTGGGGCGGCCGCACGGCGCCTCGGGCTTCGTCGGGGAGCACGGCTGGGGCTACGTGTATCGCCCCGTGCAGCAGCTGCCGCGGCTCATCGACAGCGACGACGTGATGGTCTTCGGCACCACCACGGACATCTTCCCGCTACGGGCGGGGCACGCGCTGGCCACCGGCGACATCAACGGGGACGGCCGGGACGATCTGGTCGCCACGGGACCCACGGGCATCGAGACGGGCGGTCGGGTCTGGACGTGGCTCGGCAAGGAGCCGGGGCCGTGTCCGGACGGGGACCTGGAGAGCAGCGGCTTCTGCCAGGGCAAGGCGTTTCGGCCCACGGACACGTTCAACGACAACGGCTGGACGGTGTCGGTGGCGGATCTGGACCTGGACGGCTTCGACGACATCGTCGCCGGCGATCCCACCAACCGGGCCTGGAACTTCCTGTCCCTGGAGCACTTCGGCGCGGCGCGGATCTACTGGGGCCAGGCGGACCACTCGCCCGACGCGGTGACCAGCGCGGTCAAGCTGGTGGGCACGGCGGACCGGGCGCTGGGCTCGTTCGTCCGGGCCGAGGCGGACTGGAACTGCGACGGGGCGCCGGATCTGGTGGTGGGCTGCGATCCCACGGTCACGAACGGGTGCTCCACGGGCGCCGGCCAACTCCAGGTGCTCTTCAACACGCCCGGGGAGCGGCCCTGGGCCGGGGTCCTCGAAGATCACCGCCCCCTCGTCACCATCACGGGGCTCGCGCCGTCCTGGGACATGGGCGTCAGGCAGGTGCCGGACGTGGGCGGCGACGGCTGCGACGACATCCTGTTGGGGCTGCCCGCGTCGGACCGGGTGGTCTTCCTGCCCATCGAGCCCGGCTTGGACTGGTTCGCCGGGACCACCGACTTCGCCGAGTGGCCCCTGGCGGATCTGACGGGCTGGGAGCTCGCGGGACCCGAAGGCAGCGAAGCGGGCGTCGCGCTGGAGCTCGTGCGCTGGACGGATCCGGCGGGACCCTGGCCCGATCTGCTGATCGGCATGCCCGGGGCGCCCTCCGAGCTCGGGGACACGCACCGTCCGGGCCGGGTGGCGTTCCTGCGCGGCGACACGGCCTTCGCGCCCGGCGCCCTCGTGGGGCTGTTGGACGTGGTGGACGTCGCGGACGTGGTCTTCGAGGGGCGCCAGGAGGGCGAGCAGCTCGGGGCGCGGCTGGCCATCTGGGGGGATCGGGACGGCGACGGTCTGGACGATGTGCTCGTGGGCGCGCCAGGCCTGGATCACCCCGACGGCGGGCTGGGCGCGGGGGCCGTGTACTCGCTGCCCTCGGGTCCCTTCAGCGACGCCGATGGGGACGGCGTGCCGGGGCTGGATGACTGCGACGACCGCCGCGCGGCCTGCATCGACGCCGCTACGGACTGCATCGACGCGGACGGCGACAACGTCATGGTGTGCGCGGGCGACTGCGACGACAGCAACCCCGCGATCCGCCCGTCGCGCTCGCCTCGGGAGTGGCAGACGGACCGGGAGCTCTGCGACGGCGCCGACAACGACTGCGACGGCGTCCTGCGGGCCGACGAGACGGACGCCGACGGGGACGGGGTGCTGCTCTGCGCCGGGGACTGCG
The DNA here is from genome assembly GCA_937891735.1 of uncultured Pseudomonadota bacterium. Lineage (GTDB taxonomy): Bacteria > Myxococcota_A > UBA796 > UBA9615 > UBA9615 > JAGSHC01. The sequence continues at coordinate 9,163 of CALAGR010000252.1, read as the reverse complement.
ACGACGCGCGGGCCGAGGCGGGGCCGGGCTTTGTGGAGCTGTGCAACGGGCTCGATGACGACTGCGACGGCGTCACGGACGAGGACTTCGACGCGGATGGGGACGGCTTCCCGGTGGGCGAGGCGTGCGCGGGGGTGGCGCTGGACTGCAACGACCGGGCGACGGCGGTGCATCCCGGGGCGGCCGAGGTGCCGGGCAACGGTCGGGACGAGGACTGCGACGGCAGCGACCTGCCGACCTGGCCCGGAGGCTGCGCGTGCGCGACCGCTCCCCCGCAGGGGCCCGGCGCGGCGCTCCTGCTGGTGTTGTCGTGCATCTGGGGGATTGGAACTCGCCGCCGACCCTGACTACTGTGCCGGCATGCGCAGCCGCCCCATCGTCCAGTCCATGCTCGACAACGGGTTCCTCGATCCCGAGGCCCACAACCCCAACGACTTCGTGAACTACACGGTCCGGGCCCTCAAGATCCTCGACGAGGCCCTCAAGGACGCGAAGCAGCACGAGGAGATCGTCGAGCTCGTCGCGACGATGTTCGACAACGGCTTCTGCAACCGCGATGGCCAGGCCGATCCGTCCGAGTGGATCATGTACGCGCAAACCGCCGTGGTCGATCTCAAGTCGATGTAGGGACCTGCCCCGCGCCGATCAGTGGCCGCCCTTGCCCTTCGGCTTGGCGTTCCACACGCGGGTGCACAGCAGCAGGCCCACCCCGGCGATGGGGATCATGGCCACGGGCCAGCCGAGCCAGTTCCGGGGCTCGAGCACCTCTCCGGTGAGGTTGCCCGCCGCGTCGAAGCTCTCCTTGGGCAGGATCGCGCCGTAGGTGAAGGACATCACGCCGGTGCCGAGGTACACGAAGCCGTCGATGATGCCGACGGCGATGCCTACGTTCTTCTTGCCGCCGAAGTCCATCGACGCCGTGCCGCTCAGCATGCCGTGCACGCCGATCACCGCCATCGACATGGCGACCACCAGCCAGGCCTGCGGGAAGAACTGGAACTCCGGCCACAGCGTCACGCTGCCCAGCGCCAGGCCCGGCACCGTGAACAGCGAGCTCGCGTCGTAGATGAAGGCCAGGGTGATGGCCCCGGCCAACATGAAGCCGTACAGCAGCAACGCGACGGGGCCCCGTCGGCTCTGGAATACGCGGTCGGAGATCACCCCGGCCGTCAGCCCGCCCAGGATCCCGGCGCAGCACAGCAGCATCCCCCAGTTCTCGTACACGAAGTCGTGCTTGAGGCCGAGGATCAGGTCCGTCTGCTTCGCGAAGGTCCGGTACCACTGCATGATCGCCTGCCGCAGGAAGCCCGAGCAGAACTCGATCAGCGCGATCGTGAGGATGATGGGGTTGCTGAGCATCATCTTGAAGACCTGCACGGCCGGCAGCCGCGGGCCGTCGTCGCCGGAGCTCGCGTCCGCCGTGTCGAAGTCGATCAGACCTGCTTCGCCGGGGGTGTTCCGCACGATGAAGAAGTCGATCAGCCCAAAGATCCCGAGCAGCGCCGCGGGCACCAGGAACACCCACTCCAGCCCGAAGGCCCCGAGGATCATGTAGCCGATGTCGAAGGCGAAGTAGATGCCCAGCGAGATCAGGATCCCGAAGATCGCGCCGAACACGCCCCGCTCGCGCACGTGGAACCAGGGCGCGTTCACCTTGACGATCGCCACCGCGCCGAAGCTCTGGAAGTACATGTTGACGGCGTACAGGAACGAGAAGAGCGCCACGAAGTGCGACGCGATCGCGTCGCTCATGAACCCGTGGGTCTTCAGGGAGATGGCACACAGGCCCATCACCAGGTTGGCAGCGAGCGCGCCGCCCGCACCCATCAGGATCGAGAACCTGCCGCCCATCCGGTCCGTCAGGGGACCGTTGATGAGGAAGCTGCACCCGTACACCACGGTGCCGACGCCGAAGATGAACCCGAAGTCGTCGTTGCCCATGAGGGCGCCGCCCAGCGGGTCCTGCATGTTCTCGAACTCGAACTTGCTGACCTTGAGGTTGTAGCGGCCCATGTACAGGAACGCGTAGGTCAGCCCGAGGGGCAGCCAGTTGGCCACGCGTCGCCACCGGAACGCGCGGTTGTGGTCCACGCCCTCGACCGCGGGCAGGCGGGCCAGGACGATGCTGACGACCAGCAGAAGCAGGGCGATGGGGGCGAACCTCTCGGCGGAGTCCGCGATCCCTGCCTTCTTCTTCGCCTTGACCGGCGCGGCAGCGGGCTCGGGCTCGGGCGGCGGGTCGATGGCCGGGGCCGCGATCGCGGAGTCGTCGGCGCCGGCGGAGTCGTCGTCGTCCGCGCTGTCGTCGTCGTCGCCGAGGGGCTGGGTCGCTACCGAGCCGTCGCCGGCGGGCGCGTCCTGGGCGTAGGTGGGCGACAACGTCGCGAACAGCGCAGGCACCGACACGGTCAGCGCGAGCAGTAGAGAGAGCAGCCAGGCGCGGCGGGTGCGAGAGGTCGTTGATTCGAGCATGGATTCGGTCACTCCCAGGTGACGCGGAACATACCGAGGGGGGGACGAGCGCGCCAGAGGAGGGATACTCCCCTCATGGGTCACCCGCTCCTCGCCGAGATCTTCGAACGCATCGCCCACACGCTGGACCATGGCGGCATGCCCCTTCTGGTGTTCGACCTCGACGGCACGCTGTTCAGGACCGGCGGCCGGCACTTGGCGGTCCTGCGGGACTTCGCGGCGGGCGCGGATCCGGCGCTGGAGGGCATCGCGGCGCTGAGGGAGGCCCTGCCGCAGATCACGCCCGAGGAGTTCGGCTACTTCGTGACCGACGCCCTCGCGCCCTGGGGGCTCGGGGGCCCCGCCCTGAACGCAGCGCTGGTCAAGCACTGGTCGGACCGCTACTTCACCAGCGCCTACTGCGTCTACGACACGCCGGCCCCGGGCGCCCTGGACCTCGTGAACGCGGTCGTGTCGGCGGGGGCCGTGGTCTGGTACGCCACCAGCCGCGCCGAGCCGACGATGGGGATCGGCACCCGGCTCAGTCTGCAGCAGCACGACTTCCCCCTCAACGAGCGCGCTGCGCTGGCGATGCGGGGGGATCTGGCCCAGTCGGACCGGGACTTCAAGGAGGCGATCATCGCCGCCGCGGCCCAGGCGACCCTCGTCGCGCAGTTCGAGAACGAGCCCGGCAACGCCAACCTGTTCGCCACGGCGTACCCGGACGCGCTGCATTTCCTCATCGGGGACGTGCACTCCCCCGACGCGCCGGAGCCGCTGTCGTCCGTGGTGCACAGCGAGGACTTCGTGCTCCCGGGGGCGTGGCCGTGAGGCTGCTGCTGGTGCTGCTGGTGCTGATCGCCGTGCCCGCGCAGGCCCAGGACGGCGTGATGGCGATGGCGCCGGGTCAGACCGTCGTCGATGCGGACGAGACCGGGCGGATCAGCGGCGAGATCACCGACGCCCGCACGGGCCGGCCCGTGGCAGAGGCGGTGATCGCGCTGTTCCACCCCCGCGCCTCGGTCGACCGCGTCTGGCCCGAGCCGTGGGTGCCCGACTATCCCGCGGAGGACGACGCGCCGGTGGCGACGGTGCGCGCCGCCAGCGAGGGGCAGTTCCTCTTCGACGGGCTGAGCCCGGGGCGGTACCGCGTGGCGCCCCTGTTGGGCTCGAAGGCCCAGGTGACCACCGCGTGGTTCGTGCTGACCCGGGAGCGGCCGGCGGAGTTCGCGGCGCTGAAGACCAACGTCGGGGCGACGCTTTCGGGCACGGTGACCGCCCCCGACGGAGCGCCCCTGCCGGGCATGTTCGTGTTCATCGCGGCCATCGACGACGGGCCGGCGGGCAACCGGCTGGCGGGGCAGCGACCCGCGCGCCGCGCCGAGACGGACGACGCGGGTCGCTTCACGATGCTGGATGTGCCCCTGGGTCGGCTCATGGTGCAGGCGGGCGAACGGGACTACGGCTTCTCCGATCTGGTGTCGGTGCAGACGGCGATGGCGCAGGACGTGGTGGGGCTCACCTTCGTCGTGGTGGACGAGCGCGCGCGGATCGAGCGGGCCCATGCAGAGCGAGGGGGCCTGGGGGTGGTCGTGGACTTCGAGCCCGACGGCGTGCGGATCCGGGGGCTGTTGCCGGACCTGCCGGCGGAGCGGGCGGGGCTGCGGCCCGGGGATCGGATCCTCGCCATCGACGGACGCTCGACGCGCTGGATGATCCGCTTCGAGTTCTTCAGCCGCGCCCTGGGCGTGATCGGCGAGCCGGTGATCCTGACCGTGGGGCGGGACGACGAGCCCCCCTTCGACGTGACCCTCGCGCGAGCCGCGATGCCCGAGCGATGACGGCCCGGCTGCGGCTTGGTCGCCGCCTGCTGGCCCGCCTGGCGGGGGAGGTGCGGGTGCACGGCCTGCGCGCGCCGGCCCGGGCGCGGTGGGGGGACGGGCGCTGGCAGATCGAGGCGGAGCACGACGCGGACGTGCCGCTGATCGATGGGGTGGTGGCGGCGGCCCACGCGCTGCGGGCCCTGGATCTGGCGCGGCGGACATGGTCCGGCAGGCTCTCGGAGGTGTTCGGCCGGCGGCCCTTGACCGGCGACCTCGACACGGTGGAGCACGACCTGTTCGTGCGCCTGCTCGGCTTTCGAGGCAGGGCGGAGCGCGCCTTTCGCGCCTCGCCGGATCGGGACTCGGCGCGGGCGGAGCAGGTGGCCGCGGGCATCAACGCGTGGATCGATGACGGGCCCTGGGCGGACGACCCGGGGTGGCGCCGGCTGGGCACGCGGCCGCGCCTTTTCGGCGCCGCGGACGTGCTGCTGCTCGCGGTGGGGCCGATCCTGGCGGACCGGGCGGCGGGGCCGGTGAGCGGGGAGCACCCCCTGGCGGAGCCCGTGTCGGCGCGCCTGAACCTGCTGCGCGATCCGCTCATGCGAGGGCCGCAAGGGTTCGCGGCGCCGCTGCCCCGGGGGCTGGGCCTGCACCGGGAGCCGGGGCCGCTGGCGGTGCGGTTCCCGACGGGGAGCGCCGCCACGCTCGTGCCCGAGGAGGTGCTGCCGGGCGGAGACGATCACCGGATCGTCACGGAGTCCGGGTGGGCGCGGCTCTCGGTGTCGCGTCCGGACGTGGCGGTGCGCGGCGCCGGTCCGGAGCGGCCGTGGCTGCGCACGGGACCGCGTGGACCGTTGATCAGCGACCTGCTGGGCGCCAAGGGGGATCCGCCGACCGGGCCCGCCACGGCGTTGGCGTGGGAGCGGGTGCCGGACGTGGGGGGGGCGGACGCCGGCATCGGGCACGAGTCGGGCACGCCCCCGGCGGTCCGTTCGATCCGGCTCGTGCCGCTGGACGAGGGGGCCTGACCGGCGGCGGAGGGGGCCGCCGGTTATGATCGCTGGCGATGCTGCGCCCACTGCACGTCGTCCTCGTGCTCCTCGGGGCGATGCTCCTGCTGATCCCGCTTCACCTGATGGAGGGGCCGACGTCGCCCGCGTCGGTCTCGACGCTGGAGTGGCTGCGGCTCGCGCTGGCGTTGCCGGGGGCGCTGCTGCTGCCGGGGCTGGCCCTGGCGCCGCTGCTGCTCAAGAAGGACCTGGTCTCCGACGGCGCGCTCGACGGCGCGTGGTGGCTGCTCGCGGCGGTGGGGCTCAACATCGGCGTGCAGGTCGTTCATCTGAACGTGCTGCGGGTGCTGGGGCTGCCGATCGAGTGGCCGGCGCTGCTGGCCCTGAGCACGGTGGAGACGGCGGGGGCCGCGCTGTTGATGCGCCGTCGGCTCCCGGGGCTGCGCTTCGGCCGGGCCGGCGCGGTGCTGACCTTCGGCTTCCCGGTGGTGCTCGCGATGCTGATCGCGGGCGCGGTGTCCTGGGGCTCGGAGATCACGGTCGATTCGTCGTGGAACTTCTACAGCGAGTCGCTGGCCGAAGGCATCGATCAGCCAATGGATCCGGGCGCGATCACGGTGGTGCGCGCCACCACGGACGCGGCGGGGCGGCCGGTGCTGTGGGATCCGGGGGTGGCGTTCGTGTTGCCGCAGTCCCCGCTGCCGTTCGTGCTGAACAACGCCGCGCAGGAGCCCCAGCTCGTGCCCGTGGCGTTCCTGGTGCACGGACCACTGGGCACGACGGTGCGGGTGCGAGGCAGCAGGGACGTGCTGTTCGAGGAGCAGATCAGCCAGCTCGTGAAGCTCGACGGGATCGACAGGCCGGTGGAGCGGTACTGGGGATGGGGCACGGCCACGGCGGTGGTGGTGGTGCCCACGCCGCCCCGGGGCAGCGCGACGATCCGGTTGGAGGTCGAGCCGCCGGCGGGCCGCACGGTGGCCGACGTCACGGTGCTGGAGTGGACGGCCCTGAGCTCCGACGAGCTGCTGGAGTTCGCGCGGGAGTCCGGCTACCGGTTCATGCACCCCTTCCAGCTGCTCAACGTGACGGAGAACGTGCGCTGGGCGGACGAGGTGGCGACCGACTTCGTGCTGTCGGGGCGGTCGCCGGACGGGTTGAGCACGCTGCACCAGCCGCCGGCGTGGACGTACCAGCTCGCGCCGGTCCGGCAGCTGATCTCCGGGCACATGGTGACGGCGTCGGGGATCTTCCTGGCGATCCTGGCGCTGATCGGGCTCGGGGGGCTCGTGGCGGCGCGGGAGGCGGCCACCACGGAGATCGACGGCAAGCTCGCGGTGCTGCTCGGGATCGGGATCGGTGCTGCGGTGCTCCAGCACGGTCGGATGATGGTGTCGGACGGGTCGATGAACTTCCCCGACAACCTGTTCGCGCTGGCGCTGCTGGTCGCGCCGCTGCTGCTGGTGACGGGGCGGGCGCGCACGTTCCTGATGTGGGCGGTGCTGGCCACGCTGCTGCGGTATCCGGGGGCGGTGGTGGTGGCGATGTCCGCGGGGGCCATGGCGCTGATGCGGCCGGACCTGCGGCGTCGGGCTGCCCTGATGGCGATGCGGTTCGGGTTGGTGGTGGCGGTGTTCTGCGGGGTGATGCTGCTGGTCGCGGTGTTCACGGACGCGTTGGAGGCGTGGCTCTTCGCGCTGTGGTTCGAGACGGTGCCCGAGCACTTCGACAACAACTCCGAGGCGTTGCCGCTGCTGCGGCGGCCGCTGGAGTTCCTGCGGATCTGGGGGTTGGCGGGGGGCGGCGTGCTGCTGGTGGCGGTGCCGTTCCGGGGCACGCTGGCGCGGGTGCTGGTGGCCACGGCGCTGTTGTACGCACCGTTCCTGGCGTTCATCGACCACTTCAGCCACCACTACTTCCTGCCGCTGATCGCGCTGGCGGCGGCCGGGGCGGCGGCGTCGATCGCGGCGGCGGAGAGCCCGGGGAGGCGGCTGGGCCAGGGGGCGGTGTTCGCGGCGGTGTCAGTGGCCCTGCTCGGGGCGGCGACGCACCTCAACCTCTGAGGGGGGCGAAGCCTCAGATGACGAGCTTGAGGCCCAACATCAGCTGCCAGCCCTGCAGGCCGAAGCCGCCAGTGGTGGCTGCGCCGTTCTCGAACACGGTCTTCGCGCCGTTGAACCGGCCCTCGATCGTGAAGAACGCGTCGTTGATGCCGGACTTGCTGTCCAGCGCGGCGGCGCGGCTGTGCTCCAGCCAGTCCATCAGGATCGCGGCGCCGAAGAACGCCGACGGCCCCATGCGGTAGCCGTTCCACTTGCTCGTCCGGTCGTGCTCGCGGAAGACCGTCCAGTTCAGGCCGACGCCGCCGTACGGGACCACGGGCTGCTCGTACACCAGGTCGATGCCGACGAGCAGGTCCACGCCCAGCGGGAACAGCGTCATCATCACCCAGTCCGCCGACGCGCCGCCGCCAGACACGAACTGCTGGGAGCCCGTGAACTGCGAGAACGCAATGCTCGCGTTGATCTCGACGTGCACGTACTTCGACCAGGGCACCAGACCGGCGTGCAGCTTGGTGACGAACCGGCCCTTGTCGGTGTACACGCCTTGAACGGTGTCGTCGCCGAGGAAGACCCACCCGAAGGCCAGCCCCGCGCTCAGGAACTTATTGCTCTCCTGGGGCACCTCGACGTCACCGGCGGAGGCCGTGGCCGGCATGGCCAGGAGCCCGAGCAGGGCGAGCAGCAGGAGGGGGAAGCGGGAGGCCTTCGTCATCGGATACCTCGAGGCCGGCGGCGAGCGAGCGCGAAGAGGGGGAGACCCAGGGCCAGCAGCAGCGCCACGCCACGCGGTCCTGGAGTCGGGGAGGAAGTGTTGCACGAGCAGCCGGGATCGCCGGTGATGGCGGCCACGCCACCGGTGACGCCGGGCGTGGCCGAGAGCACCTGGGTGCGCGGGCCCTCGGCGCCGTCGGCGTCCACGGCGGCGACCGCGAACCAGTACGTCGTGTCGTTGGCGAGCGGGCTCACCTCGGTCGAGACCGTGGCGCCGAGGGTGGTCGGCAGCGCCACCGAGAAGCCGGAGGCGGTGTTGCCGTCGGTCGTCGTGCTGGTGGGAGTGGTCCCCACCGCGAACTCCGAGTCGGAGAAGTGCACCACGTAGTGGTCGACGTTCTCGTCGTCGGCGTCGGTCCAGGAGACCAGGACCCGTGCGTCCGCCGGCTGCACCGCGAAGTCCGCGGGGGCCGACAGGTCGCCCATGTAGTAGGGGAACGAGGCGCGACCCCGGTCGCCGTCGGCGTCGGTGCACACCACGAACACCCGGTGGTTTCCGGCGATCAGCTCGGTGCCCGGGACCGTGATGGTGGTGGCCTCGCCGAGGATCGCGTCGCCCGTGGCCTCCAGCAGCGTGCCCTGCAGAGTGATCGTGCCGTCGAGCACGAGGTTCCAGGTGCAGGTGCCTTCTTCGATGCCGTCGCCCGCCGTGAACGTCACGTCGATGGACGCGGCGGTCGAGCTCAGCGCGGTCGTGCTCACATCGGTGATGTCCACGAACGGGCCCGCGCTCAGGATCGAGATCTGGCCGGTGCCCCGCAGCGCCACGTACACCAGGCCATCACTGGCGGAGGATGCGGCGATGGCGGAGCCGGGCGAGGTCAGCGCGAAGCTCGCGACCGACTCGCCCGTCGCCAGGTCGATGGAGTCCACCACCGCTTCGCCGAGGACGTGGACCAGCCCGCCGACCTGCACCAGGTCCGTCGCGGGGGAAGGGCCGTTCGTGGTGACGATCCGGGTCGTCCAGGAATCGGCGCGCGCCCCCATCGCCGAGTCGTCGTCGTCGCCTGCGGTGTCGTCGTCGTCGCCTGCGGTGTCGTCGTCGTCG